>JAZJZC010000002.1:0-168728 GCA_040390045.1 Patescibacteria group bacterium
GAGCTATTTCCCATTCCAAAATCTTTTTTCCGCGTGCACCAAAGCCTTGTTATTTTTTTCAGCGTTACTTTGTGAAGTACTCGAACCCTTTTTCGCGTCCCAAATGTAAGCTTTTTGAGCGGTCAGTGAGAAAAGTTGATTGATTGCTCTGGCGAAACCAGAATCTTCGGCCACAAAAGAGGTTTTATCAGCAGGAGAAATAAAAGCCACAGTATTTCCATACACTGAAAGCAGATAGTCTCCATCAATTTCTGGAACCAGTAAAACTTCCTGGTTTTTCGAAATTTTCATTTGTTGTAGTTTTTCTCTGGTCAGTGCACTGTCCCGCAACACGATTCGTGAGGCAGGACCCTTTTCAAAGTAAGTTTGTAAATCGAATGGTTTTCCACCGGAAGTTTTTTCGTTTGTGATTGCAATCACTGTATTGGCGTGACCTTTTGCTGAAAGTATTTGTTTGTAGACAGTTTTAATACCCTCAACGCCCTCAAAAACATTCATCGCTGTTTTGCTGGAGGTTTTTTCTGGGCGAGATAATTTTTGAAGATCAGCGGAAATTTCCTTGCCGATTTTTAAAACTTCACTGGCTTCCTTAAATCGAGCTTCGGCGATTTTTGTTAACCGCTCTGGTGCGACAGGGGAGAAGATCTTAATACCGCGACGTTCAGAAACACTTACAAGACCCCTTTTTGAAAGAGATTCGATTAACACATAGGCGGTACTGCGATTGATTTGAGCTCGTTCTGCCACGTCAGTTACTACCGAACTGCCGAGTTCGAAAAGGGCTTTGTAGATAAGCGCCTCTTTGCCCGAAAGACCCAATTTTTGAAGTTTTTCGACTACCATGTTTGATATTATACACGAACAACAAAGATTTATGAAACTCCAAAAGAAAGGTCAGGTTAGGCGAAAGGTAGAAGTTATCCACATTTTACTTTGAGTTTCATTGGCGTAAACTTAGGGTACAAAATAAGTTGATAATGTTTAACAATAATTTTATGACTAAACTTCAAAAAATTTGGCTTTGGGTATCGGTTGCGATGTTTGTGGTGCCGGAGGTGTTGTGGAGCCCGGTTGTAAATTTAGTTTTTGATTTTTTACAAAATAGTAATAATATAAAAATTTTAAGACCAAATTTTTTAACGAATTCAGACAACATAGGTTCCTTACTATCTATATTAGCCTTTCAATCAATAGGCCTAATATCTAGCTTAATTCCGGTGTTTAAATCAAAATTGCCCACTCCTTTAAGATTTTTTATAATTTTTGTGTTATCGGTAACCTTGATAATTACCACCTGTCTCTTTTTTTTCGGATACTCGTTGCGTCATGGAATTAGTTTTTAATATCGCTTAGATTTTTAGCTGACGATTTGTTGCCCAAAGTCTACCCCCCCCAGAAAGAGGTTTTTTTTCAACTTAAGTATGAAAAGATATTTATTGTTATCAACAGTTGACAACAATTTAATATCTTTTAAACTTAAGCTAGTGTTCAAGTTTATTAGTTATTAAAATTTAATGAATAAAAAGCTTCTTTTTGTTTTCGCAATTCTTTTCTCTTTATTTTTATATTCATCTGCTCATGCTTTTATTGCATTTCCATTTTTTAATATCACAATCAATAAGGTTGCTGTTGGCGGAGATGACAATTTTAATTTTCACATACTAGCCACTCCAGCTGGTAATGCCCTTCCATATCTTAATGATCAGTTTAGTGTTCAAACCGAAAGTGGAACTGGTTCAAGTTTGTATTCTCATGTAACTGGAGATGGTGACCATTATTATCTTACGGAGAACTCCTTGGAAGGGTGGAAAAATACAGATGTGACTTGTAGCAGTAACAACCCGAATGTTACAACTTCTTTTGTTAATGGAAGACTTGCCATTATTGCGCGTCAATACAGTTCTATTGAATGTACTTTTACAAACACAAAACAAGTTGAAAAAACTCCAGTTTTGATTGTGCCGGGGATATTGGGGACTAATCTTGAAAAAGATGGGGGAAGGTTGTGGTTAGATTTAAATCACAATTTAATTGACGTTGGGGATCAATTTATGGACCCACTTCAATTTAAAAACAACTTAACGCCAATAGATACAAATTTGATTGTGGGTGACGTGGTTGGCAAGCCAAGCACTTTTTATAATTATACCGATGGCCTTATTAAAGACCTCCAATCCCAAGGCTACACCGAAGGGGAATCGGCAACTTCGACCTTATTCACTTTCCCATACGATTGGCGCTATGGGGTAACGGGAAATTATCCCGATGGGAAAACCAATGTTGATTTACTCCAACAGAAAATTGAAGACATTAAAACACTTACGGGTAGTGATAAGGTAGATATTATTGCTCACAGCACAGGCGGATTGATCGTCAAAAAATATATTGAAAATAATCTCAGCGGCCATTCCATCGACAAAGCGGTTTTTGTTGGTGTACCAAATCTTGGCGCACCAAAAGCCGTCAAAACTCTGCTTCAAGGTGACAATTTCGGAATCCCATTTTTAGCCGATGAAGAGATGAAGAAAATTTCAGCAAATTTGCCTGTGGCGTATGAACTTGCGCCGAGTGAAAGCTATGTTACTAACAACGGCAGTTACATTAAAATTTTTACCTACAATTTTCCACATAATTCAGAAAAAGATTTAAGTTTCAGCGAGGTAAAAGACTTTTTGGTGTCAGATCACGGCCTCAATTCTTTGGCGGTAACTAATGCAGTTGCGTTGCATTCAAGTATTTTTGATTATTCGGACCCACGCAACGCAGGAGTCGATGCGTATTCTATTGTCGGGTGTAAAAGTGGAACTCTTTCTACAATAAAAGAGTTCAGAAAAAATGATGGGCAAACTGTTTTGTATCAAACTGATGATACGACAGGGGACGGGACGGTGCCAATGACCAGTGCCGAAAGCTTGCCAGTTTATGACGATCATCTTTTTTATGCGCCCAAGGTTGAACATGGGAAAATGCTGAGCGCTGATGGTGTTCGGCAGAAAATTGTAAATATTATAACCGGCGGCGCACTCCCTGTTGGTGGCAAAGTGATTTCGAAGCCAGAGCTTGAAGATGATCCAACACAATGCGAACTTCACGGACATTGGTTTGGAATTTTTAGCCCGGTTTCGATTGCAATTACTGACGAAGTGGGTAATCACGCAGGGCTTGCCTCTGACGGCAGTATCCAAAATGATATTCCAGGAGCTGATTATCAGATAATGGGCGAGCATAAATTTATTTTTCTTCCCGATGATGCGGGGCAAACCTACACAATTGGTCTTACGGGCACTGGAGATGGAACATTCACGTTCAAAGACCAAAAGATAGATGGTGGCCAGCCCGGAGAGACGCAAGCGTTTGTAAATATTCCCGTAACACAAGGCGCGAGTGGGGGTATTGCGGTGGGAGAAGCCGTAGGGGAAACTGTTTTGTCTTTCGACACCAACCACGATGGAAATCCAGAAATTATTCCCACGTCAGCTATTTTAAATTCTGAACAATCACAAGATGTCACGTTACCAATTTCCACTTCTACAATTTCGGGTGTTGTGGGAAGCGCTGGTTTTTATCGAAGTGATGTTACGGTCAGGCTTTCAGCGAGCGATCCGGTTGTTTCAGGTCAGGAAAGTAACACCTCTGGCGTTTTGGAGACTAAATACAATCTCGATGGTGCTGGGTTTCAAATGTACAGTGCGTCCATGTCAATTTTAATTTCCACTGAAGGTTTGCATACACTCAAATTTTTCTCTACTGATAAAGCGGGCAATAATGAGCAGGAGCAAATTGTTACTTTTAAAATAGATAAAACTGCGCCAACAATTAAAATTATTTCGCCGGTGCAGAAGGACTATCTTCGTTCGGACTCAATTGTTGTAAACGCCACTTCGAGTGATAATTTTTCCGGAGTTTCTATGTTTGGTTTAGCTTTTGACACCAGAAAAGTTAAAAATACTGATGCTGTTGATTTGTTTTATGAAAAACTCGGTGATCACTCGTTCTTTGCAAGCTCAACCGATTTCGCCGGCAACGCTATTGCATCGTCAACTCAATTTAGAATTATCGCCACACCCGCCAGTCTCATTTCCGATATCGAACGCGCCTACACACTTGGTTGGATTACTAACAAATCAACTAGAGACAGTTTGATACTTCAAGTTAAAGCTTCAACCATTATCGTAAAAAAGTTAGGGAACAACGTACCCGCGCTCGATAAAATTCTCGGTAAACTTTTCCTCAAAGAATTGGCCGCGTTGCATCCAAAATATGTAAACGGTAAGGCATATACCCTTTTGACAGAGGATACTAATTGGTTGATCAACAATTAAAAGCTAAAGCTAAGCTAGAACTGTGAAGTTGACAGTTTTTGAGAAGCTGGTACGATTGATTTAGGTTGAAAATCACAATATCCATATCTAGTTCCTCTGAAGGAATGCGGATTTGCGCGGAACAAACGCGGAAAGACGCTGAATCAGGGGGTTGGGGCTAGGTTGCTGGGCGGAAGCTTGGCGGATGGCCTGTGCGCAAGTGCAGGTCCGGTGTCCTCCGTAACCAAGGGAAAATTGATGTCGTTCCGAGCGCAAGCGAGGGAGTCTGAGTCAATAAGGTTTTGGTCATGCTCCATGTTCTATGGTTCATGTTCCATGACAAAGCAGGGTGGCACCACGGGTAATTTATCCTGAGAGAAATCGAAGGAAGTAAATCTCGTCCTTAGCATCGCAACATTGTTGCGGTATTGAGGACGGGATTTTTGTTTTCTCAACAACAACGAAAGGCAGTTCTCTATGAATGAAAAAAATGAGCCCTTCCGCAAGTTCTGTGTATCCTGTCAGATGGAAACAGAATTTGTAAGGGTTGGTCAGACTGATCCATCGGGCGGCACTTGGTTGACTAGGCCAACTTCGGAACCACTGTTGCAATGTCTTAGGTGCAAAACAGTGACCTCCAAAAGTTCTGCCAGAAAAAGATCACGATCGACGGGTTGGTAGATGGTAAACAAAAATCGTTCTCAAAAAGTTCTTTAATATGAGCGCACTCACATTACACGAGATACCACATTCTGGTTTCTCAATCCACGCAGTTCTTTGTTCTTGCGACAGCGAGCCCAGGACATTTGAGTTTGAAATACTCGACACGGGACACGTGAGGTGTCCGAAATGTTATCATATCCTTGTGTTTTGCAAGCATTGCAGCACTTTCACTGCTGACCAACGAGGAGAAGAAAATTTTTCCATTGAGTTTGGTAGCGGTCACACTTGGGTATGTTTCGGCTGCGGTAAACCGAAGTATGCGTGACAGATATGTACAAAGTCTTTCCCCAATTTTGCACCTCGCTGCAAAATTGGGGAGGGCTTATTTTTAAATTAAACCACTATAGGTTAATTAACAAAATGAAAAAAACAAAAGAAAAATTTGACGGACATTTTGGAAAATTTGGTGGACGCTACGTTCCCGAAATGCTTATTCCCGCACTCGAAGAGCTTGAGGCTGAGTATGAAAAAGCCAAAAAAGATCCAGAATTTAAAAAAGAATTTGAGTATCACCTTGAAACGTTTTCTGGTAGACCAACGCCATTAACTTTCGCTAAAAATTTAACCGAAAAACTTGGTGGCGCGAAAATTTATTTTAAAAATGAAGGTCTTAATATTACCGGGGCGCACAAAATTACTCACTGCATCGGCCAAGCGCTTCTCGCTAAACGCATGGGTAAAACTACTCTGATTGCAGAAACTGGAGCGGGACAGCATGGTGTTGCTACGGCAACTGTAGCGGCTAAATTTGGATTTTCATGCAAAGTTTTTATGGGCGCAACGGATATGGCTCGCCAACGACCGAATGTTTTTTTGATGGAGCAACTAGGCGCCACTGTTATTCCTGTTGAGTTTGGTTCGAAGACCTTGAAAGATGCGGTGAACGCTGCGCTTAAGGACTGGATTGAGAATGTTACAACCAGTCACTATCTTTTAGGTTCAGTGGTGGGACCACACCCATATCCTTCGATGACCAGAGATTTTCAAGCGGTGGTTGGGAGGGAAGTTCGAAAACAGATTGTAGAAGCTGAAGGAAAATTACCTGATTATATTATTGCGTGTGTTGGTGGTGGAAGTAACGCAATGGGAATTTTTAATGAATTTCTAGCTGACGCGTCGGTTACACTTTTTGGTGTTGAAGCTGGCGGACGAGGAAGAAAAGTTGGCGAACACGCCTCTCGTTTTAATGGCGGGTCGGTCGGAGTTGTCGAGGGTTTCAAGTCATTTTTCTTACAGGATGACGACGGACAAATTCAAAAAACTCATAGTATTTCGGCCGGACTTGATTATGCAGGAATCGGGCCCCAATTGGCATATCTAAAAGAGGAACGCAGGGTTGAATTTCATTCTGCGACTGACATTGAAGTGCTCGGAGCTTTCAAGCACTTGGCGCGAACAGAGGGAATTATTGCGGCGCTTGAGTCGCTTCATGCTGTAGCCTACGCTATAAAACTTGCCCCAAAACTTTCTAAGGAAAAAATTATTGTAGTGAATGTTTCAGGTCGAGGTGATAAGGATCTTTTTATTCTGACGGAAGCTCTCAATGACCAGGGGTTCAAAGATTTTTTACGAACAAAAGTACAATAAATATATGAATCCTATTGATAAAAAGTTAGAGGAAATAAAAAAAAGAGGAACTGTTGGTCTTATGACCCACGTAGTGGTCGGGTACCCCAATCTTAAAATGACAGTTGAGATCGTAAAAACTATGGCAAAAGCCGGAGCTGATTTTGTTGAACTTCAAATACCATTTTCTGATCCGTTGGCGGATGGGCCAACAATCATGAAGGCGTGTGAGAAATCTCTGGAACAAGGTACCAAAGTTTCTGATGCTTTCATCGTTGCTAAAAAATTATCGCGCGAAGTTAGTGTCCCGCTTTTGTTTATGGCGTATTTTAATACGGTTTTTGTTTATGGTGTGGAAAAATTCTGCACAGAAGCAAAAGTCGCAGGAATTTCAGGTCTCATTGTGCCCGATATGCCCCTTGAGGAAGAAAGTCGTGAACATTTGGAGGGGTATGCTAAAAAAAATGGATTGTATCTTTTGTCCGTTGTTGCGCCCGTGTCTACAAAAGATCGGTTACAAAAAAATGCTCTCGTTGCGAGAGGTTTTGTCTATTGTTCCGCCCGGCAGGGAATTACAGGGGCGAAAAAAAGTTTGGATCCAAATTTAACCAAGTATTTAAAAACCGTTCGGCGTTTCTTTAAAATTCCAGTCGCGGTCGGTTTTGGCATTTCCCGTCGAGAACAAGTTGATGTAATCGCCGCTTATGCCGACGTTGTGGTCGTTGGGAGTGCCATAATCGATCTTATACACAAATCAGACTCAAAAAAAGTGCTTACAAATGTTGAGCACTTTGTCAGAGAGCTCTGTGTAAAGAAATAGGGTTTTATGTGTGGAGAAGGGCTCGGTTGTTTTCTGCTATAATAAGTAGCAAATGTTCATCGAAGAGAAACAATTTAGGAATTTTATTCAGGATTCCGGTTTAGTAACTAAAGCTGATCTTGAAGAAACTGAAAAAGAAGCGGACAAAAAAGACGAAAGCGTCGGTTCTATTTTGGTGAGTAAGGGCAAAATTACTGAAGACGAGTTGAGGAAAATCCAAGCGTATATTTTAGGGATTACATTTGTGGATTTGAAAGATCAGAAGATTGATTTCGAGGTACTCTCCATGATTCCCGAACCGATTGCGCGCAGTCACAACATTGTGGCGTTTAAAAAGACCGCTGATAGTTTGGAAGTGGCCATGCTCGATACCGATGATTTGGCGGCTATCGACTTTATCAAAAAGAAAGTTCATTTGAAGATTCTATCGCGATTGACTGACACGGCTTCTATTAAAAGCGTTCTTTTGCAGTATCAAAAAAGTCTTAAGGCGGAGTTCGGTGATATTATTCAGAAAGAATCAGCCTCAATAAAAATTAGCGCAGATTCAGAAGGTGGCTCAAACATGAGCGCCAATGAGTTGAAAAAGATGGCGGAGGATTTGCCGGTTATTCGAATTATCGATACTTTGCTCAAACATGCGGTGTTGCAAAATGCTTCGGACATTCACATTGAGCCGATGGAAAATCAGGTGCTCGTTCGGTATCGAATCGACGGAATTTTGCACGACACGATGACCCTGCCGAAAAACGCTGGGGACAGTATCACGGCGCGCCTCAAAGTGCTTTCGAATTTGAAACTCGATGAGAAAAGATTGCCACAAGACGGTCGGTTCAAAGTTGATCTAGGAAATGAAAAAGTTTCTTTCCGCGTTTCTATTTTACCGACATATTATGGAGAAAAAACTGTTATGCGTTTGTTGCGAGAAAGTGCTGGCGGGTTTACGCTCGAAGGTCTAGGATTTCACGGCGAATCATTGGAAAAAATTCACGCAGGCATGAAATTAAAAACCGGTATGATTTTGACCACCGGCCCTACAGGTTCAGGAAAAACCACGACGCTCTACACCATTCTCGATATTTTAAATACCCCAGAGGTTAACATTTCCACCATTGAAGATCCTGTCGAATATCAAATGGCTCGGGTCAATCAAACGCAAGTAAAGCCTGAAATTGGTTTTACCTTTGGATCGGGATTGCGTTCTCTTGTGCGACAGGACCCAGATATTGTGATGGTGGGAGAAATTCGCGACAATGAAACGGCGTCGTTGGCAGTCAACGCGTCACTCACTGGACACTTAGTGCTTTCGACACTGCATACCAACTCGGCCGCAGGGGCTATTCCTCGACTTGTCGATATGAAAGTCGAACCCTTTTTGATTGTTTCGACAGTGAACGTGGTTATTGCGCAACGATTGGTGCGAAAATTGTGCGCCGTGAAGGATAAATATTTTTTGGACAAGGCTGCGCTTGCTACGCTCGCTAAGTCAGTTGATTTAAACCGAGTTTTAAAAGAATTGAAAGATGAAAAAATAGTAGATAAGGATGCGATCTGGGAAAAAATTCAATTTTATAAACCAAAACCTTCCGCCGAATCAAAAGACGGTTACAGTAGTCGCGTCGGCATTCACGAAACTTTGAAAGTGACGAGCAGTATCAAGGAGCTTATTTTGCGGGGCTCGCCATCAGACGTGATTGAGGCGCAGGCTCGCAAGGAAGGAATGCTCACTATGCTCGAAGACGGCATTTTCAAGGCGGTGATGGGGCTGACAACAATTGAGGAAGTGTTCCGCGTGGTGTCAGAGTAGTTTTGAAGTTATGAAATTTAAATTTAAGGCACAAAAAGCCAACGGGGAAATGTACGACGATGTGCAAGAAGCCGTCGATAAATTTACCCTGTATCGGAATATCAAAAAGGCTGGTGATGTTGTGATTTCTGCTACTGAAATTACACCCGCTCAAAAGTTCGACGTAATGAATTATTTGAAATTTCTCGGCAAAGTTAAGACCCATGACAAAATCACTTTCGCTCACAATTTGGGATCAATGCTCGAAGTGGGGTTGCCACTTTCCCGCGCGCTGACGGTGATTGAGAGACAGAGCAAAAAGAAAAGTTTGCAAGACTTGATGCTATCGTTAAATGATAATATCAAAAAAGGTAAAACCTTAAGTCAAGGAATGGCCGAATTCCCCAATGTGTTTTCGAAACTGTTTATTTCAATGGTTAAAGCCGGAGAGGAGAGCGGTAGTTTGGCCAGCTCATTGAAGGCCGTGGCCTTGCAAATGGGAAATATGTACGATTTGGAGAAAAAAATTCGTGGGGCCATGATTTATCCAGCAATTATTTTGACGGTTATGTTGATTATCGGAGGATTGATGCTTACGTTTGTTGTTCCTACGTTAACAAAAACATTCAAGGAACTAAAGGCAGAATTACCTTTTTCCACACAGATTATTATCACTATCAGTGATTTTCTTAGAGATCACACCCTCCTCGCTTTCGGGGGCCTTATATTATTTTTTGTTTCTCTCTATTATTTTTTGAAAACAACTATTGGCCGAAGAGTTTTTGATTTTGCGATTCTCCGGATACCGCTCATTTCCACTTTGGTAAAAGAAACCAATACCGCTCGTACCGCGCGCACATTATCATCTCTACTTTCAGCGGGAGTTTCTGTAACGAGTGCAGTTAGCATTACGAGCGATGTTTTGCAAAATTCATATTACAAAGAGGTTTTGTTGGTTGCGGAAAAAAATATTGAAAAGGGTTCGCCGATGTCTGTTGTGTTTGTTGAACGTGAAGACTTGTACCCGCCATTTCTTTCAGAAATGTTGGCGGTAGGCGAGGAAACTGGAAAAATTTCTGAAATGCTCTCTGGTGTGGCCACCTTTTTTGAGGACGAAGTTTCTCAAAAAACTAAAAATATGGCTACAGTTATTGAGCCATTTCTCATGGTTTTTATAGGCGCCGCTGTCGGATTTTTTGCTTACTCAATGATCACTCCGATGTACACGGTTCTCAATAATGTTTAGGCGTTGTTATTATTTTTGAGTTTCTTGATGAAAACAATAGCGCCGAGAGCGGCAATGCCAAGAAATGCCGGTAGCATCCAAAGTTTTGAAGCGCCACTTTTGGCAGTCGGGGCGTCAGGTACTTTTGTATTTTCATCAGGATTTTCCGTCGTCTCATTTTCAGAAGTTTCGGCTGAGAGTTTTTGATCGTAGCTAAATCCTGAACTTCCTGTGGAATTTATATTTCCAGAAATATTTGGCTTGATGGTCGAGTCTGGCATCGGTTGGAGGGTTTTGCTGTCGGGAAACGTAGCGTAGACAATAGCCTCAGCGTTTTGTGTCAGTAGTAAAAAAAGAGTGGTTACGATAACAAAAAATATTTTTTTTGTGTTCATTTTCATGTGTTAATCGCTTAACCAGCTTATGATTTGATAGCCAGAAGACGAAAGAGGAAAACTTGGCGGAGGAGCATAGAGAAGATTGCTGTCGTAGACGTCATTTGTCGTTTGATATCCCGAGGCGATGAGGCCAAGTGGAGTGACATATGACCACGTCCACTGACCAAACGACATGATTGATCCGAAAATGGTAATGCTGTTTTTGACGTTTCCTGTGTGGTGGAAAATTTCAACACTACCATTTTGGGAGATCATGGCGGCATCAATTTCAATGTCGTTGGAGGAGTGACTTGTTACGACCACATCTTTTTGTGCAATTAATCCTAAAACATTTGTTCCGTCTTTGGCCGCATAGATGATGTTGTCTGGAATGTAAATAGTTGGAGCGGTCGCAGGATTATATGGCAGGAGTGCCGCGGCAACTGTTGCGCGTCCATTGACCGTACCCTCTACCCACACTTTATCCTCAACATAAATGATGCCGTTGGCAGGGATTGCTTGGGTAAATTGTAGACTTCTGTTGTTGTAATCAGTAAACTCGTTGTGAGCGACGCCGTTTACATCCCAGCCTGGCAGATTTCCTTTTAAATTTGTCACTTTGTAAACACTGACAGTACCAGCGGCATTAAATACCAACGAGTACCCTTGAGCATTTGAAGGAGGAAGATACATTCCTCCACTTTGAGCGTTGCTTTTGATGCTTGCTAGATCTGATGTTAAGGAAGAGAAGTCAACGGCGGGTACAGGAAATTGCCAGAAATTTTTTACCGATTGATCCGCGTTACCCCAAACTCCGTTTTTGGTAGTAGGACACGGGTTACCTTGAGATGTGGGGCAGGTGTAGGTGGATTTTGCAGAACCTATCGGCGCATTGCCAACACCATCAAAACGTACGCCGTTGTTTGATTGTAATTCTCCACTGACCGTTTCCATGTCGCCAATCCAAATCACATCGTTGCTCAGAAAAGAAAATTTTGCGAGTGATGGAATGCCGTAGCGTGCTGTAATGCTGCGCGTGATGTTGGGGTTGCGCGTGGTCGCTCCTTCGGATCTGATTGTGACGATTGTTGAGCCGGCTAGCGGTGGGGTAATGGTGAGGGTAAATTGACCAATGGTTTCTTGGGTATCGAAGTCGACATAGTTGTGGGTGTAGGGTCCGGTCGCATTTGTTCCGTCTTTATAGTCGCTTGGAAAATGCGCGAGATGCCACTGATAATAATTTATTCCTGTTTCGGCGATTTGAAGGCTTTGTTCACGATCGATAGTTGCTACCAGTACTCTCACAGCTCCGGCGACAAAATTAATAACGGGAAGCATCATTAAAGAGAAAACAAAAATGATGACGAGGAGGTAGATCAAGGTGAAGCCACGAGGAGATGGAACACGCAACACAGAACATGGAACAGGGGGAAGTGAGCGGGGAGAAGAAGCCCGCGCGCAAAGCGCGCGGGCTTCTTCTGGTTTTCTGTTACGTGTTCTATGCTCCATGTTATATGTTTCTTAATTGCCGAGGTTAGTTTTCAAATTTCTGATTGTTGCTCCACCGGTAACGATAAAAGTGCTCGTGGAATTTTTAATATCCTGATTGATTAAAATCATGTTTATTTTAATAAATTTTACCATAGTTAAATTGACTGGTTGAGAAAGTGGCGTGCTTGTGCCGGCGTAGTTACTGTCGTAATAGTAAAACACCGGTGTGGCTCCTTGAGAGAGTCCTGTTTGGACGATTTTCACTACTTCAGAAGAGGTGTTGTAGGTTGGAGGAGTGCCCGTCGGAGTGATTACCCCCTTGTATAATTTATTATTTGAGAGGTAATAGCGAAGCCTATAAATGATTGAGTTTGGCGCACCATACCCTGAATACAAAATAAGTTGGGTACTGCTGGCTTCGCTGATGGGGTACGAACCGCCGTTGCCCACGGTTGCGGTCCTGACTTCATTGGTAAAATCAAAAATTACTTTTCTGGCTTGGTTAGTACTACTGACTGCAAGATTTTGTTGCCTGGCTGTGTTGAAGGTGGTTTGAAAGAGCGCCGCGATTCCACCGATCAGCATCGAAAAAATAAATATAGCCATGAGCATTTCAAGTACTGTAAATCCGCGCTGGTTGCGCATGGAATTTTTTTGCACTACGGCAGTCTTAAAAAGTTTCATGATGCGTGTGGAGTTAATGTGAGAGTAAGATTTCGAGGGTCCCATATCCAGAGACGTTTACAGGGTTAATTATTTGAGTTTGATAGTCACTCAGACTCACTCTGACTTGATAATTCGTGTTTTCAAGGTCTGGGAACATGGCCTGTCCCGGAGTAAAACATCCTGAAACGTAATTGACGCTGATGCTCGTCAGCACAGGAGTTTTAGAATTGTCAGTCGTTGAAAGAAAAGTTTTGTATCTGAGGTAGCGCATATTGTTATTACTCGAGTGTATTGTTGTTCCGGGGACAGTGAAGTATGTACCGTTTGTACCGTCAGGTCCGACATAGTTCCATGTTGCATTGTCACTGTTGGTGGCGATTTGAAATTTAACGGTCGTTGCAGGATCTTGCGAGGTTGGCTGCCAAAGGAGGTTGGTGTATTGGGTTTCTGTTGTGCCGGTATCAAATGTTGAAGATTCAAGAGATCCCGCCATAGCGTATGAGACACCGCCATAATCGGCGAGCCTTAATCCAGACGGAATACCAAGCGTATTTACATTGCCATCATCTTGAAAATATTTGCTTGGGTTAACGAAATTAACTTGGCCCGATCCATCTGACCACTCTTCCTGGCTCCAGACACTGCCGCTTGTCATCTCGGTGACATCAAATACGCTTGGATCAGTCAGGTTTACACTTGCGCCTTGAAGGGGGTTCCCGGTCGATGAATCTTTTACGATTACCAAGAGGCTGTTGTCGGTTTTTGGTCCAAGCACAAGCGTGTATGTCTGGCTGGTGTCCGGCAAAATATTTATTTGTTGAATTGGAGATGAACCATAAATCATGTAGGTATTCCCAATCAGCGCCGGAGTATAACTGTCCCATTCCAAGTTTGGAAGAGAAATTTGTCCGCTACCATTTGAGGTGTAGGAGTTATTAAATTTATAAACACTTGGGGTTCCAATCAACTTTGCCCCGCGTACCCCAAGTCCGACATTTGGAATGGCGGTGCAGGTTTGGTTTAGGGTGTTGAAAACTAAATCACTCAAAAGATCGATTGAAAAACTTATCTGAGTAGCTTGGCCCGCGAGGATGGTGCCGTCGGGCTTGGTCGGGCTCGGATTGCCAACACTAATTGGGTAGGTTTGGTCGGTGGAGTAACCATTTTTTGTGACTACAACATGATAACTATTGGCGCTGGCAGGTAAACCAACTTCAGCCCAGTTACCTTGGGCGTCACTGGTTCTTGTCAGATTGATATCGGGAACAAGGCTTGTGTTGGTGATGGTGATGGTGGCATTTGGTACCGGCTGGCCAACCGCATCAAAAACTTTTATCGAAAGCGCTCCGCCTCCAGTTAAACCCTCAAGGCCTTTTGGGGAGAGTGTGCTTAAGAAACTCGTCGTGACATTTGTCAGAGTATTTTTAATATATAGCTTGAGTTGCTTGTAGTCGTTTGGTGAGATGTCAGTGCCAGCGAGAATCGTACCATCAGCGGGATCATCGATGTAGGTAACGACATAATAAATTTGGTAGCTGGTGCCGTTTATGGTTGCGTTAGTAGGACTTGCAAAGTCTGGAAGGTTTCCATGTGGGTTACCGTTTTCTGTACCGATTTGAGAGTACGGAAGATTTCGAGCGATTTCTAAGTACTGATCAGCGAGCCCGGAGAGTGTCGTATTTTCGCGAAAATTTCGGGATTGTCGAACCAACGCCAGCGCTGTCGTGGTGACTGCAATAAGTAATAATGAAAATACTGCAAGACTGACAAGACTTTCAACCAGCGTAAACCCCCGACTTTTCTCAGCGTGAGCTTTTTGGTTTTGCGTTCCAATTTTAGAGGAGAGCATGGTGGTACTATTGGCAGTATTTTACCATGATTTCCGGATGAATTATAGAGTATTTTGAAATCCAGCGCTTCTGTTTTTTGTGCATGACGGGTGTTATAATTCCTCGTATGAAAAATCGGAAAATAATTGTAGCCAATTGGAAAATGAATCCAAAAACGGACCTCGAGGCCCGTACTCTTTTTGCCGCGACCAAGCGAAGTGCGAAAATTTGTAAAAAAATCGATGTGGTTGTTTGTCCTCCAGTCTTGTATGCGCCTTTTTTTAAAAAAACCGACAGTAAAAATCTTTTTCTTGGAGCGCAAAATATTTTTTGGGAACAAGGTGGTTCATACACCGGAGAAGTGAGTGCCGAGATGGTTTCGGATATCGGAGCATCGTTCGCTATTATCGGTCATTCAGAAAGAAGAGCGTTTGGTGAAACCGATGCGATGGTTTCTAAAAAAGTTTTAGCCGCTCTTCGTTCTAAAATTACTGTAATTTTGTGTATTGGCGAGAAAGAGAGAGATGCTAGCGGCGCCTACTATGAGTTTTTGAAAAATCAAATTCGAACCTCTCTCTTTGGTGTTAAGGGTAATTCCGTGAAAAATATTTTAATTGCCTATGAACCCGTGTGGGCGATTGGGAAAAGTTTTAAGGATGCCATGAAGCCAGCAGAGCTCTACGAGATGACGATTTTTATCAAAAAAGTTTTTGCTGATTTGTTTGGTGCCGATGTAGCGCACGCGCTACAGATTTTGTACGGCGGTTCGGTTAATTTCGAAAACGCAAAAAGTATCGTCACTGAGGGTCAAGTTGACGGTTTTATAATTGGCAGAGAAAGTGTGGATCCAGAAAATTTTAAAAAGCTCCTCACTGTGGTCAATGCAATATAAATTTAAAAAAATTGAGGACGCTCCTATTTCTTCCGGTACGAAGGTTTTACTTCGCCTTGATCTCAACGTGCCAATTGTGGATGGACAAGTTCGCGATGATTTTAGGATTAAAAAAAGTTTGAAAACTTTAGAGTTTTTAAAAAATCGCGGAGCGAAAACGATTATCATCGCTCACACCGACAGCAAAGAAACTGACTCTCTGAAAGTGGTGGCTGAGTATCTCAATACGATTATCAAAGTTGATTTTGTTCCCTCTTTAGAAGAACTCCCCGAGCGCCTTGGGGCGCTCGGGGACGGAGGAATTTTATTTTTGGAAAATATTCGCAACAATCCTGGAGAAATTAAAAATGATCTTCATTTTGCGCAGACGCTCGCTTCGCTTGCGGATATCTACGTTAATGACGCGTTTTCAGTTTCTCATCGTGCTCACGCTTCGATTGTTGGCATTCCAAATTTTTTGCCGAGTTACGCTGGATTTTTGTTTTGTGAGGAAGTGGTCCATGTGTCTCGAGCGTTTAATCCGCCGAGACCCTTCTTGTTTATCTTGGCTGGTGCAAATAAAAAATTAACCAGCACATCTTTGGTCTCTGAAACAAAATTTCCTCTTGTGACCAAGTTTTTAAAATCGGCCGACTCTGTGTTTGTCGGCGGAGCGCTTGCCAACGACCTTTTCAAGGCTGAAGGTTTTGAAATCGGACACTCGAAACATTCTGAGTCTGATTTCGGTTTCGAGGCGATGTTGCACAATCCAAAACTACTATTACCGCTCGATGTTGTTGTGGGAGACCCTCAAAACAAAATTTCAAAAAAACCAAACCAAATTCTTCCTGAAGAAATTGTCTTTGATGCTGGGCAAGAAACCTTGACGATGCTCACTGAAAAATTAAAATCAGCTCAATTTGTTCTTTGGAATGGCACGATCGGTGCTTATGAACAAGGTTTCGTCGAAGGTACGGAAGCTTTAGCGAAGGCGATTGCAGAAAGCGGAGTTGAGGCGATTGTTGGTGGAGGAGACACGCTTGCGGCTATCGACAAATTGGCGTTGAACGATAAATTTTCTTTTGTTTCAACGGGTGGTGGAGCGATGCTTGATTTTTTGGCTAGCGAAACTCTGCCCGGCATTGCCGCGCTCGAAGCGAGCGCGGCTCATAACTGATCGGCACTTCTCGATTTGACCGTCCGCCATAAATATGCAAAATGGGGGATAGAACACAAACGAAAGGCAACTATGTCACAGCAAAGTTTGCAGGAAATGGACGCGCCAACCTTTTTGGCGAAAGTGGACGGACTTTTGGATTTCATAAAGCGTCAAGCCGACGCTGACTCAATTGGCGAGTGGGCGCTCGACGCGTTGAAAGAGGAAATCCGCCGTCGGCTTCTCGATGAGAAAAAGCCTCAAGCCGAGCCTTTTCACATCCATGCGGAGGTTGGAGGTTTTGCTTGGGCCAATGTGCTTCCGTCTGATAGCCCATTTTCGCCAGGCTTCGGTTTTACGGAAAACCCTTTCTATGTGCTGGTACACGGAATGGTTGGGAAGGATCACAAAATTTTGAGAGTCAACCTCGTTGGGGTGGAAGCAGTACGAATTTACCTAGCTGGCCTCGAGGCAGCTTCGAAGTACGGCTTCAAGTTTACGGTATGTGGTTTAGATTACCTCAAGTCTTAAATCAGCGGAGCAAAATTTCAGATGCAAACAGTCCCTTAGAATGGGCTGTTTTTCTTTTGACAGATAGGCTTTCCGGTAGTAATCTCAAAACAGATACGTTTTAATTTTCGGTTCTTTATTCTAAATCCATGAAAGCTCAGAAAGTATTGATCGTTGGTGGCCAGGGAGTTATCGGCAAAGAATTCGCCAGGCAGTTACAGTTGCTCGGACATCAGACGGAATCTTTCAATTCCAGCGATGATCGCGGCACGTTCCAGTCTCGGCTTATGGGGGTCGATGCTGTTGGTATTACTATCAACGCAAATGACAGAGGAGAGGCCGCGCTTTCCTATCTGCTCGAGGCAGTTGAGGCAGGGCTTCCGGTCGTCACGTCCGAAAAACGCTCTTCAGCCTATCATTTTGAAGCTATCCGGCTGTACGTCGGTCTTGATCTTGTCGGCTGTACTGCAACAGTTGGTGGCGGGAGCGAAATGCTTGAACTTTTTCGACGTCCACACGCGCCTTTTGTGCACATGACCGGCGTAGTAAACGGTACTTTAAATTTCCTTTTTTCAAGGGTACAGGAGGGTTTGGATCCGCAGAGGGCTTTGGAAGCGGCCCAGAGGATGCATTTGTGTGAGCGGGGAAAAGGTGGTTTGGTGGAAACGGTTAACGGGGAACGCCATGATGTCATGCTCAAACTCTGTAACCTATTCAACTTTTCGGGAGTATCCGAAGAGTGCCTCACGCCGGATGATCTGAATTACCCGATCTATAGCGAAGCTGAAATACTTCGTCTGCTTCGTCACCCAGATCGATACCGGTTTGTGGTTAAGATTTCCCAATACGAGATCCAGCGGCAGTCGCTCGAGATTCGCGGACGAAAAGGCCGATGGCATATTTGGGGAGGGTTTGTTCCGGCTCGCTCTGTAGATTTTCAACTGCCGTCTGGCGCTGACAACGTTCTTGTTTGCACTGACCATCACGGGGATGAGGTCATGGCGTTTGGAGAGGGTGCCGGCGCAGAACCTACAGCATCGGCGATGATAAAAGATTTTCTTAGACTGACCAAAAAAGCTCAGCTGCAGGCGTGTTCTTAGGAACACGCTTTTTTTACTATTTACAATATGAAACCTCATTCACCCATTCGCACGAATGTGTGAATGAGGCTTGCCGGTTATACGTTTAGTTAAAATTTAGCTAAAAATTAAAGAGTTTTTTTAATTTTTTCCGCCACGCTCTCTCGCTCTCCCGTTTTGTATTCTTTGCCGTTCCAGAGTTTAAATGAGTCAGTGCTCAGGCGCGGCATGACGTGGATATGGGCGTGAAAAACAATTTGGCCGGCGGCCTTGCCGTTGTTCATACCGATGTTGACGCCTTCCGCGCCGAGATTTTTTTGAATTGAGCCAGCGATTTTTTTTGCCACGATCATCATTTTGGAAACGACTTCATCCGGTGTGTCGTGAATACTTTCGTAGTGACGTTTCGGAATAACCAGCGCGTGCCCTGGGTTTATTGGTTTAATATCTAAAAAAGCTAAAACATCCGTATCCTCGTAAATTTTTGAAGAGGGAAGTTCACCGGAAATAATTTTGCAGAAAATACAATCCATAAGAAGAATAGTAAATTGAAAATAGGAAATAGTAAAGAATGGTAAATAGTGAATAAAAAAAGACCAAACGCAGAGGAAGCGTAAGATCTTAGAGGTGGCTCATGCCAAAAATTGGCAGAAATACACGGCACCATTGGTGTACTGTTCCATCCACTCCGGCAATTTTCAGCCGGTCGATGTCTGCATCTCCCTTCGGGTTTTGCTCAAAGGCAACACTGACGAAGTTGCGGCGTTCGTTGTGGAATGACGAAGTGATCGTTATCCAGGGGTTGATTTCGTTTTCCCGGCTTCGGGCATGCTGTTCGTGGCTTACCCTGAGCAGGGAGGAAACAAGCTCCGAGTAGGGCAATTCTTCAATCCCTAACTTCGGGAGGAGGATGTCTCGCCATTGTCCGACAGTGCCGGTGACGCCGCGGATACTCAGGCGCTTGGAAGGATCCTCCGTTCCAAACGGCTCACAAAAAATCCGTAGCACCATTCTGCAACCACAGCCGCATCGCACTCGGACATGTGGCCACGGGTTGTTTGGATAGGGGTGGTGCCTCTTAATGTAGAGCGGGGCCACAGCTCCATGGGTGTCCTCGATTCTTTCAATGCACGGCAGATCAAGTGTCGTCATGTTTCAAAAAGATTCTTTCTGTTGATTTTTTACGCTTTTTAAATTGTTTTGTCAAGGAATCGGGAAAAAGATCATGATACAATTTGCTACATGAAAAAATATTTGGTCAGAGAAAACAAAGGCACGACACTTCTTGATCATCTGCTTTTTCATCGTGGCGTCGTTTCTCCGGATTCTACTCAGGCTTTTTTAAATCCCGATTACTCAAAACACATTCACGATCCGTTTTTGATGAAGGGAATAGACGTAGCAGTTGGGCGAATTTTAGAAGCGGTAGAAAAAAAAGAAAAAATAATTATTTATAGTGATTATGATACTGATGGTATTCCGGCGGGTGTCATTTTGCACGATTTTTTTAAAAAAATCGGCTTTGCTAATTTCAGTAACTATATTCCGCATCGGCACAATGAAGGGTTTGGTTTAAACATAGAGGCGATTGAAGGGTTTGCGAAAGATGAGGCAAAAATTTTGATTACCCTTGATTGCGGTACCGGAGATTTTGATCAAGTGGCACGAGCCAATGAACTCGGGATCGATGTCATCATTGTTGATCACCATTTGCCTGTTGGGAAATTGCCCGAGGCTTTTGCCATTTTAAATCCTAAGCAACAAGGCTGTGAATATCCTGATAAAAATTTGTGCGGGGCGGGAGTAACTTTCAAGCTCATTCAGGCTCTTATAACGAAAATGACAGGAAGCCCCTCGACTTCGCTCGGGGCAACCGCGCTTACGCGCGGTTGGGAGAAATGGCTGTTGGATATGGTCGCCATCGCCACACTTTCCGATATGGTACCGCTTGTGGGAGAGAATCGTTTGTTTGCCTACTACGGCATGATGGTTTTGAAAAAATCCCCTCGAGCGGGTTTGGTGAAATTACTCTCTAAACTTAAAGTAAATCAAAAACATCTCACCGAAGAAGATGTTGGGTTTACGATTGGTCCGCGAATTAACGCCGCTTCTCGAATGGGTGTTCCCATGGATGCTTTTAAATTGCTTTCAACTACTGATGAGAGTGAAGCTGACGCTTTGGCTGACCACTTGAATGAAATAAATGATGAACGAAAAGGCACAGTGGCCGCGCTGGCGAAGGAAATTAAAAAAATTGTGCGTGAACGGTACCCTTCGAATTCCTCAGGGCAAGCTACTGAAAAATCTAATCAGGTGATGGTCATAGGAAATCCATTATGGAAGCCGGCACTTCTGGGTTTAGCCGCCAACACCTGCGCCAACGAATATCAGTGTCCGGTTTTTCTTTGGGGGCGTGACGGCGATGATGTGATCAAGGGTTCGTGTCGCTCAGCGGAAAAAGCTAATCTTGTTGAGCTCATGACGGGGGCGAGCGCTGGAACATTTTTGCAATTTGGTGGACACGCTTTTTCTGGCGGATTTAGTGTGGCCAACGATAAAATTCATACGTTAGAAGAGGAACTCAATCGAGCGTATGTCGCGGCTTCGTCGGCGGCCGACCTGGCCGCGACAACTCCTGTCGACTGGCAGTTTGCACTCGAAGACGTCAATTGGGATACCTATCGAACCATCGAAAAATTAGCGCCCTTTGGCACGGGAAATCCCAAACCACTTTTTATTTTCCGCGACGTCACACCGTCCGAAGTTAAACATTTTGGTAAAGAAAAAAATCATCTCGAACTGGTTTTCCACAATCAAGTTGGCAAAAAAATTTCAGCTATCACTTTTTTCAAAACATCGAGCGACTGGGGAAGAGAAGTTGTTGCCGGCAAGCTAGTAAGCCTTGTCGCAACTTTTGAAAAATCCATGTTCAAAAATTTCCCCGAGCTTCGGTTGAGGATTGTTGACATTGTTTGAAATCTACACTAGATTTCACTTCAGCACGCAGAAGGGATTATATGAAATTAAGAATCAAGGTTCAGGTTGGTCCGACAAGAATTGATACCTTTTCCAGAATGGCGGATATGTTGCTAGGCTACTCTGATAACATTCCTCCCTCCATCGAAGTCGGAAATGAGGGCGAGATTGTTGTGACTGTACAATCTCAGTATGAGCCCGGCGACGGTTCGGTGTTTTTTACCGAGAAGGGCCACGTAGCTGGTGCCATTGCTGGATTTTTGTTCGGCACCGGTGTCCAGGTTTTTGGTCGTTCTGTCGAGGAGATTGTCTGATCGTCTTTCGTTAGTCCGGAACTTCTCCGGGCTTTTTTCTTGCTCGCTTCAATTTGTTGACTTTATCCGGTGCAATGCATAGAGTGTCGCTAGTTTAGGGTTTTGTTTATGAAGATCATTATCACGCTAGAGATGGCCGTTTTTGTGCCATTCGATCAGACCACTTTGGGCAATCATTTGGAAGAACTCAAGTACCAGTACTCGCTCTCTTCTTCAAATGGAAGCTTCACTGTTGAAGTTCAAATGCACAACAGTGATCCCAACACGTACGAATTTGCTAAGGAACGCGGCTATGTCGAAGGCTTGGTCGAGGGCATTTTACGAGGGCGAGGTCGTGTCATTACTAAACAGCGAGTTCTTTGGGGGGTTGACCCTCTTTAATACTTCCTCTCCATGCCCGGGCTTTTACTGGGTTTTTTCTTTTCTGTTATAATCTCTTAATTATCCTACTTAAATCTTGAATCATGAATCTTGAATCTAAAATCACTATCTTCACCGACGGTTCTTCGCGAGGCAATCCAGGGCCGGGAGGGTTCGGCGCGATTGTCGTTTTTCCAAACGACAATCGCGAGATTCATGATTCAAGATTCATGATTCAAGAGGTTGGAGGCAGGGAAGCACACACCACTAACAACCGAATGGAATTACAAGCCGCAATTGCCGCGCTTTCTTTTGTTTCTACCCTAACCCCTAAACCCTATACCCTTCTGGTGTACTCCGACTCTTCCTACGTCATCAACGGCATTACGAAATGGGTTTTCGGTTGGCAGAAAAATGGTTGGATCACTGCAACTAAAAAAGAAGTGGAGAATCGAGATTTGTGGGAGAGGCTCGCGGAACTGACGCGGAACTACGCGGGACAAACGCGGAATAAGATTGAGTGGAAGCAGGTTGCGGGACATGTTGGTGTGGCCGGAAATGAAAGGTGTGATGTTATCGCAACTGAATTTGCTGATGGTAAAAACCCAACATTATACCAAGGTTCGCTTGCAGAATATCCAATTAAAGGTGTGCTGAATCTGTACGATATATCGTACAAAAAGCTCGAAACAAAAAAAATCTCGAGATCTCACCAAAAAGCTACAGCGTACTCCTATGTTAGTTTGGTAGACGGTACGGTTTTAGTTCACAAAACCTGGGCGGAGTGCGAAGCTCGGGTGAAAGGCAAAAAGGCCAAATATAAAAAGGTTTTGAGTTCGGAAGAAGAAAAAGATTTGGTTGATTTGTGGAGAAAAAATTAGAGAAGCTTTCAGCTGAAAGCTATAAGCTGATAGCTTTAAAACATTCTCACACGAATTCAAGATGGAGCAAAAGTAAAACTAAAATATGAAGAACAAAAATCTGACACCACTCCTCGGAAAAGTTTTACAAAAAATCGCCCCACGAATCGGCGCAAAGGTTTTCATGGAGCCACGCTGGAATATTGTCGGGCAAATTATTTTTAAAAGTGGCCGGAAAAGATATTTCAGATATTCAAGCCTTGATCTCAATTCACTCGGCGCCTCTGAAATTGCTAAAGATAAAGATTACGCCAACTTTTTTTTGAAAAAAATGGGCTACCCAATTGTGCCTGGCAGTAAAACTTTTTTTTCTGATCAATTTGCGGAAGAGTTGGCTGTTTCTGGGCGTGATACGAAAGCTGGTTGGGTATACGCCCAAAAATTAGGTTTGCCGGTTATCGTTAAACCGAATAGCGGTAGTCAGGGCATGGGAGTTGCGCTTGTGTATCGGAAGTCAGAATTTTTCCGAGCCATGAAAATTATTTTTAAGAAAGATCGAGTAGCCATCGTTCAGCGGCCGGTTTCTGGAAAAGATTACCGACTCGTGGTGCTCGATGATCGAGTGATTTCAGCCTACGAAAGAATTCCGTTGAGTGTCCTCGGTGATGGCAAATCTTCAATTAAAAAACTTTTACTTTTTAAACAAAAAAAATTTGCCGCTTCGAGTCGCGATACCAAAATTAAAATTGATGATCCGCGAATTTTAGAAAAATTGAAACGCCAAGGGCTACGTTTCCAGTCTGTACTCGCTCAAGGTGAAAGGATTTTTCTTTTGGATAACGCCAATCTTTCTACCGGAGGTGATTCAGTTGATGTGACTGCAAATGTTCATCCAGAATTTAGAAAGATCGCGATACAATTAACGAAAGACATGGGTCTTCGGTTGTGTGGCGTTGACCTCATGATCGAAGGAGATATTACACAAGCACCCGCTCGGTACTTTGTTTTAGAAATCAACGCGGCGCCGGGCCTTGATCATTACGCCAAATCTGGAAAAGTTCAGGAGAAGATTGTTGAGGATCTGTATCTTGAAGTTTTGAAATCAATGGAAAAGTAGCTCAAGAAAAATGTATGGAAGTGAGAGATAAAATTCTAGCCATCTGTATCGGAGGATTTATTACTGGAGTTTTGGTGCGATCGTTCGTTGATTTTAGTATTTATTTTTCTTGTTTCTTTTTGGTTATTGGTTTAGCACTTTTTCTTCAGGCAAAATTTGAAAATGGGCAATCCGGTTTCAGGCGATTTTCACTGGGCTTGTTTATTTTGGCCACTGGTCTCGGCATGCTTCGCTTTGACGTGTCCGAATTTAAAACTACCAATCCTATTCTTGAAAACCACCTGAGTGAACGGGTGACACTGACAGGCACGATCGTCGATGAGCCGGACGAGAGAGCCGATTCTAATCGGCTGACCGTAAAACTCGAAAACTTTTTGACTGGAGATGTTGCAACTCCAATTTTTTCTAAAGCACTTTTGGTTGCTGATTTATATCCTCAATTTCAATATGGTGACGCAGTAGAATTTTCTGGTCAGTTGGAGAAACCGAAAAATTTCGCCGATCCATCGGGGAAAATTTTTGATTACCAAAATTATTTGGCGAAAGAAGGAATTTACTACCAAGTGAATCGGCCAAAAATTACCCTCATAAAATCCGATCAGGGAAATTTTGTTGTTTCAAAACTTTTCGATTTAAAACATGCTTTTTTGAACCAGATTAGCAAGCTCATTCCTGAGCCAGACGCTTCGCTTTTAGGAGGCTTAGTTGTTGGGGCTAAACATGCGCTCGGTCAAAATTTGCTCGATGATTTTCGCCGCGCGGGCGTCATTCATATCGTTGTGCTTTCTGGGTACAACATTACGATTGTGGCAGAGTCGATTATCGGATTTTTCAGTTTTCTGCCAAAATATTTAGGTCAAAGTTTCGGGGCGCTTGGCATTATCCTTTTCGCGATTATGACTGGCGGATCAGCGACGGTCGTACGGTCTTCGCTTATGGCACTTCTCGTCATTGTTGCTCGAACCACTGGTCGACAATACAACATTACCCGCGCGCTTTTATTTGCGGGACTTTTCATGGTGTTTCAAAATCCCAAAATTTTAGTTTTTGATTCATCGTTCCAATTAAGTTTCGCCTCAACCCTTGCCCTGATCTATGTTTCTCCTATTTTTGAAAAGCGATTTTTATTTGTGACCGAAAAATTTGGCTTGCGCGCGATTTTAGTTTCGACGCTCTCGACTCAAATTTTTGTTCTGCCGATGTTGTTGTACAAAATGGGGCAACTTAGCTTGGTTGCCTTGCCGGTTAACATTTTAATTTTATCTGCCATTCCAGCTACCATGTTGTTCGGGTTTCTTGCCGGTGTCATCGGATTTATTTCAAGCGTCTTGGCGTTTCCGTTTGCTACTGTTGCTTACGGACTACTCGAATATGAGCTCAGAGTCGTCGAATTTTTTGCTCATCTACCATTTTCCTCCGTTGCTATCGCTGGATTTCCCCTCTGGCTGGCCGTATTTGCCTACCTTGTATACTTGTGGGGGATTGTATTTTTGTCTAAAAAAACTACTGGCAAAAAGCCAAGGGATTTGCTATCATAAGAGCTTAGACAGTACTCCTTTTTTGATCTATGAAAAATCCTCTTACTATCGAGGGATACCTCAATGCAATTCGAACTCTCCCTCATAGCGAGTGGAGTGTTTCAATAGTTGGGAAATGTGTTTACCTCAAGAGAATTTCTACTGGGGAATTATTTTTCCCTCTTGGGGCGATATATTTTCAACGCACGGGTAAGAAGCCTCTGAGTCAAGCTGCTCTATTTCAGCTTCATCTCACGAATCATTTTCGGATGTCCCAGCCGGACTTTCTGGAGATTCGCTACGCTGAAATGGGTTTCCCCTGCGCTCGGGCTCGATGTCCACAATTACGGAGGCGCATCTTGCGCGCCTGCCTGTGGCTCAAGCCACGAATTGTGTTTATTGTCAGCCCGAGGAGTTTTACTACACGACTAACCAGAGCTGCGTGAGCGATGGTTAGTTTTTATTTTTCACTACTATTTAGCTTTTGTGTAATTCTCTTCAATCACAGACCAATTTAGATTTGAAAAAAAATCTTCTATGTATGCTTTTTTTCCGCTTGGCTGGTAGTCCGCCACAAACGAATGTTCCCACATATCAAGTCCTAGAATGAGCGCGCAGTTTTGGAGTTGTCCCAAGTGTTGTTCATCAATCCAGGCATTCAAAAGTTCGCCGCTTGATCTGTCGTAGTACAGCATTGCCCAGCCAATACCGCGAGTCATGGCAATAGCTTTAAATTCTGCAAGCCAAAGCTCAAATGAACCCCACTTTTCCTCAATGGCTTTTTTCAATGAACTGGAGCCGAGCGGACTCGAACTACCTTCAAGACTTTTAAAATAAACTTCGTGGTTTCTCATGCCGTTAAATTCAAATCCAAATCGGCGCATCACTTCGCCCAAGGCGTAAGCGTTTCTTGCCCCGAGCGGGGTCGAGGGGTCTGCGTCTTTTTTCAATTCCTCTACTTTTTCCAAGACCAAATTGGCGTGTTTGACGTAGCCTGCGTAGAGTTTCAAATGTTCCTCAATGGTTTTTTTAGAAATGCCTTTTAGTTCTGGAATGGTAAATTTTTGTTCTTCAAATTTTTTCATGGTTGTAAGTAATTTTATAATAATTTGATTATAGCACGCTTGCCCTGTCCGTTGACTTATTGTGTGAAGAGACTACTCTTAATGTAGTAGTTGCGTTGAAAATTCGTCCTTCGACTCGATGAAAATGAAAATATTTCCCAGTGGCGCTCAATGGCTCGATGTATACCGGCGCGTGTTTTGGTACACTGCGATTTCGGCCTTTATGGTTTTTTTCTTTTGGCGCTGGCACTTTCGTTATACGGGTGGCCGTGAGCTCAATGCTTCCGGTTTGCCTCGAGCATTCGATTCGCTCGCTCTGGCGCTGTGGGTTTTCGTTTTGTTGCTTCAGGCTCGGTTTGCGTACTACGTCCATACTTTACCAGAAGCCACAAACAATTTGCTCATCAGGGTGGCGTACCATTTGAGAGCAGCAACCAATCTCTATCTCATTTCAGGCGGGCTTATTTTGGCGATTTGGAATGTATGGAATGGAGTTGATTTGCAAGAGGTGGCTTGGAATGGCTGTGCAATCTTGCTGTGTTCTTTGTTGATTTTCGGAGTGTTTTCCATCACCATAGGAATTCTTCGCCTGCTTGCGTGGCGATATCCGCGACAAAGATACCTCTGTCAAAGAAAGATTTTCTAACTACCCTCGTTTATCGGGGGTTTTTAATATATAAAAAAATCGCAGAAAGTTTCTGCGATTTTGCGAATGTGGCCTGTTCTCAATCAACGAAGGACGACGGAATTATCGGCATCGGCGGGCACCTGCTTTCCACAAAGGTTCTGTATACGCACAGGGTGGAGTATGCCACAGCTGCCGAAAAAACCCCAGCGATTGTCACATTTGAAACGTAGGAGGAATTGCTCGGCATGACAATTGGCATCACTTCGAACTTCACCCTTTCCTCCATGAGGTTGTTCGTCTGATTCCAGTACGTTGTGATTTTCAGGGTTACACCGACGGGTGATTCTTCGGGGGTGTCGAAGTGGCTTTCTGGCGCAAGATGGAGCATTTGCCTATATTCCGATTGCCTAAAAATCAACCAGAGATCTTTAGTTTTATCTCCGATCGGCGCCGCCAGCGTCAGAAGGACGTCATTCTCGCGCCGTTTGACTGGGCATTTTCGATTGCGGAGTTTTTGAAACAAGGCAAAGGGGAGCGTGATAAGTTTCTGGGGTGTATTCATTATGTGCAGAGGGAGGTTTTCTTGCCACAGCTTATTAAATTAGGCCTTCAAAGGCAAGTTTTAAATGTAACGGACCATTTTCTTTTTAATGCTACAATTTTCTGATGCAAAGGGTTCGTGAAAATGCGCGCGTGTATTTGTTAGTGGCGCTTTTTGTTGCAACTTGTTGTATCTGGTTTGCGGTCTTTCACGAAAGCCGCGGGAATATTTTAAAAATCGCAATGTTGGATATCGGTCAAGGTGACGCGATTTTTATTGAAGCGCCGAATGGCAATCAAATGCTTATTGATGGTGGGCCGCCGAAAACTGTTCTCTCGGCGCTTCGAAAGGTGATGCCGTTTTATGATCGCTCGATTGATATGCTCATGGTGACCAATCCTGACGCGGATCACATGGCCGGATTTATCGATGTGCTAAAAAGTTTTAAAGTGGGGGAAGTGATTGAGCCGGGAACAAATTCACCTTCGGCGACCTATGCTGAACTCGAAAGAACAATTAAAGAGAAAAAAGTGCCGCAAGTTGTGGCGCGGCGTGGTGAAATAATTTGGCTCGATAAAAAAGCTGGCGTTGGATTCTACGTACTTTTCCCCGACCGAGACATTTTAGGATTAGCGACTAATGACGGTTCGATTGTCGGGCGGCTTGTCTACGGAAACACGTCGGTGATGTTTACAGGGGACTCACCTTCAAATATCGAGCATTACTTGGTCGCGCTCGACGGAGAAAAATTAAAAAGCGATGTTTTAAAGGTCGGCCATCACGGTTCGCGAACTTCTACCTCGGAAGAATTTGTCGGGGTTGTTGATCCAACGATGGCGATCATTTCAGATGGGAAGGATAATAAATATGGACACCCGCATCAGGAAACTTTGGATACGCTCGAAAAATTTGGCGTGAAAGTTTTTCGCACTGATCAGGTTGGGACGATTATTTTAAAATCGGATGGGGAGACGATTAGAAGGGAATAGGAGATAGAAAATAAAAAATCCCCCGCCGCGCAAAGCGCGGCGGGGGATTTTTTCATTCTTGAATCTTTAATCGTGAATCCTGATTCTGTTTAAATAAGGCCGGCTTTTTTGAGAGTTTGATACGCTCCGTTCTTGTTGATAGTTTTGATTGCTTCAGTTGAGATAGTCAATCGAATGCTCTTTTTAAGTTCAGGAATATAGATCTTCTTTTTTTGAAGATTTGGGTATTTGCGAGTCATGCCGGTAGGATTAAACTGCGTAGCACGAGTGCGGTTGCTGTACCCTCCACCCATTCGGGTTCCTTTTTTAGTTATGGGGCAAATGTTGGCCATTGAAATACAGGGTTTAGGGTACAGGGTGAAGGGTTTAGTTTTCCGAATTCGGTCTAGACCCTAACCCCTACACCCTTCTTATAATTAGTTTCGCTATGCTATCATATTCTTACATTTATGCAAATAGATATTGTCTTCCCAATTTTACTTCTGATTATGTCGATCGTCATACACGAAGTAAGTCACGGGTACGCCGCAGAAGCCTTGGGCGATCCGACTGCTCGTTACGCAGGACGACTCACCCTAAACCCGATTGCTCACCTTGAGCTCGTGGGTTCAATTATTGTGCCGATTATCACTGCTCTTGTTCCTCCGCACATGGTGTTTGGCTGGGCCAAACCGGTGCCGGTCAATCCCTACAATTTAAAAAACCAAAGATGGGGAGAGGTTTTGGTTTCTGCCGCCGGACCAGCATCGAATTTAGCCATCGCTATTATTTTCGGGTTGCTCATTCGCTTTGACGTCATCTATCAATTTCTTCCTGTTACTTTTGCCAGTCCTGTCGTAACCTTGGTATATATCAATCTCTTGCTGGCAGTTTTTAATCTTGTACCCATCGCGCCGCTTGATGGCTCAAAAATTTTGTTCGGATTTTTCCCAGCACGACTTTTCCATATTAGAAATTGGATCGAAAGTCACTCTCTTATTATTTTAATTTTCTTTATTCTGTTTCTATGGCAGTTTGTCGATCCGCTCATTACCTTTCTTTTCAGGCTGATTACGGGCTTATAAAATTTTATGAAAAAAATTTATTTATTACTTTTTCATGGACTCCTGAGTTGGCTGTTTTCCTTCGTTCTTGGGGTTATCACACTCTCTTTTTTATGGACAGATTCCCACAATATTTTTAGGTATTATCTTGGAAACGCTTTAGCTACCGGTTCTCTATTTTTGGCTGCATTTTTTTCAGCACAAATTGTGAGAAAGCTGATGCATTTTGATAAAAAAGATTCCCAGTTTGTCTTAATTTTCGGGACATTGATTTTATTTTTATTATATACGCTCCCTATATTTATAGGGAGACTTCCTGGTATTGAATCTTCTTCGAGTGTCATAATAATAATTAATTCGATTTTGGTGTCATTGAGTTATTTCCTTGGCACCCTATTTCTCAAGCCGTCTCGGGTTACTGATGTAGACAATTCTATGGAGTCGTAAAGATTGCTTGTGGCAGCTATGCAAGGTTGCTTTTTTTGCCGGTTTATATTACATTACTCCCACCGCAAGTTTATAAAGTTCCAAGTTCGTCAAGTTTATCAAGTGGGGAAAAAGCCTCTGACTTTATGAACTTTACAAACTTTAAGGACTTGATGAACTAATTATAATGCCGACAATCAACCAATTAGTAAAACGAAGACGAGTTATTCCAAAGCGAAAATCAAAAACGCCAGCTTTGACGCGATCATTCAACGTTTTGAAAAATCGCCCAATCGAATTCTTCGCGCCATTTAAACGAGGTGTCTGTACTAAAGTTACGACCAAGACTCCCCGAAAGCCAAACTCAGCTATTCGAAAAATTGCTCGCGTACGTCTCACGAACGGTATGGAAGTTACCGCGTACATTCCAGGTATTGGACACGCGCTTCAAGAACACTCCGTAGTTTTGCTCCGAGGTGGTCGCGTAAAAGACGTCAACCTCAGATACACGATCGTTCGTGGAGTCCTCGATGCTACGGGAGTAGATAAGAGAATGAAAGGACGAAGCCAGTACGGAGCCAAACGGCCTAAGAAAGCTTAAATTACAAATTAGGGTATAGGGGTTAGGGTCTAGGAAAAATTCAGAAAACTAAACCCTTAACCCTCTACCCTAAACCCTTCACCGAAAATGCGCCGAAAACATAAAAATAAAAATATCGTAAAGCCAGATGCAGTTCACAACTCAGAGAAAGTTGCGAAGCTCATTAACTATGTCATGGATGCTGGCAAGAAAAACGTCGCCCGAAAAATTGTCTACGGCGCTTTTGAATTCATTAAAGAAAAAGAAAAGACTGAAAATCCAGTTGAAGTTTTTGATACTGCTCTTAAAAACACCGGCCCAGTGATGGAAGTTCGCTCACGCCGTGTTGGAGGCGCCAACTACCAAGTACCTGTTGAGGTTCGACCAGAACGCCGACTCGCGCTTTCCATGCGTTGGATTATCGAAGCCGCCAACAGCAAAAAAGGCAAACCAATTCACATTAAACTAGCGGAAGAGCTCATCGCCGCCTCAAAAAACGAAGGTGAAGCGGTTAAGAAACGCGAAAATACTCATAAGATGGCTGAGGCTAACAAAGCCTTCGCCCATTTCGCTTGGTAAAACTGAGCCGCCTCGGCGAGCGTGTTACCAGTGCAAAATGGAGCATCCAGCAAAAATTTTTACGCTAGAAATTTCAAAAAAATTTTTGTCGGACAGCATGTTATTGGTAGTAATGTAAAAAGCGGGCAAGAGAGCCTGTTTTTTTTCTTGCATCTTGAAAATTTTGATGTTCTAATGGCCATAGAACCGTACGTCTGGGATTTTGAAATATGAAAATTATTGAACTCAATAGCAAGTTACTTCGAATATGGCTTTTGGAATATACAGGGTTAACTTTCGTGAACGATGCGTGTTACGAAAATGGGCAATGGCGAGAATTAACAGGAATGTCTAGGTTGGTGAGCGCTTCTTCTTGGCGTTTTTCTGTAAGAGGTGCATTTTTCGATGAATTACCAAAACATAAATTTGCGTTCGGGCGAAGTGGAGGAGTTGGGATCCCTGTATATCAAGAAAAAAGTCCACATCGGCATTGCTGGGTTGCCATTGATGGGGGGCTACAGGTTTTGGATGTCGCGATTATTTGTGAATTGTCCCGAGATCAAACTGGAGTTATATTTTCTCCGCAGGTGCGTTGGATTCATCATAATCTAGGTGACCATTCAGCAGAGCAAGGAAGAAGAGTCACTGACCTTGATCCTTTGTTTCCAATTCTCATCCAACACGGACAGTTCGTAGGAGAAAAGAAACCATCTTTTCTGGATCGGATTGGAGAAGGTGTTTTACGTCTATCGTTTAAAGCTATGGGACATGATCTGCGTTCACTCAGTTCGCTTTTTACCGAGTTTACCGGCGGGAACCTTGCTTTCCAAAATATTCGCTCTGAATTCGACCCAACGCCAGCGAAAGATTTTTTTGTTAATGCGACTGGCGCAGATCAGGTCAAGGTTCTGCAGGGGTGGCAGCAACAACTTGTCACTTACAAAACAAAGCTCGTTGCCGCGATCTGAAATAGTGGTCGCGGTTTTTTCTTAAGTAAAAGTGTTGACCGTTTTTATACCAAAGTATATACTTTGGTATATGAAAACTATTTTAAATATAAAAACTGATAAAGCAGTTAAATTAGCGGCGAAAAAAGCGGCGGATGAAATTGGCATGCCGCTTGGCACTATTGTCAACGCTTTTTTGCGACAATTTGGACGGGATAAGGAGGTTACCTTTTCTACTTCATTACACCCAAATAAGTACTTGCGAGATATTCTTGATGAAGCAGAACAAGATATTAAGAATGGAAAAAATATGTCTCCCGCATTTTCAAATGCTAAGGATGCAGTTCGTTGGCTTAACTCAAAATAAATGCGTGTAATTTTCTCTCGCAAGTTTCAAAAGATGTACGGAAAATTGCAACCGAGTAAGAGGTCACTTTTTGATCACAGGTTAGTCTTGTTTATGGCTGACCCGTCAAATTCAATGTTACGCAAACACTATTTGTCAGGTAAATATTCTGGTTGCTTGAGCATAAATATCGGGGGCGATATTCGCGCTATATACAGAGAGGAGAGTAAGGGAGTTTCAGTTTTTGTAGCCATCGGCACGCATAGCGAGTTGTACGAATAGGCATCTGTGTTAGGATAAATTTACATTTTACAAACTAATTATAAAACCCCATGCCCCTTATCATTTTAATTCTCATCGTGCTTGCGATCATTTTCTTCGGCAGTATTCGCATCATTGAGCAGAACACCGTCGCGGTTGTGGAATTTTTGGGAAAGTATCGCCGAACGATGACCGCGGGGTTTAATCTAAAAATTCCCATTTTGGAAAAAATTGCCGAACGCATCACCTTGCGACAGCAAAACTTTTCTATCGATGGCAAATATCCTTCGAATGACAAGGTGATCGTGACGGTTTCGACCAACCTCATTTACACGGTTAACAACACCGATCAGGGTATTCAACACTTTGCCTATGTTTTGCAGAGCCGCCAGCAATCAATCGCCGCGAGTGTGGAAAATTCTCTCCGAACCTACATCGCTAAAGAAACTCACGAAGGAATTTTAGAAAAAAAAGAAGAATTAGCACTTCACATCAAAGCTGATCTCGCTAAACAATTTGAAGAGTGGGGTATGGTCATTATGAGTTTTCAAATTACCAATGTCACATTCCCGCTTGCTATCACGGACGCCATGTCTGAAGTCGTCGCGTCACAACAGTTGCGAAAAGCGGCAGAAAATAAAGGAGAGGCGACAAAAATTCAAGCCATCAAAGAAGCCGAGGCGGAAAAAGAACGCAAGCGATTGCAGGGAGAAGGAATTGCCCTCGAACGATCAGCCATTGCTGAAGGATTAAAACAGGCGATTGAGGTCGTCGGTAAGGCGACAGGTCAGAAAACCCAGGATGTTATGGCCATGCTTACACTTACGCAATATCTCGACACTCTAAAAAATATCGGCATGTCTAATAATACTAAGGTTATTTACTTAGATTCTCACGTGGGTAAAACAACAGAACTGATTCAGCAATTAAGTAGTGCGATGGAGACGGGGCATGGGTACGGGGTACATAACAACAAGTAGACCAAATAAAAAAACCGCATAGCGGTTTTTCAAAACCAGATACCAAGATTTATTGCCGCATTTCTCCATGCGTCGCGAGCGGTTTTGCCCTCCCCCAAGTACGTCGCTGCGTTTACGTGACGCATAACAGTGCTCTTGCAACGTGGACATTTAGTTTCAATTTCAACCTGAAACCCGACCCTGAAATTGCCACATTCTTGATAGATGTAAGCTTTCGGGTGCTTACTCTTAACTCTTCTTTGAGCGCTGCGCGGCCGCTTTGTAGATATTGGCATAACTTCCTTATTCTCTAAGTCTAAGAGGCAATGTATCAAGTTCAATGTGGAGGAGTCAAGAAAATAATTGACATTTATTTTTAACCTGATTAAATCACAAAGGAGCAGTCCATTTTCTAGCCTGTTGGCTAGAACGTTTGTGTATGCAAACGAAAAGGTGTTAGGCATATCCACCGATTGATATGTCGCTTTGAAAAAACAAAGGAGGCTGTATGGCCAAAAGAAGAGATGACGAAATTACTAGGGGCCCGGGAAGAGATGAACTCAGGCGGGCGATGTTTGATGTTAGTCGTAGACCCAGACTGGTGTTTGGGAACAATCGTAATCAATGGTTGGTGCAAGTGCACACAGTCAAACGCTTAAGTACAGCTGACGGCAATACATTTGATCTCGTTGGTTTTTCCCACTGGCAAAGCTGGTCATCACCGATTTTTGTTGATGTTGAAATTTTCAACTACTCAGTCCATCGTCGTCGCGGTGAAGAGATCAGGTTGGGTCAGGATATATTTGAAATGAGAGATGATATTCCTCCCATCCAAATTGACCTAGGTCAGTTTTACAGGTTTGATTTGCACACAGAAATCACTCAGTCCTTGCCGGCTTCTTACAAACTCAAAGATCATTCGTGGGCCAGCCATAAAGGTGATCCATGTGGAATTGGAGAACGTATCAATTGGGAGTGCGATCTGCGCAAAGGTATGGCCAATGTCCAATTTGTTCGTCCGCGCCCGGCGGAAACGGATAGGGTCGATGTCACATTCAAGAAGACTATTTATGTCTAACCGCTTTCATGACAGCGGTTTTTTTATACTCTCCTTGTTTCTAGGTTTAAGGACTTTAGAAATTTGATTATTATTTCCGTCCTTGATAAAATTTTAAAATGAGTCCAGAAATTCCTAAAATAAAAGAAGAATGGAAGCCGGAACCAGCTGAGTCATTTGGAATCGAGTTCGGTAGCGCCAAGATTCTTGAGTTTCAGCAAACTATGAATTCTCTAGGTTTCAGACACAATGGTTCTGATTCTAGTGATGATGAAGTTGTTGTTAAGGGACAACGTCTAAATGGTGATGGGACAGAAATCGAAATTAGAATTAGAAGGGGTCCAAAATATAAATCTCCGATGGAATTGGCCAAGGAAGAAGCAGAACGAGAAGAAAAAGAAAGAGCTCAAAAACAGGGAAAAGCATAATTTTGCAATTTCCCTTCTTTCCTGTATGCTATTGGCTACGCTTCGGCGTATTTTTTATTACTACACCCTAACCCCTATACCCTTAACCCTTTTATATATATATGAACCGTGATTATCCGTTAGAGAAAGTTAGAAATTTTGGAATTATCGCGCACATCGATGCCGGAAAAACTACCACCTCCGAGCGTATTTTGTATTACACCGGAATGTCCCACAAAATCGGTGAAGTGCACGATGGTAACACGACCACTGACTGGATGGAGCAAGAACGAGAGCGTGGTATTACGATTACCGCCGCCGCTATTACCTGTTTTTGGAATCCAACCTACATGGCAAAAACCGATGTTTCAAAAAAGCATCGTTTCAATATTATCGACACTCCAGGGCACATCGACTTTACCGTTGAAGTGAAACGCTCGCTTCGCGTGCTCGACGGAGCCGTCGTAGTTTTTGACGGAGTGGCTGGCGTCGAGCCTCAAAGCGAGACGAACTGGCGCTATGCCGAAGAAGGAAAAGTGCCTCGCATTTGTTTCATCAACAAGCTCGACCGCATGGGAGCGTCGTTTGAATTTTCCTACAAATCTATCCTCGAACGTTTGAGTAAGAACGCCGTTCGAATGCAAATTCCAATCGGACTTGAAGAAAATCACGAAGGCGTGATTGATCTCATGAAAATGAAAGCCTATCACTTTGAAGGTGAAATGGGATTTGAAGTTAAGGAATCAGAAATTGCTCCAGAAAATCTCGATGAGGCCAAAAAATATCGCGCCGAACTCGTGGAAAGAATTGTGGAGCATGATGATGTTTTGATGAGTCAATATCTTGAAGGCAAGGAAATTTCTATCGATGTTTTGAAAACCACACTTCGAAAAGCCACTATCGATGCTAAAATTTTCCCTGTGTACTGTGGTTCCGCTTTGAAAAATAAAGGTGTTCAGCTCGTACTCGACGCCGTGGTAGATTATCTTCCATCACCAGTTGACATGCCTGCAGTTAAAGGAATTGATCCAAACACAGGAAACGTTGTTGAACGAAAGCCTCTCGATAGCGAACCGTTCTCAGCGCTTGTTTTCAAATTGCAGTCTGATCCATTCGTGGGTCAATTGAACTTCTTCCGCGTCTATTCGGGAAGTGTTGAAGCGGGAAGTTATATTTACAATTCAACCACAGGAAAGAAAGAACGTTTGGGACGTATCGTTCGACTTCAGGCCAACGATCGTGAAGAAGTGAAAAAAGTGTATGCCGGAGAAATTGCCGCCGCCATTGGACTCAAAGATGCACGTACCTCGCATACCCTTTGTGACGAAGCCAATCCAATTGTGCTCGACGCTATCAAATTTGCTGAGCCAGTTATCTCGATGCGCATTGAACCAAAAACCAAGGCTGACCAGGAGAAAATGGGTTTTGCGCTCAAGCGTCTTACCGACGAAGATCCAACCTTTAAAGTATTTTCAGATTCTGAAACTGGAGAGACGGTAATCAAGGGTATGGGAGAACTCCAACTTGAAATTATGGTTGATCGTATGAAGCGCGAATTTTCTGTTGAGGCAAACGTCGGCAAGCCACAAGTGGCCTACAAAGAAACTATTCAGGGAGCCGCAGAAGCCGAGTACAAATACATTAAACAGTCTGGAGGAAAGGGTCAGTATGGTCACGTCAAACTCAATATCAAACCACTCGAACCAGCTCCTGAAAAAATACCTAAAAATGTTTCTCGTTATGATGAATTTGAATTTGTCGATTCAATCAAGGGAGGAGTTATTCCACAGGAATTTATTCCCGCCGTTGAAAAGGGAGTTAAGGAAGCGATGGAACGCGGAATTGTGGCCGGTTACAAAATGGTGGATATTTCTTGTGAACTGACTTACGGTTCGTACCACGATGTCGACTCATCAGAAATTGCTTACAAAATTGCGGCTTCGCAAGCTTTTCAAGATGCGGCCAAACGAGCCAAGCCAGTTATTTTGGAACCAATTATGAAAGTTGAAGTGGTGACTCCAGAAAAATTTGTGGGAGATGTCACGGGACACCTTTCTTCAAAACGCGCTGAAATTCAAGACGTCGGCGAACGAGGAATGAACAAGGTGATTGACGCTAAAGTACCACTCGCCGAAATGTTCGGATACATTACTACGCTTCGATCGATGACCGAAGGCCGCGCGGGATACACGATGGAATTTGATCACTATGAAGCAGTACCGGGGAACGTCGCGGCGGGAATTATTGAAGCAAGAAAGTAAAAAATAGACAATAGAAATAAACTGAAAGCCCGGCGCACGAAGCGCGCCGGGCTTTCAGTTTATCCACTTTCGTGGTACTATGTGAGCTCTATCGCTTACCAATAATTTTTTCAATTATGAAGAAGCTATTACTCACCCTTTCTCTCGTCGTCTCTTTAGCCTTCGCCTCAGTGGCTTTTGCCGAAACTTCAACTTCAGTTGCGGCCAATCTTCAAGCGCAAATTAACACCATCCTGGCTCAAATTCAAAAACTTCAGCTCCAGCTCAATGCTCAAGCAGGAGTTTCAACTACTGTTCTTCCGGTTGTTCCAACAACCTCAACTTCCGCTTCTGACGGATTTTGTTTTGCTTTTGTAAATAACTTAAGAATTGGAGATCAAAATCCCGATGTCACAAATCTCTACCGTGCGCTCATCGCTGAAGGACTTTTTGACAAAGACGAAGCCTTTCAAGACGGCCGACAGGTTCTGTATTTCAGTGAACGATTAGCTTCCGCTGTTTCTGAATTTCAAGAAAAATATGCTTCTGAAGTTCTCGCTCCCGCTGGCCTAAAGCGCGGCACAGGCTACGTGGGTCCTTCGACGAGAGCGAAACTCAATGCTCTGTATCCATGTTCAAAAACTATTCCACCTGTAGAATGTCCGCTCGTCTACGGCTCTGACGGAGTAGTTCGTCACGAGTGTTCAACGAATTCTCAGTCTCCCGTCATCAATGGTGTCAGTGGCCCTCAGTCACTAACAGTAAATCAGCAAGGTACGTGGACTGTAAAAGCTTCCGATCCAAGTGGAGGAGCTCTTTCGTACTCAGTTATTTGGGGGGACAGTACATCTGTGCCTATGGCAACAGGTGAGAATGGTTTTCCTTCGGCGAGTACATTTACGCAGACTGCAACATTTACTCACACCTATACACAAGCAGGAAGCTTTTATCCGCAGTTCTTTGTAAGAAATAATGTTGGAACACAGGGTACGGGCTTGAGTGTGAATGTGGTTGGTGTCAAAACCGCTTCTTCTATTACCGTTTCGCGTCCAAATGGCGGAGAAGCATGGACCAAAGGAACAACCCAAACAATCAGTTGGAACGACACTTCAAATAATCTTCCAGCTGGATGTAATCAAAACGGTCTTTACTGTATGCCTCCTGTTCCGAGATCCTATGATATAAAACTTATCCCATACTGTATTGGAACTTGTACGGCTATACCACACGCTCCTTATACAATTGCAAGTAATGTTTACTCAAATAGCTATTATTGGAATGTTGGGAGTATTACCTATGCGTATGCAACGCAACCAAATCCTACTACTATTGTTCCTGACGGCGCGTACACTATTCAAGTTTGCCAAACGGGCATCTCAGTTTGTGATTCAAGTGATTCGTATTTCAAAATTATTTCTGGTGTCGCACAGCCTTCTATCACTGTTCTTAGTCCAAATGGGGGAGAGACATTTACGCAAGGAAGTCTGTTGACTGGTTCGTTTACAACATCAAATATAGCTTACGGTACATTTTGTGAGGCAGCCATTGTTGGTAGGAAGTCAGATGGTAGCCCCGTTGATGCTACTATCGCAACTTTGAGCATGTCAGCTACAGATAAACAGGTTTATTCTGGAACAATTCCAGCTAACCTTGTGCCCCCAGGAAGTTACAGAATTAGAGTTGATTGTGGTGGTGGAGTTTTGATTGCCCAAGATCAAAGCGACAATTCTTTTACAATAACTACACCCACTAATTCTACAACTCCTACAGCCTACCTTTCTGCTTCGAGCGGGAATAAAACAGTTTCTTCATCAGGTTCTAACAGTACAACGGGAGTTCTGACCGTAAATGTTGGTGATGTTGTTTCATATACATGGAATACAAACGGTACTTCTGCCACATCAGGCTACACAGTTTCAGGCGGGGCTGATCCTTGTGGTTGGTATCCAGTTAGCTCTGGGCCAAATTATCCTTGGGTTGCTCACGACACAAATGGTTCTTATTCAATGCCAAATGCTATTCAAAGTTGCCAAGCCGGACATACCTACTACATCACTTACAAAGGCACCAACAGCGCTGGATCAAATTCCGCGACGGTTGCGGTGGTGGTTAATCCAGTAGTTTCATCACAACCTACTATTACTGTAACCAGCCCAAACGGTGGAGAGACATTGACGATGGGTAAAACCTATACCGCTTCTTGGACTTCATCAGGAGTTTCAAGTGTCATGGTTGATTTAGTACGACCCGGATACGAATGCCATCTCACTAATGGGGACGTGTCTAATACTGGAAGTCTAAATTTTTCATTGACGAGCTGTGTCAACGGTCTAGCAATATCTCCAGCCACTGATTATAAGATCGTGGTGATGTATCGAAGTAATGCAGCGATTGTCACTAAGGATGAGAGTAATTCATATTTTACTATCATGACAACTTCCACCCTTAACAATCAGTCGCCGATTATCGATAGCATAACGGGCCCAACAGCGGTTGGAGTTAACCAGGCCGGTACGTGGAATGTGAAAGCTACTGATCCAGAAAGCGGCAATCATGTTGTTTTTGGAGTAAATTGGGGAGACGGTAGCATTTCAGCTAATACATTTTTTTCTTCAACTGATCCCAAATACGCCCTTGCTACTTTGAGTCATACCTACACTCAAGCCGGAGCATACACTATTACCTTTAGTGTTGATGATGGCGACGGAGGAATTACGACACAGCAAAGAACGCTCAACGCGTGGGTAGTCGGGACGTTCACAGTCAATTAATTTTATCAAAGTGTTTCCTGAAAACTCCCCGTCGGCCGCGGCCGACGGGGAGTTTTCTTAAAGCTAACAGCCATCAGCTCTAAGCTGTCAGCTTCTCTAGCTTTGCGTTTGCGTTTTTTTTCTCTTATGCTAGTATATGAATCTCGCGTCACGCGCTTCTTTTCAGAACTTGCGATTTTGGCGAACTTCTTTGTTGCTTCGCTCGTTTGCTCCCGCAATGTATATGAATACATTTTGGTCGCAAGCCGAGCTCGCGCTTCGAATTTCATCCAAACTCACAATTTCTGACGAGCGATTACCATTATTATAATTTATTAGTTTAATTTTATTGATAGTTATTTAAATTAAGCAAACTTCTCGTGCGCTTACTTTAGATAAGTATCACACACACATATGGCAGAATTTAATCGAAGCAAGCCGCACGTAAACGTTGGTACTATTGGCCACGTTGACCACGGCAAGACCACTTTGACAGCCGCGATTTTGAACTCCCTTCATCTCGCCGGAAACATCGTCAAGTTGAAAAAAGTTGACGAAATTGACTCAGCTCCTGAAGAAAAGGCTCGCGGAATTACTATTGCCCTTTCTCACAACGAATACGAGACAGCAAATAGACACTACGCGCACATCGACGCTCCAGGTCACGCTGACTACATCAAGAACATGATCACCGGTGCCGCTCAAATGGACGGTGCTATTCTCGTGGTTGCTGCAACTGATGGAGTTATGCCTCAGACTCGCGAACACGTGTTGCTCGCAAAGCAAGTCGGAGTGCCAAAAATTATCATTTTCCTCAATAAGGTAGACATGGTAGAAGACAAGGATCTTGTTGATTTGGTTGAAGAAGAAGTTCGAGAACTTTTGACCAAGCAAGGTTTTGATGGAAAAGGAGCTCCTGTTATTCGCGGATCAGCCTTGAAGGCTCTTGAGGCCACTGATGTTAACAACGAATGGGTCAAGAAAATTCTTGAATTGACCGCAGCTCTTGATACCTACATTCCAGTTCCAGTTCGCGATACCGACAAGCCATTCCTTATGCCAATCGAAGACATTTTCTCAATCGAAGGCCGAGGAACTGTAGTTACCGGAAGAATCGAACGAGGAATTATCAAAGTCGGTGAAGAAGTTGAAATTGTTGGTATCAAACCAACAGCTAAGACGACTGTTACCGGTATTGAAATGTTCAACAAATCTCTCTCAGAAGGTATGGCCGGAGATAACGCCGGAATTCTTCTTCGAGGAACCAAGAAAGAAGATGTGCACCGAGGGCAGGTTTTGGCCAAGTCTGGTTCAGTAACCCCTCACACCGATTTCGAAGCTGAAATTTACGTTTTGAAGAAAGAAGAAGGTGGACGACACACACCATTTTTCTCTGGATACAAGCCACAATTTTACATTCGAACTACTGACGTTACTGGAGATGTGACTCTTCCTGATAAAGTAGAAATGGTTATGCCAGGAGATACCATTACCTTCAAAGTTAAATTGGTAGCCCCAGTTGCCCTAGAAGAGAAGACACGTTTTGCCATCCGAGAAGGAGGTAAGACTGTCGGAGCCGGAGTGGTCACGAAGATTGTCGCGTAAAAGAGAAGGGTATAGGGTTGAGGGTCTAGACCGAATTCGGAAAACTAAACCCTAAAACCTAAACCCTAAAACCTATTCAAATGCCAACCAAACCTACAACAGAAAAAACCGTAACTAAGCCAAAGGCCGTTTCGAAATCCCGCGCCAAGGCTTCTTCCACCACTCCAAAAAAGGATGTTGTGCAGAAACTTCGCATTCGAGTTCGAGCCTATGAACATAAAATTCTTGACGCTTCAGTCAAGCAGATTATTGACACCGCGCTCCGATTCGATGCTTCAATCTTGGGTCCGATTCCGCTTCCAACCGAAATTAAAAAATACACGGTCAATCGCTCCGCTTTCGTCTACAAAAACGCACGAGAACAATTTGAGATGCGAGTGCACAAGCGCTTGATCGATATCGTCAACCCAAACGCAAAAATTATTGAATCTCTCACCAATCTTTCTCTGCCAAGTGGCGTAAATATTGATGTGAAGATGATCTAACAAAAATGGCTCCCGAACGGGAGCCATTTTTGTTAGACGCTAATTCCTGCCTACCCATTCAAACAAATCGGAATGACTGCCGATGTCGACAATACTTAGAAGCCTTTTCTCTTCGTGAATTTTGTAAATAAGTAACAAGTCATTCTTGATATGGCACTCAAAACAATCCGCATACTCCCCGTGAAGGGTATGGTTTTGATGTCTTGCTTCCAATGATTTTCCCGTGGCTAAAGTTCGAATTACGTCAGATACAGAGCGTTCATCAAACTGACCAGATTTACTTAATCTTTTTAGCGATTTTCGACTTTTTCGCGAGAAAGAAATTTCAAACATGAATTATTTTTCTTTTAGAATATCGGAGAATGCCTCCTCAACAGTTTTATAGCGCTTGCCATTTTTGAGCATGTCATCTATCTCTTTTCTGTAAATATGCCCATACCGCAACTTGTGTTCCACGGGGGTCACCGCTGAAAAGGGAATAGATTGGGTTGTGATCACTTGTTCCAAAAATAGTTTTACTCCAGAAGAAATATCAAGCCCCAGATTCTCAAGTGTCTTCTTGGCTTTCCTTTTGGTTTTCTCATCGATGCGAATTTGTAGTGTAGTCATAAGTCTAGTATATACAATGTCATTACATTGTCAACACAAGATAGATGGTCTTTTGACTTTATCGTAATTGCGCATATAGTTTCTTACAGAAAAAGATTCCGTCAGTTCACTGAAACCAAACCTGTTCTTATTATGAATCGACAAAGATTGCCGTCATACAAGCTTGTCTCAGCCCAAGCGCCACGACCACTTGCCCAGGCCTTGAACGAGGCGGGAATTCAGATCATCGACCGACGAAAGGTTGCCGCTCACAAACGCGAATATCGCAAGAAGGTCTGCGTTGAATTTTGCCGATACACCCGCTCACAGGCAGTCGAAGATTTTCTCGGACCCTTCCTGTGTTTCGCCGCCGTCCTTTGGTGTTTTTGGTTTAGAGCTGACTCGTGGATTTTGCGGCCAAGTCCATTCTGGGCAGTTCCGATTGGTCTCATTCTTTCGGCGGGCTTCGCACTAATTCAAGCTCCCAGCCAACGCCGGAGCTTTGAAAAAGGCCGTCGGCGAGATGCCCGTTTTATAGAGTGGCAAGAAACTCCTCTCGAGGAATTTTACCGAGCTCCCCAGGAGGCACGCCGAATCTACGAGAGGGTGAGCAAGCTGTTACCCGGTGTCACCGCAACGGTTCACTGGCTCTACACAGACCCTTTTCTTGAAGTTGCGAGTGGTGATGAATCATACTTCATTCTTCACTGGGACGAATAAGCTGATTCTCCCACGCGTTGATTTTCAGAGTCTATCCACCCGGGTAGACTTTTTCTTTGACTTTTTTCACGGGGTTTGCTACTCTTCTTCAACTGTTATCCCAGTAGCAGAAATCAGAATTTCGCTACGGGACATGCCTACGGATGTTATTCAGGCACAGGAACCAACAGCCTTGAGCTGTGTTCATAAAATGAAATTTATACTCGGAGCAAAATTACATATGGCCCAGGTTTGGGACGAGAATGGTCAGGTACATCCTGTTACCGTTGTTGCCGTTGGTTCAAACGTGGTGACCGCAGTTAAGACCAAGGAGAAGGATGGCTATGTCGCGTTGCAGGTTGGTATTGGCGAGAAAAATCCAAAAAATATCAACAAGGCAGAAAAAGGTCATCTTAAGGAACTTGGAAATTTTTCAACCCTCAAAGAATTTCGACTTGATACGGTAGGAGAAGCAAAGGTTGGAGATAAAATTGAAGCTACGATTTTTAAAGCCGGAGACGCCGTAGTCATTTCAGCAATTTCAAAAGGAAAAGGTTTCCAAGGAGGTGTTAAGCGACACGGTTTCCACGGAGGCCGCCGAACTCACGGTCAAAAACACTCTGAACGAGAACCAGGAGGCATCGGAGGTGGAGGACGAGCCGGAGGCCGCGTGGCGAAAGGAATTCGTATGGCCGGGCGCATGGGTAGCGATCGAGTTACCATCAAGGGTTTGAAGATTGTTCAGGTTGATCCAGCCAATAGTTTTATTTTAGTTGGCGGACCAATTCCGGGACATCGAGGGACGATCGTAGAGATACGAGAAAGTTAAAAGTTATCAAGTTCGTCAAGTTTATCAAGTCAGAGAAAACTTTATGAACTTTACAAACTTTAAGAACTTGATGAACTAAATCACATGGAAACAACAATTTACAATCAAAACGGAAAAGAAAATGGCTCAATGAAATTGCCTGAGAGCATTTTCGGTTTGCCTTGGAATGCTGACCTCGTGCACCAAGTGTATGTTTCAATGCAAGCCAATCTCCGCAATCCAGTTGCACACGTCAAAGATCGTGGGGAAGTACGCGGAGGAGGAAAGAAACCTTGGAGACAAAAAGGTACTGGACGCGCCCGACACGGATCAAGCCGATCACCAATCTGGGTTGGTGGAGGTGTTACTCATGGACCAACGAAGGATAAGATTTTTGCCCGAAAGATAAATAAAGTCATGAAGGCCAAGGCGCTCAAAGTTTTGCTTTCCAAGAAATTTAAGGAAAATGAAGTATTATTTGTTGATAGTCTTTCTTTGAAAGCTTCAAAAACCAAGGAGGCGAAAGCAGTTTTGGCAAACCTCGCAGGCATCAAGGGTTTTGAATACTTGACCAAGAAAACCAAAAACGCCCTTTTCTTGGCGCTTCCTAAAAAAGATATTGCACTTGAAAGAGGTTTTTCAAATTTTAACAACATGTCCTTTGGTGAAATTCGAAACTTGAATGTTTTGGATTTGATGAATGCTAAACATTTGGTGATTGTCGATCCAAAAGAATCTTTGACCTTTCTAACATCTAAGAACTAATTACTATTCCAATGGCCACCCTTAATTCAAAAAAGAATATCGTCACTGCAAAGCCTAAAGCTGCTAAAAAATCGGTTGCCAAAACTTCAACAAAAAGTTTGGCCGTGGTTTCTGCTGCGCCTACGATGATCTCAACGGGCGTGATTGTGAAGCCTCGAGTTACCGAGAAGGCTAGTCAACTTTCTGGAAACGGCGATCGAATGGTTTACGTTTTTGAAGTAACTGCTTCAGCTAACAAGCAAAATATTAAAGCGGCAATTCAGGCATTGTACAAAGTAGTTCCAGAAAAAGTGGCTGTTCTCCGAGTTCCTTCCAAAAAATCTTTTGTACGAGGAAGAGTTTCGAAAGGTAAGACGGGCCGCAAAGCCTATGTCTATTTGAAAAAAGGCGAAAAGATCGAAATTATATAAGAAGGGTATAGGGGTAAGGGTTTAGTCTAAATTCGGAAAACTAAAACCTAAACCCTCCACCCTAAACCCTAGATTTTATGAAATCATACAAACCCACATCAAAATCCCGCCGTCACATGACAACCATTTCGTATGGTGACATTTTGACTACCTCAGAACCAAGGAAGGCTTTGACCTCAGGTTTCAAGCGACATGTTGGACGAAATAATCGCGGACGTTTGACTACTCGACACAAAGGAGGTGGCCACAAACGATTGTACCGAGAAATTGATTTTATTTTTGATAAAAAAGAAATTCCAGCAGTTGTTGAAACTGTTGAATATGATCCAAACCGCACGGGCTTCATTAGTCTCGTTTGTTACAAAGATGGTGAACGCCGATACGTGTTACTTCCAAAATCTGTAAAAGTTGGCGACACCTTTCTCGTTTCAGAGAACGCACCGCTTAAACCTGGTAATCGATTGCCTTTGAAGAAAATTCCCGTTGGTACTTTTGTCTACAACCTAGAGCTTAAGCCAGCTGGTGGAGCTAAGGTTGGCCGTTCTGCAGGAAATTACGCCGAGGTAATTGCACAAGATGCGGGTTACACTCACATCAAAATGCCTTCAACCGAAGTTCGAAAAATTGTTGAAACCGCTTGGGCTTCTGTTGGTGAAGTTTCAAATGATGAAAACCGCTTGGTAAATATTGGCAAGGCAGGACGTTCACGATGGCTCGGCATTCGACCAACCGTTCGAGGTTCAGCTCAAAACCCAGTTGACCACCCATACGGAGGAGGTGAAGGTAGACAGGGCCGAGGATTGCGATTTGCGAAGACTCGTTGGGGTAAGCACGTCGGCAAGGGTCAGAAATCACGAACTCCAAAGAAATATTCAAACGTCTTTATTGTCTCTCGAAGAAAAGTAGGAAAAGGAAAGAAGAGTAGTTTGTAGAAAATAGTTGGTAGTTTTTAGAAAAGATAAAATCCCCCGAATCGCGAAGCGATTCGGGGGATTGCGTTTTGCTAACTGAAGGGGTGCTTTAAGTGTTCAAACACTTTATAAGTTTTCCACCACATCGGTAATTTTTGCAGTAGAAAAATGAGGCAACCCACCAATGCGATCACAGCTACTATTGCAAAACTGTCTAAGAATTCCTCAGTACGTTTTTTCATAGAGGCATGAGCTTTATAACTACCTACAACCATAGCACAAGCACTTCAAGATCAAAAGGATTTGGTTTTAAGAAAAATCCCGATTCGCATACGTGTAACCGTTGGCGAATCGAGATCAGGTTTTTGAAAAATATCGGCAGGCAAAAGCGATAGGGAAGAATAAGATTACGAGGCCGAGGCCAAAAATTTCCTCAAAGGGAGTTTGGAAGAACTGAAAATAGGCTTGGCACTTCCACCGGAAAAGAAACAAGCCCGCTAGAAGACAGAAGCTTAAAAGCCCCATTCCGAGAGAAATTGTGCTCAAGCCTCGGAGGACGAAAGGTTTATTCATCGTAGAATCTTTCACTATTCTTGACCCACCTTAGTGTTTAGGGCCCTAAGAGTCAAGCCTCGGTTGACTTTATTGTTCCTTCTGTTAGGATAGTAGCCACGCTCTTAACGGGGCTTGTTTAATTTTAAGCCAGCATTTAATGACCCGATCAGTTGCAAAAGGACCATACGTTGACCCGCGTCTTCTCAAAAAGATTGCCGGAAAAAGACCAGAACAATCTGCGCCTATTAAAACGTGGTCACGAGACAGTCAGATCGCTCCTGAAATGGTAGGTTTTAAATTTTTAGTGCACAACGGTAAGGATCACCCAGAAGTTTTTGTAACAGAAGACATGGTAGGACATCGACTAGGTGAATTTTCATTAACTCGCAAGTTTATTAAGCACGGAGGTAAGATGCAGAAAGATATTGAAACCAAAGCCAAAGAAGGTGAGGTTGCTGCCGCTCAAGCCGCTAAAGCTGCCGTTGCTGATAAGAAATAATTTTTATGATTACCGCGCAACTCAACACATACAGACAATCCCCTCGAAAAGTTCGATTGGTTTCTGATTTGGTAAAAGGCAAAGGTGTTGTTGAAGCACTTCTACTCTTGTCTGTCACGACAAAAGAGGCGGCTGGCCCACTCCACAAGTTGATTACCAGCGCGGTGAAGAACGCTAAGAACTCTTTTAATATCGAAGAAAAAAATTTGTTTGTAAAAGAATTTCGTGTTGATGCCGGAGCGGTTTTGAAACGAAGTATGCCAAGAGCTCGCGGAAGCGCGTTTCCAATTTTGAAACGAACGAGCCATATTAAGCTTGTTCTTGGGGAACGAGAAGGAGGCGAAAAATTGAAAACGAAAAGTGTAAAACACACAGAGGATTCAAAGAAAGAGAAGCACAATCATTAATTTTAAATTTTTCATTTTTACTTTTACATTATTTTATGTCCCACACCGTTCACCCATACTCACATAGACTTGGAATCATCCGCGACTGGAAAAGCCGCTGGTTTTCTCTTGATAGTAAGTACAAAGAATTTCTCCGTTGCGACATTACGGTTCGAGAATTTTTGGAAAAACGATTGCGTGGTATGTATGTCAGTGGCGTAGATCTTGAACGAAGTCAAAAAACTTTTCGAGTTGTTATTAAAACCTCACGCCCAGGTATGATCATCGGCAAGAGTGGGGAAGGCTCGGTCAAACTGAGAAATGAAATTCTTAAAGTGTTGCATCGCGCCAAAGTTTTGACGACCCAAGAATTGAAGCTTGATATTGAAGAAGTTCGCTCTCCAGAATCCAATTCCGCTATTGTCGCTCAGATGGTTGCCGAAGGCTTGGAAAAGCGTATGCCATTCCGCCGCGTGATGAAGCAAACCATTGAAAAAGTGATGGCCAACCGCGACGTCAAAGGAGTCAAAATTTATCTCGGAGGCCGTTTGGGAGGAGCTGATATGGCGCGTTCAGAAGAATTGAAAAAAGGTCAGATTCCACTCCAGACTTTCCGCGCCGACATTGATTTCGCTCGTGAGAAAGCCCACATGACATACGGAGACATCGGAATTAAAGTTTGGATTTACAAAGGGGAAGTTTTTGATAAGGAGAAGAAATAGTAAGAAGGGTATAGGGGTTAGGGTATAATCTGAAAATTTCAGAAAACTCAACCCTAAACCCTCCACCCTAAACCCTACATTTATGTTGTTACCAAAAAAAGTTAAATACAGAAAGTGGCATACCAGCCGACGCAACGATAAGCGTCCGTGGGTTGAAACTCGTGGCACCGAACTCTCTTTCGGTTCTTTCGGTTTGAAAGCCATGTCTTCATTCCGTGTTGAATCAAAACAACTTGAGGCCGCTCGAAAAGTTTTGGCTCGTTCTGCGGGCAAAGCCGGCAAGATTTGGATCCGCATTTTCCCTGACCGACCGTTTACACAAAAGGCTGCTGAAGTAGGAATGGGTAAGGGGAAAGGAGATCCCCAAGGTTACTGTGTACAAGTTAAACCAGGAAGAATGATTTTTGAACTTGATGGAGTAGAAAGTGTTGGCGCAAAAGAGGCGCTCCGCAAGGCTGGTACCAAATTGCCACTCAAAACCAAAATTATCAGTCGAGAAGCATAATCCCATGAAAGAATTTAAAGGAAAACCGGCTGATGAGTTGGAAAAAATTTTGGCAGAGAAACGTGAGGCGCTTCGAGTTTTTCGTTTTGAGGCTGCAAGTGGCAAAAATAAGAATGTGAAAGCGGGAAGAGAATTGCGAACCAGTATTGCCCAGATTTTAACCGAGATGCGTTCTCAGAAAGTTAATTAATCAAGCCCGATAGACAACAGTATCTTTTTAGGTTAGTATCACTTTTCAATAACAAGCATTACGATGAAACAAGCCAACGAACAACAGAAAAAAACAGGTGGAAAAATGCTCCGAGGCAAGGTGGTTTCAGTGAAAATGAAAGACACCATTGTTGTTGCCGTTGATAGTTTTGTAAAACACCCAAAATACGAGAAATACATTCAGATCACCAAGAGATACAAGGCTCATGATGTCGGTAATACCAAAGCGCTCGGGGAGGTTATCGACATTGTCGAATGTAGGCCCTTGTCGAAAGATAAACATTTTAAAGTAGCATAAAACCATGATTCAGCCACGATCAATTGTCACCATCGCTGATAACTCCGGAGCAAAAGTCGGAAGAATTTTTAAAGTGCTTGGAGGTTCAATGAAACACTACGCAGAACTCGGCGAGATCGTCGTGCTTTCAGTGCAAAAAGCTGAACCTCGAAAATCTGTCAAGAAGAAAGATGTGCTTCACGCGGTGGTAGTCAGACAGAGAAAAGCCTACCGACGTAAAGACGGTTCATACATCCGTTTTGACGAAAACGCCGTGGTGATTTTGGAAAAAGGAAAGAAAGAGCCGATTGCTGGTCGCGTGTTCGGTCCAATCCCACGTGAAATTGCCGATGCTGGTTTCCAGACTATCGCTTCACGGGCGCCGGAAATAGTCTAAGAAGCTGTAAGCTGACAGCTAATAGCTTTAAGCTTTTAAATTCAATGAAAATTAAACAAAAAGACAACGTAATCATAATTGCTGGCAAAGATAAGGGTAAAACCGGCAAGATTACCCGTGTGTTTCCAAAGAAAGACATGGTTTTGATTGCAGGATTTAATCTCAAGAAAAAACACCAGCGCGCTCGAAAATCTGGTGAGAAAGGACAGATTATTGACCGACCAATGCCGATTCATGTTTCCAACGTCATGATTGTTGATCCAGATACCGCAAGGCCTGTTAAGACTGGCCGCAAGCTTGTCGGTGAACGATTTGTCAGAATTAACAGAAAGAGTGGGAAGGAGATTTAGGAAGCTTTAAGCTTGTAGCTTACAGCTGTAAGCTTTAAATAAAATGAAAACAACACGAGAAAAAGAAAAAGAAATATTCGGATCTCTCAAACAAGAGTTTGGTTATACAAACATCATGCAAGTTCCTCGACTCGTGAAAATCATGCTCTCCTCAGGCATCGGTTCTTTTAAAGATAAGAAAAAAATTGAAATTGTGAAGGATCGTTTGGCAAAAATTTCCGGCCAGAAACTTTCAGTCAAGGGTGCCAAAAAATCTATAGCATCTTTTAAAGTTCGCCAAAATGATCCTGTCGGAACTCAGACCACCCTTCGCGGCGCTCGCATGTACGATTTCTTGGACAAGCTTCTCAACATCGCTCTTCCTCGAACCAAAGACTTTCGTGGGCTCACCAAATCTTCAATCGATGAAATGGGAAACATCAGTATTGGTCTGAAAGAACACACTATTTTTCCTGAAACTACTGACGAAGAATTGAAAGATGTGTTCGGTATTGGCGTCACTGTCGTTACCACTGCTAAAAATAAGAAGGAGGCAGCGGTATTCTTTGAGAAGCTAGGCTTTCCATTTAAGAAAGACGAAAAGGCAAAATAATTAAAAACCGTCCAGTACTCTGGGCGGTTTTGCTATCTTGAAAAGATTCCCTTAAGGACTATTTTGTAACAGCGAGCGCAGAGATGGAGCTTTCGACATTTTCCACGTCTATCCGGCGGACTCCAAAGAATGGCGCCGAGTTCCATGAGCTCGTTCTGACACTTGTCACATTTTGGTTGAATTGCCATACTAAATTCAGTGTTGCGCCCCGTACCAATATTTCCATTAGTTACAATACTTTACTATAAGGGTAGGGGTCAAATCCGGTTGACTTTATAGGGCTCTCTTGTTAACATGGTTCGGAAGCTCGTACGGAGCTTTTTACTTTCATAACGATGGCAAAAACATCAGTAATCGCAAGGTCACAAAAGAAACCTAAATTCAGTACTCGTATTGTCCGACGCTGCTTTCGCTGTGGAAGAAAGCACGGGTACATGAGAGATTTTGGTTTGTGCCGCATTTGTTTTAGAGAATATGCCAATGAAGGTATGATTCCGGGCATTAAGAAGTCATCGTGGTAATTTGATCTAGCTTCACCGTTTATGGTATCAACCGATTCAATAGGAGACATGATTGTTAGAATTAGAAACGCTTCGGCTACAAACAAAAGCCAAGTGGTTTTCCCGTTGTCTAAAAATATTTTGGCTGTTGCTCAGGCTCTTGAACGTGTTGGGTATTTGGATCTCATTTCAAAAAAGGGTAAAAAGACTCACCGACAGATTGAAGCCAACTTAGTCTACGTCGGCGGCAAACCTAAATTTAAAGGCGCTCGCCGAATTTCTAATGTTTCAAAGCGCGTCTACAAAAAAATTAAAAATGTTTCTCCAATTAAAAGTGGTTACGGCAGTCTTATCATGTCGACCCCTAAAGGTATTTTGACAGACAAGGAGGCGAGAAAAGAAAATGTCGGAGGAGAAGCGTTGTTTCAAATATGGTAGTCGTAAACGGATAAATATTTTAAATTTATGTCAAGAATCGGAAAAAAACCAATAACCATTACTGCAGGAACAACCGCTACTATTTCCGGTAATTCTTTGACCGTGAAAGGACCACTCGGTACACTCACGAGAGATTTCAAACCAACTATCGCTGTTGAGGTTGTTGATGGCACATTGCAATTTACACCAAAAAAGAAAGATGGTGGAACACTCGCACTTTGGGGAACCTATGCCTCTCACGCGGCCAACATGATCAAGGGCGTCAATACTCTTTTCCAAAAGAAACTTATCATTGAAGGAATTGGTTTTAAAGCAGAAGTGAAGGGCGAAGAGCTTGTCCTTAACCTTGGTTTTTCACATCAAGTTAAAGTAAAAATTCCAAAAACTCTTACGGTAAAATCAGAAAAAGGAGTCGTTTCAATTTCAGGAATTAATACTGAAGAGGTTGGTCAGTTTGCCGCCGCTATCCGAGACTTGAAGAAACCTGAACCGTATAAAGGAAAGGGAATTCGATACGACAATGAAGTTATCCGCAGGAAGCAAGGTAAGAAGACAGCATAAAGAAGTTTATAAAGTTTCAAGTTTATAAAGTTCATCAAGCAAAAATGCAAATTACTTTATAACTTTAAGAACTTTATAACTTGATGAACTAAAGCAAATGGACAAAAATAAAATTAAAATTGAAAAGAGAACTCGCCGACACAAAAAGATTCGTTCTAGAGTTTCTGGAACGGCGGCTGTTCCTCGACTCTCAGTGTTCCGATCAAATTCATACGTCTACGCTCAGCTTATCGATGACGAAAATCAGAAAACTTTGGCTTCAGTTTCATCAATGGTTGCTGAAAAAGGCAAATCTACTTTAAATAAAACAGCGGCGTCACTCGAAGCGGGAAAAACTTTGGCGAAAGAGGCTTTGGCTAAAAAAATTAAGAAAGTTGTTTTTGACCGAGGTGGTTTCATTTACACCGGAAGAATAAAGGCCTTGGCTGACGGCGCAAGGGAAGGAGGTTTAGATTTTTAATTTTTTATGGAAAATAACACACCACAACCAATAACAACTCCAGTAGCAACTCCAGTAGCCGCCATGGCCGCTCCAGTTTCAGCTATTCCTCGCGATAACAAAGGAGGTCAGACCCAGAATCGCGGACGATTTTCAGGTGGCGCTCGACCGGATCGCAAAAAAGGCCCTCGAGAAGAGCGCGTTCGTTCAGAATTTGATTCTAAAATGCTTGCTATCAGACGCGTTACTCGTGTGGCTTCTGGAGGCCGACGTTTTAGTTTCAGTGTCGCTTTGGTGCTTGGAAATAAAAAGGGTTCAGTTGGCGTGGGTACTGGCAAAGCAGGAGATACTTCTCTTGCTATCGACAAAGCCACTAAGAACGCTAAGAAACATTTGTTAAAATTGTCCCTTTCAAAAACTAACTCAATTCCCTACGAAGTTCGCACCAAATACTCAAGCGCTCGAGTGCTCATCATGCCAGCTCCTCGTCGAGGATTGATTGCGGGAAGCGCCCTCCGAGATGTTTTGGAGTTGGCTGGCGTTCGAGATGTTGCTGGTAAAATTTTCTCTGGTAGTAAAAATAAATTGAACATTGCTCGTGCCACTATCAAAGCGTTGGGAGAATTTGCGACTCCAATCAAGAAGACTGCTGATGTGGTTGTGGTCACTAAAGATATTGTTCCTGAAACTTTGGCCGCTGAAGAAACACTGGCTAAAATAATTTAAAATTTATGCAGAGCAACACATTACAAAGAGTTCACCCTAACAAACGCAGCATTCAAGTTGGTCGCGGTTCTAAACGCGGAAAGACTTCTGGACGTGGAGGTAAGGGACAGACAGCGCGCGCCGGACACAAAGTTCGACCAGAACTTCGAGACATGATTAAGCGCGTTCCGAAACTTCGCGGACGAGGAAAAAATATTTTCCAATCTTTCCAATCGCGAGCGCTTCCTGTGAACTTGGATCTTTTAGAGAAACATTTTGGAGCAGGGGAGACTATTAATCCTGAAACGCTGGCCACCAAAGGTCTCATTGAAATGAGAAAAGGAGATACTGTAAAAGTAAAAATTCTTGGAACAGGGGAGATCACAAAAAAATTTACAATCTCAGGGTGCGCCGTCTCAGCTTCTGCTCGAACGAAAGTGGAGAAGGCGGGAGGGACGATAGCGTAAATACGAAATACAAATTAGTACAAAAGTACAAATTGTAAACATTCGTATATTCGTAAAGATTTGTATTTAGTATTTTATGAACAATTTTTTCAACAAAATCAAATTAGTTTTTCAAGATCGTCTTTTGCGAAAGAAGGTTTTGTTTATTTTAGTTTTATTGATAGTTTTCAGACTCTTGGCCGCTATTCCAATTCCGGGTATTGATTCGCTCAAGCTTCATGCGCTTTTGGCTGGTAACCAGTTTCTAGGTTTGCTCGATGTCTTTTCTGGTGGAGGACTTGGCAATCTTTCAATCGTCATGCTCGGCGTTGGTCCATACATCACCGGTTCAATCATCATGCAACTTATGACCATGATGTCTCCACGACTTAAGGCGCTCTATCAAGAGGAAGGGGAAGCGGGTAAATTAAAATTTGCACAGTACACCAGAATGATTGCCGTGCCACTCGCTATCCTGCAAGCTTTCAGCTTTCTTATTTTGCTTGAGAGACAAGGTGTTTTGGGTGACCTAACCCTTTTCGCTCGCTTGGTGAATGTGATTGTAGTTACCGGGGGTGCTATGCTTCTTATGTGGCTTGGAGAGCTGATGACCGAATTTGGTATTGGTAACGGACTTTCACTCATTATCTTTGCCGGTATCGTGGCTCGTCTCCCAACGGTTATTAGTCAAACTTTGGTCAACTTTGATGTGGCTCAGATTCCACTCTACTTAGGATTTGTGGTAGCCGCCGCACTTATTGTGTTGGGTGTGGTGATTGTCACTGAAGCTGAACGACCGATTCCTATTACCTATGCAAAACGAGTTCGCGGTAACAAAGTGTACGGCGGTGTTTCAACCTACCTCCCATTGCGCGTTAATCAGGCTGGAGTAATTCCAATCATTTTCGCTCTTTCAATTCTTCTTTTCCCTCAACTTATTTTTAACTTCCTCTCGAACGTTGCTAATCCAACAGTTAAAAGCATTTCTACCTTTGTGCTCGGATTGATTTCCAATCAGTTGTTTTACGCCTCTGCTTACTTTATTTTGGTTTTCTTGTTCACCTATTTTTATACGGCTGTTACGTTTGACCCGGATTCAATTTCAACCAACCTTCAGAAAAGCGGCGCCTTTATTCCCGGCGTTCGTCCAGGTCAGGCTACCTCAGAGTACATTTCAAAAGTCTTGACCCGCATTACGCTTGTTGGTGCGCTCTTCCTCGGTGTCATTGCAGTCTTGCCGCTCGCCGTTAAGGCGTTTACTGGTATTGCTTCGCTTGCTATCGGAGGTACAGCGCTTCTCATTGTGGTTTCAGTGGTTCTCGATCTCGTTAAAAAGGTGGAGGCTCAGCTCTCAATGCGGGAGTATTAAAAGGAAGAATCAGGATTTAAGACCTGCCTGCCGGCAGGCAGGTTCACGAATCAAGAATAAGAAAAAACTGTACGATATATCGTACAGTTTTTTACAAAAAAATCGCCCAGATTTATGCCTGGGCGATGAGAAAGCAAGGTCAATTTCTTGGCTCGTCAATTTCCGCAAGCTTTTTTCTCAGTTCATGCTGTGCGTGAAATTTCTGTTGCCCAAGCCAGTCGCGTAAAGTGAACGATGTAGGCAGTTTGTGCAAGGTCGCCCAGTTCCACTCAAACGCCAGGATGAAGCAAACTTCTCCGAGCATTTCCGAACCGGTGAAACTATCACCTACGCTCACGTTGTCGAGGATGATTTTTTTCCGCCAAAAAATCCAATGCCTGACGATTTTACTGCCAACCTCAAGGAGTTCATTGCCATCCTTGTCTAGTAGGAAGTGGTATCGAGACCAGTTGCGGTCGGTCCCTTTTTCGAGGAGCTCCAGAGTAATTCCCTCTACCCTCACGTTCTCGATTGTCGGCCTGATTTCCAAGCCGCCATTTCGTTCGTGGACTTTTTCAATATAGCCGGTGAGCCAGGGGAATTGTTTTAGGACGGTATTTGTCGATAGGGTGTTCATCTTTTATCTGTGCGGTGTAGACGCTCATAGGTTCCAATGACCCAGTTTTTAGTCTGGTTTTGTTGATTCTCAATCTGCCCTCATTCCGAGAACGGGAAGAGCCAGTTGAGAAGAACGACTAAAAATCAAACTATCACATTCATAGTGGAATGTCAAACGATGTATAGCAAATTTTCAGCTTTAGCCAGCAATCCAGTCCTTATAGCTCGAGACAATAGTATCTGCAACTTTTTCAAGACTATTTTCATTGGTGTTTATCACGAGGTCGAATTTAGTTTTGTCGGTGTGGTCAATGTTATAGTATTCTGTATATCTTTTTTTCTCACTATTTAATCTCTGGATTATTTTTTCGTAAACTTCTTCAGGGGTTTTGGCATCTTCACTTTGCTGGCGCAGCGGATTCTCTGTAATATTTTTTAAGATTCTACCCTTGGCTATCTCCGGCGGAAGTTCAAGGTACACTTTGAAAGAATTCGGAATAAAGTGAAAGGCCATGCGAGCATCAATAACACTTTTTTCTGTTTCTCCCGCCTTCGTTAATTCTTCGTCCACTCTCAAATCTATACTTTTATCTTCCTCCTCTTTTTTAGAAAGCTCATTCAATGAAATGCCCATCTCAAGCGCAATTTTTCGAGTAAAGTCTCCAGCAGAAAAACGTTTAAATCCAAGTTTTTTTGCAACTAGATCAGCAGTGCTTGATTTACCACTACCGAGTGTGCCGGTTATCGATATGATCTTCTTTTTTAGCATATGTCAGACAATTAAAACATATTTTTCATACAAATGAAAATTTTGATTTTTAGCCGTAAATTAGCTATTCTTAAGCCATGCAAGGCAATACATTCGTATTTTTTGGTATCGCTGGTTCAGGTAAGGGAACTCAGGTTAAACTCCTGCAGGATTTTTTGAAGGCTCGATTTAATCGGGAGGTGGTGTACGCATATCCGGGTAACGAGTATCGAAAAATCATCGAGTCAAAAACGTTGACAGGCTCTTTGGTTGTTACGACGCTTAACGCCGGCGGATTGCAACCTGATTTTTTGACCAATTCTATTTTTACCAATTTGCTCATTCGCGATCTTACAGACGAAAAAGATCTTATTGCCGATGGGTATCCGAGAACGATCGCCCAATCAGAGTGCCTCGATGAGGTGGTAAAATTTTACAAAAGAAAAAACGTAAAACTTATCTACATTGAATTGAGTCGTGAGGAAGCCATGAAGCGAAATTTATTACGTGGCAGGCATGATGATACCAAAGAGGGAATCGAAAAAAGGTTTGATGAGTACGTTAACAAGGTTATTCCAGCCATGAATTATTTTAAGAATAAAGAAAATTACGAAACCTTTACGATTAACGGTGAGCAGTCTATCGAAAGTGTGCATGCAGACATCATTAAAGCTTTACGTTTTTAAATATGAAAAATCCCATTATTATTTCTCTCGGCGGCTCGCTGATCGTGCCAGGTGAGCTCGATGTCAATTTCCTAAAGTCTTTCAGTGAGCTTATCAAGGCTCAGGTTGCACTCGGAAAAAAATTTGTGATTATTGCGGGAGGTGGTAAGACCTGTCGCCGATATCAGGATGCCGCAGTAAAAATCGTTTCTCCGAGTAAAGATGACTTGGATTGGATTGGTATTTCCGCTACCAAAATTAACGCCGAGCTCATTCGGGTGGTTTTTGCCGATCTTGCCCACGCTTCAGTTATTGTTGATGATGGTGTATTACCTAACGTACAAACTTCGATTGCTATTGGAGCGGGAAGAGTGCCAGGACACAGCAGTGATTACGACGCTGTTCTTTTGGCGAGCGAGTCTGAAGCGTACTCGATTATTAATTTATCCAATATTGATTATTTGTACGACAAAGATCCTAAGAGATTTCCGGATGCTAAAAAACTTGAAAAAATTTCGTGGAGCGATTTCGGAAAAATTTTTCCAGAAGCTGAGTGGTCTCCGGGCGGCAATTGGCCGTTTGATCCGGTTGCCGCAAAAGAGGCTCAGAAACTCGGTCTTGAAGTGGTAATTATGAACGGTGCCAATTTGGATAATTTGAAAAACTATTTTGAGGGAAAATCTTTTGTTGGGACGACCATAAGATAAATTCGAAGCACTAATTTCGAAATTCGAAACGAACCCCGAAAATTTAAATGTTTAAAATTTTTTAAATTAGAATTTAGATATTGTTTCGGATTTCGTGCTTAGGATTTCGGATTTTAACTTTTTATGAATATTACAATTAAAACTCCAGAAGAAATTGCGATTTTACGCGAGGGTGGGAAACGTCTCGCGGAGATTTTGCATGCACTGGCCGCCGAAGTTCATCCGGGACAAACTGCACTCGCGTTGAACGCACTTGCCGAAAAATTGGTCAAGGAAGGCGGAGACAAATCTGCATTTCTTAATTACAAACCCTACGGCGCCAACCGTCCTTACCCAGCTTCGTTGTGTGTTTCGATTAACGATGAGATTGTTCACGGTATTCCAAATGAATCGTCTAAAATTTTGAAAGAAGGTGACATCGTGTCACTTGATATGGGTCTTGTTCACAAGGGATTATTCACCGATATGGCGGTGACCGTCGCCGTGGGGAAAATTGATGCGTCGGCCAAAAAACTTTTGTCAGTGACGGAAAGCGCGTTGGCGGAAGGCATTGCAAAAGCGCGAGCCGGTAGTCGCGTGGGAGAAATTAGTTTTGCCATTGAAAGTTACATTAAATCGGCCGGCAATTACGGCATTGTGGAAGAGCTTGCAGGACACGGCGTTGGCTACAAAGTGCACGAAGATCCCTATGTGCCAAACTACGGTAAGCGGACATCCGGGCCTGTTTTAAAGCCCTGTATGGTGCTTGCCATTGAACCCATGGTCAATGAGGGAGGCAAGCAGGTTCTTCTCGCACCGGACGGTTACACCTACAGAACAGCGGATGGCAAACGAAGTGCCCACTTTGAAAAAACAATTGTCATTACAGATGGAGAGGCGGAAATTTTAACTCAGTAAAGGTTTTATGGAGAATCAAGAAGAACAGCTCAAATTAAAAATTCAAGAACTTCTTGGTGAAGAAATTGCAGACTTCTCGTTAAAAGGAAAAGGCTACTGCAACGATGTCTATTACGCTCGAACTCGCAAGAGCGCCAAATATAGTATCAAAAAAGAAAGAACTGACGCCGGGGCTTCCAAGCAAGAAAACGATCTTTCTGTTGAAGCTGCTCTATTGCGATTATTACAAAATCTCGACTTATCTATCCCTACGCCACGGGTGATTTTTGTTTCTGAGAATCCTAAAATGTTTGCCTATGAATACATCGAGGGCGAAATGCTTTTGGGTTTATGGTCACTTTTTTCAGAGGAAGAAAAGATCAACACCTGTCGCGCGTTAGGATTTTTTCACGCAGAACTTGGCAAGAAAGTTACCAAGGAGATGCTGGAGCCAATGAATATCCAGATCAATATGTCTTCCGACCTTCACCCTGAAGTTTCTGCTGATTTTGGTCGATTGATTCTCGACCCCGATGTCCCTGAGGAATTTAAAATTCTGGCGAAGGAGGCCAAAGTGATTTTCGACAGGACTCAAGATAAACAATTCTTTCAGTTTCTTCATAATGATTCACACCACGAAAATATTCTCATTAAAGAAAAAAAAATTTCCGGAATTATTGATTTTGGCGCCGCAGAATTTGGCGAGGTGGCCAAAGAATTTTCTCGATACATCAGGGATTTCCCGGATTATTTCCAATACATCGTTTCTGCCTACGAAGAAAAATCCGGTAACAAACTTTCCTACGAGCGACTTGTCAGTTTTGCTTTTTTGAACGATTTTGTGGATGTAATTGCAAACCACAGGAAAGGAGCTGTCGATCGAATAAAAGCAGAAAGTTCTTTGGCTACTTACCAAAGATTGTTGCACCGAGGTGTTGTTAATTAGCTTCTCTCTCGCTGATTGCTCTTTTGAGAGAGGGGGAGTACAATTTCCAGATATAAACTAATTTAAAACTATGGATAATCCAGCTCCGGAAAAGAAGCCTCCAGTCATTGAAACACCACCTTTCGACATTGACGTTGCCATGAAGAACGCTAAGTTTGTGCAGTATTTAAACGAGATTCCTGGTATTGAGAACAGTCTCGATGATGTTGACGCTATTAAGCAACGATTTGAAACATTTCAAAAGAAAGATACAGTTTCAAGAGGATTGCAGGAGTTTTTCAAACAACAATTCGAATTAGAAACGGAGAATAAACTTTCTCCTACCGAGCTCGCATCAGTTGCTAAATTTATTGAAGATCAGGTAAAAAATAACCCTGAATTGATCAGCGAGTTTGAGGGACAATTGACCAGAATTAAAAACGGCCCGGCTGAAATTGCGGCACTTGAGAAGCAGGTGGCCGATGTGGCTAATGTTGACTTGAAAAATTTGCAAGATGAGCACGGAGAATTGCTAAAAAGACAGGCTGATTTGAAGGAAAAAGCTTCGGACGCTATAGAAACAAGGGGTGATACATGGCGTGGTATTTTAGAGAAACAGGAAAAATTTCCATTTCTCGCAAAATTTGCAGGCAAATCTTTGGACAAACGACAAAAATCTTTTGAAAATGAACTTAAGGATATTGACGAAGATATACAGGCTAATCTAGAGGCCCAAAAAGAAGCTGGAGCTACAAAAGTAGCGCTTGCCGAGGCAAAGGAGCGTTATGCGTCAATGCGTCAGGAAATTCTCCGAAACACTCCACTCGCTGGAGAGATTACTAGAATTGCTCAGGCAAAAGCTCAGGAAAAATTAAAGAGTCTCATTGATCCGAAGGCTGGACTAGAGAAAATTGAACAAGGCAGAAAATATCTTGAAAAGTTAATTGCCAGCAGAGATTCCGAATCGGGCTCTGGGGCAGATTACCTTAACGGTGAGACAGAAGAGACGGTCAGACAAAGAATTGATACGGCGGTAGAGGGAGTTATTACTGGTAAAATAGTTGAAACCGTTAAGAAATTGAATTTTAGTGACGGAGCCTCGGAAAAGCTCGCTAAATCTCTCGAGAAATTTGCAGAAAAAGTAGGCGCTAAAGATCAAGGCGAATCACGAGCTTTTGTTGTGAATATTTTGGAGGGTATATTGGCTGGCAAGGACGGTGTTGAGGCAGAGAAAGGCCCGAAAAGACTTTTAATTAAGCGTCTCATTATTAATCTCACAAAATAATTTATGGCCGACATTGATACAGAAAAATTGGAAGAGCTTTTAGCTCAAAAGAAAGGCAAGGAAGCGGCTGAGCTCTTGAAAAACTTTTTCGACAATATTTCTGAAGAGCAAAAAGGAGCGGCGTATGCTGAGTATGCCCTAATTCACATGAAGGTCATGAATGCTATTGATGATGAGTATAAGGAGTACCTCAAAGACGTTTTAGCAAAACTTCAAATGCTCAAGTCAGCTGAAAGTAAGACTACGGATATGATTAAGCTTAAGCAGGCACGAGTGAGTTTGAGCTAATACCGAAAACGCCCCAATCTGCCGCCGCGGATTGGGGCGTTTTCACTATCACTATCTTCAGAAAATAGGGTATAATTTCTCCTATATGGAAAATCGATCTCTGGGCGTTGAGACCAAACAGTTTAGTTCTCCTGAAGATGAACTGAAATTTTTGCGTGAGGAAGTTTCTCGGCATCAAGTTGAAGCCAAAAAAGTTGGAACAGAACAAGCTCCTGATGTGGCTGCGAGTAGGGTACTTAAAGAATATGCCGCCAAACCTGTAGAAAAAGTGTTAGCACCTAATTATGCTTTGGAGCAGGTGCACAAGGAAGCCATTGTTCTCGAACTTTCTCCGGAAGAGCATGATAAAAAAATTGAAGAACTGATTGCTGTGCTTGAAGAGAAAGGCATAAAAAACACTCTGAGTATTATTCAAAAACTCGGGGATTTTCACCTGGAAGATGATTTTCATCGATTTTTAGTTCAGTATGTTAAAGCAGGGTTTGTGATCAAAGGTTTGCAGGAAAAAACCCCGCTTGCAAAGGCTTTTCATAGCACGCTCTATGAAATCAGTTTGCCTGAACTTTCAAAAGAAGATGGAGAAAAAGAATTAAAGGACCTGATTGCTGGCATGGAGCAATTTTACGCCGGCATGATGAGCGTTTCGCCTGACGGCAAATCGAACAGTGACTCATTCAGTGTGGAAATTGCTAATGCCAACGGTAGTGAAGAATTTATTTTTTATGTTTCAGTGCCCGATAGTAAGCGCGCGCTTTTTGAAAAGCAGATTATGTCGATTTTTCATAACGCTAAAATCAAGGAAGCCAAAAATGATTATAATATATTTAATGAATCCGGTGTTTCGATTGCTTCACAGGCATATTCTGGAAGAAAGCCGGTGTTTCCACTTAAAACTTATGAGGAATTTACTGTTGATCCTCTAAACGTACTGCTCAACGGTTTTTCAAAAATCAAAAAGCATGGTGAAGGCGCCGCAGTGCAAATGGTTTTTCGCCCAGCTCCACACATGTACCTCGAAAAATATCGAGAAGCTTTGCAGAAATTACAGAAAGGTTCATCGGTTTCGCGTGCCACCGACATTCGCATGACTATCTTCGGCGCTATTATGAAGGAGGCTAAAGATATCATTACCAATCGAGACGCCAAACAGCTGAAGAAAAAGGAAAACCGCTCAACTAACCCGCAACTCGATGATGTGGCAATTGAACAGGTGAAGAATAAAGTGAGCAGTCCGATGCTTTTGACTTCGATTCGGGTTGTCGCCTCGGCAGAAAATGACGCTCGAGCCGAAGCTATTTTGAGTGATCTTGAAGCGGCATTCAATCAATTTGAAAACACTCACGGTAATAAACTTTCTTTCAGACAGATTAAAAATAAATCGAAGCTCACGGAATTTTTGCACGCTTTTTCTTTTAGAATTTTTGGAGACGATGATGCCGTGCCACTTAATCTCAAAGAGGTGACGACCATGATGCACTTCCCGTCGAGTCGTATCCAGTCGAGTCCGCAGTTAAAACATGCGAAAGCAGGCTCAGCCGCCGCGCCGCTCGACCTCCCACACGAAGGAGTGATACTGGGCGTCAACCGCGACCGCTCGGTTGAGACTAAGGTGTTCATGACCAAGGAAGATCGTTTACGTCATTTTTACGTCATTGGGCAAACCGGAACTGGTAAAACCACGCTTTTGAAAAACATGATCGTGCAGGATATTCAAAATGGGGAAGGGGTTTGTATGATTGATCCCCACGGCGCCGATATTCAGGATATTTTGGCTTCTATTCCGCCGAACCGCTACGAAGATTTAATTTACTTTGATCCGAGCAACACCGCGCGTCCGATGGCGCTTAACATGCTTGAGTACGATTTGAGATTTCCTGAACAGAAAACCTTCGTGGTCAACGAAATGTTAAGCATTTTCAATAAACTGTTTGATATGAAAACGGCGGGAGGTCCGATGTTCGAACAGTATTTCCGCAACGCCGTTCTCTTAACGATTGAAGACCCAGAGTCAGGCAACACCCTTCTCGATGTTTCTCGCGTGCTTGCCAACAAAACCTTTCGTGAAATGAAATTGGCCAAGTGTAATAATCCAATCGTTACCCAGTTTTGGCGCGAAGTGGCGGATAAAGCGGGTGGGGAAGCGTCACTGGCCAACATCGTGCCCTACATCGTTTCCAAATTCGACAACTTTTTGGCGAACGACATCATGCGTCCGATTATCGCCCAAGAAAAATCCAGTTTCAATTTCCGCGAAATTATGGATAACAAAAAAATTCTTTTGGTTAATTTGGCCAAAGGCAGACTGGGAGATATCAACGCCAACCTCATTGGTCTTATTTTAGTCGGCAAGATTTTAATGGCGGCGTTGTCGCGGGTTGATTCATACGGAAAAGATTTGCCGCCGTTTTATCTCTATATCGACGAATTCCAAAATATTACGACTGATTCAATTGCCACGATTCTTTCCGAGGCTCGCAAGTACAAACTCTCGCTTCATGTCGCTCACCAGTTCATCGCCCAACTTGAGGATGAGATTAAAGACGCAGTGTTTGGCAACGTCGGTTCTTTGGCCGTGTTTCGGGTTGGATCTGAGGACGCGGAATTTTTGGCTAAACAGTTGGAACCGGTTTTTACAGAGCACGATATCGTCAATTTGGACAACCGCAATGCGTATTTGAAACTTTTGGTAAATGGACGTCCTGTGAAGCCCTTCAATATTGAAACCATGGCGCCGCCAGTCGGCAATCGAGATAACATCGAGAAACTGAAAGAACTTTCCTATTTGAAATTCGGCCGCGATCGAGAAGAGGTAGAAGCGGAGATTATGAAAAAATACCAAAAGTAGTTCAAAAGTTTTGAAGTTAAAAAGTTTAAAGTTAAAATCATGTCCGAAAAATTCCCAGAACCAAATCAAAAACAATCTGATAGTTTGAGAGATACGTTGAAGAAGGGTGTGGCGCTAGGCGCAGTTGCTGTGGCGGTTCTTTCTGCGGAAGGCTGTTCTCCAGACGATAAGAATGATGCGTCAAAGACTTCAGACAATCCAAGCCATACTCGCGTTGAAACGCGTAATGCTGGTGGCCGATTGGCGGAACAGCATAAACAACTCAGTGAGCGTAATGCGCATATCAATAAAATGATTTTGGATAATGAACAAGCCGTAGCTAAGGGAGCAGAACTCTCCAGCAATGTTTTTCTTCAAGGTTATTATCAATTACTAAACAAGGGATATGTGGATGCTGCCGACGCCGCTCTTTTTCAGGAAGGGATGAAAATGAGGGTGCTCGAATTGGCTCAGAAGAAAGGAATCAGTGTGGATGTATCAAAAAATTTTAAAATAGAAATTGTGGGAGGTTTGGTTCCAACTGCCGCTACGGTAAACGGTACCTCTATTCCGATTGTTGATTCAGATTACACACCGAGAGAGCGGGAACTTTTAGATATGCAAAGTGGTCTACGTCATCAGCCGGCCACTAAAGAAGCAAACTCTGAATCAAAACCTGTTCGTTCATCTCCAGATTTTGATGGTAAGAATGTAGATTTTTAATCATATATCAAGGGTTAAGTATAAGAATATGTCTGAAATGTTTCCAGAACCAAATTCGCTTGATTCTCTAGAGGGGGTATCAAAACAAGAAATCATTCAAGTTAGGCCACAAGCAGAGAAAGAAAAAGATACTTCCGTAGCTCAGGATAGTTTATTGGCTCGCGAGCGTGATAAGGAAAAAATTAGGAAGGTCAGAAGCAGTTTAAATCCCAACCAAAACCCATCTGATTCGATAGTGGCCACTACGGATGCAATAAGGAATGAAGAGGCTTTAGAAAAAATAGATAAACCTGTTGTTGAGTTGACGCCTGAAAAATGGGAAAAGTATAAAAAACTTCGCTTGAGGGGTTTCGAGACTGATGCGGCGGCGTGGGGAACATCTGTGCGCAAAGAACCCGAGCAAGGTGAAGCCTACTGGCGAGAAAAATTAGGTGATCCTAGTATAAAAATGTTTGGTATTGAGCAAAATGGAGAGATTGTGGCAATGGCAGGGTTACAAGAAAAACCTGTTGGTCGGTTTCTATTAAGACGAGTGTATACCATTCCAGAAATGGCAGGACGAGGTTTTAGCAAGACTTTAATTACTAAAGTTTTTGATGAAGCAAAAATGCGTGGCGCAAAAAACATCGAGCTTGATGTTATTGAAGATGCATTACCGGCTATAGGCTTATACAAAAAGATGGGATTCGAAGAGTTTGATGGGAAAAAAGGAGAAAAAGGCGACGGTCAAGTTCATACCCAAATTTTGATGAGAAAGAATTTTGAATAATTTTTAATGAGAATTGCTTTTTTGTCCAAAACCCTATAAGCTACCAGCTATTAACTAACAGCTCATAATAAAATGAACCACCCAAAAACCGAAAGAACCTTTGTCATTATCAAGCCCGATGGAGTCCAAAGAACCTTACTCGGCGAGATTATTGAACGATATGAACGCACAGGGCTCAAACTCGTAGCAATGAAATTTGGCATGGGGGATGAAAAAGTTTTTTGGAAACACTATAACAAAGATGATGCCTGGTTTTTGAAAAAGGGAACAAAAATTTACGAAGACAAGAAAAGTTCTGGTCAAACGGTGGATAAAGAGCCGATTGAGTATGGAAAAGCGATCATCGGCCAATTGGTGAAATTTATGACCTCTGGTCCTGTAGTGATGCTTGTCTGGGAAGGTAATCAGGCCGTAGCAGTAGTTAAAAAAATTACTGGTAGTACCGAACCTTCAACCTCTGATGTTGGAACCATCCGCGGTGATCTCACAACTGACTCCTATGGAATTTCAGCGGTTGACGATCGCGCTGTCAGAAACTTAATTCATTGTTCAGATTCAGTAGAAGAAGCTCAGCGTGAAATTGGATTGTGGTTTAAAGAAAGTGAAATTTTGAAATACCGTTTGGTGCAAGAAGGAATTTTGTACGATGTCAATTTGGACGGAATTATGGAATGATCTCGCGTGTATTTATTTAAGATAAAAACCCTAATTCGCTCGGCGAATTAGGGTTTTGGCGTATAGGACGAAAGATCGATTGGCCGCCGATCCGGAATTTTGATATACAACCTAATCCTTTCCCCAAATGTCAGTGACATCAAAGCTTCACGAAGAGGTATGCCAAATTTTTCCCGCACATTACGCTCGTGGAAGCGAAGGAGTTCACGGTATTTGCGCTTCTGGCTAGCGCCGAGGGATTTTGGCGTCATGATTATTGTTGGTGAGCCAACGTCCTTTGCTAGCTGTTGAAGTTCTCTTTTGGCTACAATCTCGCTAAATTTCCACAGGACGGGATAACGATGGCCTTTTTTGGCAGGCATAATATTTTGGAACGTTTTCTACGTGCCACAATAACAAAGCATTTTAAAGTTGCAAGTAATTTAAGGTATAGAATTTCGCGCTCGGATGCAATTCGAGGCGCAAGCGATTTTGTGATTAAGGTGTATTCATATACACCGCAGGAGCAAAATCGTGAAGCAACGACGAAGGGCGCCGAGCGTGAAGTTCTATCAAGCTTGCATTTATTTTAAGAGGAGTATAATAGAAAGTAGGGTTATTTGAGATAGTTACTCTATAACAATTTTTAAGGGAGACCTACATTGTTGCAATCAGATGAGCGCTTCTCATTGAGACGAAAAAATTCGTAGCAACGAGAAGCGTTCTGAAGAATGCAATTGCGGTCACCCACTTAGCCTTGTGCTAGGTGACTATCTCACGATAACCCTAATCGAAAACACCTTCCCGATGTACATCGGGAAGGTGTTTCGCTTTAGCTCGGTTCTTTTAGTATACTTCTTGCATGTCATCATCCGCGTTACTTCGCCTGTCATTTTTTGTTGCGGTCATCGTGGCCGCGCTTCACACGCTCGCGGTGACTTTTTTCTTGTACTGGCACTACTGGTGGTTTGACAACATCCTTCACTTTTTAGGGGGATTGTGTTTGGGATTCGCCTCTCTCGGGATTTTTTTCTTGTATCGCAAAAGCCGCGTTTCTCCAAAGCCCAACACTGTCCTCCTCGTTGCTCTTATTAGCGTGCTCATTGTTGGCGGGGTGTGGGAAATTTTTGAATATTGTAATGGCTTCACAGATAACTCGATTGGCAGTTATCCGCTCGATGTTGTTAAAGATCTCACGTTTGGTGTTATTGGCAGTTATGTTGCATATCGATATTCGTTAAAAAGTCCGGATCATAAATTATAAATTACTATGTCTCAAAAATCTCAACTTAGTTTTTTCGGGGGAGTGGGAAGTGTAACGGGCGCTAATTTTCTCTTAGAAGTCGGGGGTAGCCCCGATGCCGAGGCGGTTCGGGGAGCCGATCAGAAGCATCGGCTAAAAATTTTGGTAGATTGTGGCATGGTCCAAGGATCAAATTTTGCTGATGAGGAAAATCAGAGTTCTTTTCCGTATGAGCCTAGCTCGATTGATTTTTTGTTGGTAACGCATGCTCACATTGATCACATTGGTAGAATTCCCAAACTTGTGCGAGATGGTTTTCGCGGGAAGATTTACAGTACACCCGAAACCCACGCCATTACTGAACTTATGTTCAACGATGCTTTAAAGCTGATTGAGGAGGAATGCAGGAGGAAGGGTACGCTTCCACTTTACGAGCAAAAAGACGTTTCAGCAGCTCTCAGACTTTGGGGGAATATTCCGTACCACCAAAATTTTTCACTTTCGGAAAACGTTAGTGTGTATTTAAAAGATGCCGGGCATATTTTGGGTTCTTCTATGTACGAAATTTCTTTTTTGAATGAAGCTGGAGAAAAAAGAAAAATTGTTTTCACGGGGGACTTGGGTAATACTCCAACTCCCATTTTGCGTGACACCGAAACAATTACTGATGCTGACTATATGGTGATGGAGAGTGTGTACGGAGATCGCAATCACGAAGATCAAACTTCTCGCCGCAGACACCTCAAAGATATTATTACCGAGTCAGTGCAACGAAAGGGAACCCTCATTATTCCAATTTTTTCGCTTGAAAAAACTCAAGTTCTTTTATATGAATTTCACGAACTCGAAGAGGCGCACGAAATCCCGATTGTTCCTGTGTATTTAGATTCTCCGTTGGCGATTGAAGTAACAAAAGTCTACCAATCAATGAAAGAGAATTGGAATGTAGCCGCTATGGCAGAACATGATATTTTTAAATTTCCCAGACTAAAGTACACGCCACACTCTGAAGAATCAAAAGCCATTCTTCACGCCCCAGCTCCGAAAATTATCCTCGCTGGTTCGGGTATGTCCCACGGTGGACGAATTTTGCATCATGAAGTTAATTATTTACCTGGTGCGGAAAACACTATTTTATTTGTTGGCTATCAAGCTGCGGGCAGTCTTGGTCGGATCATTCAAGACGGCGCAAGGGAGGTTCATATTAATGGCCAAAAAATTGCGGTGCGCGCCCACGTTGAAAATATCTCTGGCTACTCTTCGCACAAAGACTCTGACCATTTGATTGAATTTGCCGCGAATACCGCTCAAACCGTGAAAAAAGTTTTTGTGGTAATGGGGGAGCCAAAGTCCGCTAATTTTCTAGTTCAGCGTTTACGTGATTATGCTGGTATCAGTGCCATACATCCGGAGCAAGGGGAAACTGTTGAGTTGGAATAATAAAAATCCCGCCGCGCTTTGCGCGGCGGGATTTTTCGTGATTCATGATTCTAAATTCCTAATTCTACTTTGCGTGTGCCAAAACTTTTTTAAAAGTCTCAGGAGAATGTTCTGCGAGATCAGCCAAAATTTTTCGATCAAGCTCAATATTCTTTTTCTTCAACATCCCAATAAATTTACTGTAGGAAAGTTCACCAAGGGCGGCGTTAATTTTTACATTCCAAAGTTTTCGGAAATCATTTTTCTTATCGCGACGATGAGCGAAGGCGTAGGTTCCAGCGTGGAAGATCGCTTCCTGTGCCATCTTTTCTTTGGTGCCACGTCCAAAGCGGTAACCTTTTACCTGCTTTAACATATTGCGGCGTGTCTTGAGCGCGTTGACTGCTTTTTTTACTCGGGTCATAAAATAAGTTTAAAGTTGAAAGGTTAAAGTTAAAAGATAAAGAAAAGAGGGAACTATTTACTGACACCGTTAAGAAATCGGCTTCTTAGTTGGTTTGTCATCTGAATAGCCATTGAACGATTCTTCTTCATTTGAGAACGCCCCGACTCCTTGGCATTAAAGTGGTTTTGACCCGCTTTTCGAGCCGTTATTTTGCCGTTTTTGCTTACTTTAAGCCGTTTGGCGTATGATTTGTTGGTTTTCATATATTTTCTTAATGAGTCTGCCTGCTGTTAAGCAGGTTAGCGAGTTTAGAAAATAATGACCCTCCCACCATTTTCAGAAACTGCCCTATAGTGTTAATTTAGCCAGTGAAGAACACTTTACCAGAACGTTGGTAGAAAGTAAAGCTGGGTGAAAATAGTGGGAGGGTAAGTAAAATATACTCGCTTTGCTCGTTATTTTACTTAGGCTTTCTCAATCATGAGAGAGACACCCTTTGGTCCTTTTTTAGCGGTGTCAGATATTTTGTATTGTTCAGTCACCAATCGCAAAACACGGTTGATCCTTTCCTCAAGGAATTTCATATCCATAAATTTTGAACGGCCCGTAAGGAAAAGATTGATTCTCACGCGGTTGCCATCCTTCAACCACTCAGAAGCTTTTTTGGCTTTAAGTTCCAAATCGTGATCTCCAGTACCAACCTTGATCTGAACACTCTTCACTTCAGTAATTTGCACCTTGGCTTTCGAAGCCTTTTGTTTTTTGCTCTCTGTGTACTGGTATCTGCCATAGTCCATGATTTTGGCAATCGGTGGCACGGCGTTTGGAGAAATTTCAATAAGATCAAGCCCTTGGGATTGAGCTTGAGTTATGGCATTTTGGAGTGTCATGACACCGAAGTTTTGACCGTCTTCTCCAACTACTCGTACTTCGGCTACCCGAATCTGATGATTTATTCTCATTATTAGTTTTTGTTGCTCAAACGTTGAGTAACGTTGTTAGTATATTTAAGCACAGTGGAGACTCTAATTCAAGTTATATAAAGCCTCATGATATAATTCTCACATGAATTCCTTTTCACTCTATATAGCTTTTGTCGGGGGTTTAGTTTCTTTTGCGTCACCCTGCGTGTTGCCAATCATTCCCGGATTTCTTTCCTATTTAGCTGGAAGCTCTCTTAATGGGGGAGATGTTAAAAAGAAAGATATTTTTTTAAACTCATTATTTTTTGTCGTGGGATTTTCTGTTGTGTTCGCGCTTCTTGGGGTCTTACTTAACACCGCTCTTGTTTCTGTGGCCTACGACGTTCAAATTTGGTTGTCTCGAGCCGGCGGCCTTTTGGTAATTCTTTTTGGTCTGTATCTCACTGGTCTTTTAAAAATTTCCTTCCTTGATCAGCCTCACACATTTAAAGTTAAAACCGGCATTCATTCAAAATATGTCACCTCATTTCTTTTTGGTTTGGCTTTTGCTGCTGGTTGGACGCCCTGCGTTGGCGCGGCGCTCGGAGCGATTTTAGGTTTGGCGGCAAGCCAGCCTGGTTCAGCCTTTGTGTTGCTTTTGGCATACGCCCTAGGTTTAGGGTTGCCATTTTTAGTAATCGGATTTTTTACCAGCCAAGCTTCCACGCTCATTGAGAAATACGCAACAACACTCAAGTACGTCAATATTTTCTTCGGAGCGCTACTTGTAATTCTCGGTATTTTAATTTTTACCGGAAATTTAAGTCGGATTGCCAGCTTTGAATTATTAAATCAGTTTTTGCTTAAGTAAAAAACCCGGAAATGGGAACCAAAAATACAACTTTGCTCGTGATCGTAATCTGTAGTATTGTCGGGGCGATTTTGTATTTGCAAAATCAATTACCCGCGCGCATTTCTGGAAATTCTGTCGCCATTGTTCCTTTTGGAGTTTCTGTTGCCACGAGCACGAGCGATGTTTCAAAAACCTTGCCTGATTTGTCTACAGTCGCATCGCTTCGTCAGGCTGAAAAATCTAAAAAATATCCTCTCGCAAAAGAAATTGTAAGTCCTACCGGATTTATCAACACCGATCTTGATGCTACCGGTAAACCCTTGGCGCTCACTATTCAAAGTTTAATCGGTAAAAAAGTAATTTTACTCGATATCTGGACATACAGCTGTATCAATTGTCAGAGAACGTTGCCGTATCTCAAAAGTTGGTATGACAAATATAAAGATCAAGGTTTGGAAATTATCGGACTCCATGTGCCGGAGTTTGAATTTGAAAAAGATTACGCCAACGTTTCCGCGGCCGTGAAAAAATTTGGCATTACCTATCCTGTGGTACTCGACAGTAACGCTAGTACAGCGCGCGCCTATGGCATGCAGTATTGGCCGGAAGAATATTTGATCGACATTGACGGATTCATTGTTCACAAGTCGATAGGGGAAGGGGGGTATGAAGAAAAAGAAAATAAAATTGTAGAATTGCTCAATGAGCGAATGAAGGTGTTTGGTCTCTCAGGTCAGGTGAAAACCTCGGTTACCAAAATCGATGAATTAGTTTCACCACGTCCAGAAAGTCCAGAAACCTATTTTGGTTCTGATCGTAATCAATACTTGAGCAATGGAGTTGCGGGAAAAAGTGGTGTGCAAAGTTTTTCTTTACCAAAAACAGCTACTATAAACGCTCTGTATCTTGGAGGCGATTGGGACGTACAACCTGAATTTGCAGAAAATAAAAAGGCTGGAGCTACTATTGAGTTTCGATATAAAGCTCAGGAAGTATATTTTGTGGCGAGTTCACTACAAGGAGCCCAGATTAAAATTTACCAAGATGGAGTTTTGGTGACAGATGCAAGAGGGGAAGATGTTGCAGCTGACAGCACCGCGCAAATAAAAGAGGATCGCTTGTACAAACTAATTAAAAATAAAACGGTAGAAGAGCACACGCTTAAAATTGAAATGGAGTCTTCTGGGCTCGATGCCTATACGTTTACTTTCGGTTGAAATGCTTTCTTGACATAAGTTTATCTTAAGATAAACTTTGCACATGAAAGTAATCAAGTCTAAAAGCAACATCGTGGGTCTTAAAGAGCTACGAAATAATATTGAAACCTATATTAAAAAGGTTGATAAAGGTGAATCGTTCACCGTGGTTCGTCGTTCCTCGCCAGTGTTTAAAGTTTCTCCAGTAGATGATGAAAATTTGTGGGAAGAAGTTATTGATTTTACGAAATTAAAGAAAGGCGGGGTAGAAATTGGCGAAATGATTTCACGTCTCTAATTCTATGGATAGAATTAACAAGGAGTTACGGAAACTTTCTGAAAAAGAACGAGCGTTCGTCAAAGAAATTTTACAGAAAATTCAAAAGGGAAATACCACTAGTCTCGATATTAAAAAGTTAAAAGGCCGGACGGATATATTTCGAGTTCGAAAAGGTACAGTACGGATTATCTATCAGAAAACAGAGAGCGGTATATTTATTCTTGCTCTCGAACGTCGCAATGAAAGCACTTATAGAGATTTTTAGCATATTTTGCTAGACTTATCCGCATGAGCGGAGCATCTATTACAAAAAACAAAAATTATTGTCCCGATTGTGGCACTGCACCACTCAATCATTTTGCCTCACGAACCACTATTGGTTTGGGATTTTTAATAAAAGTTATTACTACTCCTTTAGGAAAACTTGAGGATATTGTAGTTGATATTGTTTTTCCGAAATTGGAAATGATTATGCCGGCGATTTTCCGAGTGCTTTCGTGGGTGCATTTGGTTCGCATTACTGATGTACTAGAAGACGACAATATCGATCGAACAAAATGTTTGTGGAAGGCAGCCGAAGCTCGGGGAATCAAGATGCGCCAGTTTAGAATTTTAAATCGCCCGAGCATTCTTTTTATTGCTGAATTTAAAGGAGAAAAAGTTTTGTTTGAAGGATTGCCTCGACCAAAAAAAGATTCTCGGGCTGCGCTTGAGTGGATGGATAACAAGGTCACTATGAAAAAGAAATTTCGAGCCGGAGGCATTCCAGTTGCCAATGGCGGAGTAGCGATGACCGAACGCGGCGCTTTGAAACTTTTTCATACACTCAATCATCCGGTAATCACTAAACCAAACCTCGGATCTCGCAGTCGTCATACGACGACGCACATTTCCACAGAAACAGAGCTTCTCAAGGCTTTCCGAAAAGCTCGACAGTTGTCACCCTGGGTTGTCATTGAAGAAGAATTACAAGGTTTTGTCTTTCGCATTACGTTGATCGGCGGCAAACTTGCAGGCGCACTCAGGCGTGAGCCACCATTTGTAATAGGAGACGGTGTTACCCCTGTCCGCGCACTAGTTGAAAAGGAAAATGCTAATCCAAAACGACACAACTGGGTTTTTCATGAAATTGCGTTGGACAAAGAGGCCGAGGAAGAACTGACTCGACAAAATTTATCCTGGACTGCAATTCCAGAGAAAGGACGTTTTGTGACGTTGAATCAAAAAGTAGGAAGAGGTCAGGGTGGATCCAATACTGAGATGCTTCCCAAGGTTCATCCGGAAAATGTAAAAATTTTCGAAAAGCTGGCGCGGGTGCTCGACAACTCCCTTGTAGGAGTGGATTTCATTATGCAAGACATTGAAAAGCCGTGGACAGAACAGAAGCTCGTTGGTGCAATCGAGTGCAATAGTTTGCCGTTTCTCGATTTGCACCATATGCCGCTCTACGGGGAGCCCCTCGACCCTTCGTCGGCTCTCTGGGACGTCGTATTTCCAAACTCTCACAAAATACGTTAGTATCCGCTATATGGACAATCATTATTTTCACACCGAACTTGTTAAAGTCGGGAAGTGGCCACTTCTGCCGCTTGATTGTGATACTTGGTTTTCCCAAGAAGTCTCGGACAATTTCAAAAAAATTTTTGGAATACCAAAAGGTTTTTTGTGGATTAATACACTTGAAGATGGTTATTTGCATGACTATGTACCGCTCTCCTATTTCAGATTGCTGTATTCAACAATTGACGCAATCAAAAAGAAAAATTACAAAGGTCTCGAAAAAAAGATTCGCGTAGTTTATGGTTTAAAAAAGATGGCAAAGAAAAGTTTGCCAAAAGTTAACCCAAGAAATCTTTCAGAAATTTCGAACGAAGGTCTTATTAAGGCATATACAAAGAACCGTTCAATTGTTCATGAGCTAACAGTATTCGACCAGTTTGGTTTTCTCGGAGAGGAATATTGGACGCCACACATGGAAAGTATTCTAATCAAAAAGCTCGGTCTTGCGAAAGATTCTGTTGAATACCATCGAGTTATTTTTGCTTTGACCAAGCCCGAAGAAATTTCCACAACACTTGAAGAGAAACGAGCAGTTTTAGGTGAGGCTTTGAAAATTAAGAAGGGCAAAACTTCTGTTGAGAGTGCATCAGAAAAATTATCACAAAATTTTGGTTGGATGCCGGTTTTTACGTTTGGAACTGCTTGGGATTCAGCATGGTATAAAAAGGAACTTACTGACGTTTTGAAAAAGGAACAGGATGTTCTGGAGCAAGAATTTGCCGAACTTAAAAATTATTCAAAATCACGAAATGCCGAGATTAAAAAAATCGTAAAACAGTACAATCTTTCAAAAGAAGATCTTCAGGTCTTTGTTGATTTTGGTTTAGCGCTCGATGGCAGAAATGAAGCTGAATACATCGTTAGTTTGGCTGGGTTTTATTTGATGCCTGTCTACACTGAGATAGGGGGGCGACTACAAATTCCAGTTAATGATTTAAGAAAATTTTACGAGACCGACGTGGTCAATTGTCTTTTAGGAAAGGCTGTGCCTGTGGAAGTTCTTGTTTCGAAAGGAAATATTGTGGCAGTTGGCACTGATGAAAGTGTTGAACGCCGTATCAATTTTTCTCCCGCTGAGGCACGGGCTCTTTTCGAGCACATGGAAAAAAATGCCAAGAACGCCCAAGGTAACAATGAATTTAAAGGTGTCTGCGCTAGCACAGGAACTGCGGTTGGTATCGCGCGCATCGTTCATTCTCCGAGTGAAAACAACAAAGTACAAGAAGGTGACATTTTAATTACGCATGCCACGACTGTTGACTATCTTCCCGCCATGAAAAAAGCAGCCGCGATTGTTACCGAAGTTGGGGGATTAACCTGTCACGCCGCTGTAGTCTCACGTGAATTTAAAATTCCGTGCGTCGTCGCGCTTAAAAATGCTACGACCAATTTTAAGGATGGAGATATGATTGAGGTACTGGCCGATCGTGGTATGGTTACGGTCGTTAAAAGAGCAAATATATAGTTATGTTAAGTTTAGTATTACTGTGGAACTAGGTCCTGAGATCAGCAGATCGAAGGGCAAGATCGTGGTATGGTTAGGGTAGTTGAAAAAGCAAAAAGATAGTATTTAAAATCTTTAGTGTAAATATGGAACTATGTCCTGAGACCACCAGGTCGAAGGGCAAGATAAGGGGCTTGTACGAAAAGTTATGTAATTCTCAAGATTTTTAAAAAAATAAAAACGGAACAAGTAGTTCCGTTTTGTGAGACAGTGATCAGTTAATCATAGAGAGCCAGGTGAGCAGTCCCGTTGTGGCCGATGAAAAAGCTACCACCTTCTCCGACTTCTCGGCCGAGACAAATTTCTTCGGCTTTCGATCCACCACCAACGAGAGTCGCAAGGTAGAGAGCCACGAAGTTGATGAGTGGCCCGTGCGTGAAGAACAGGGCTTTTGAATTCCTGTCGAGCTCCCTAACAGAGTCGGCGATTTTTTCGGCGGCACTTTTGCCGAGTCGAGAAAGCGCCTTTCGCACGTCGTTGTTGCTCAGGTACTTTCCCAGCTCGTTGCCGTACTCATACCAAGCCCAGCGGATGAGCCGGCCGTCTCGTGTGTCACCCGGGTAGAGCTGGGGGACAATGATGGGTGAGTTACAAAACTCGTTACCTAGCGTCGCAAATAGGAGCGACTGTCGGGCGCGGTAGGCGGGGGAAGAGCCTTGCACGACGATACTCCCTTTGCCCGCATCGCCATGAATCCTGGTTTCCAGATTTTCCCGAAACGCCATCGCTTGCTTTCCGGATGCCTCCAGGTTGAGTGGTCGGTCGAGATCCACCGCGCCAGGCAACGCCTTAAAGTGGCGTGCAACAATTACGTTGCATAAGATATGTGTGCTCATGTTTATTTTGTTTTCGAAGCTAATCAGGACACTAGCATATTTATAGTCTTTCGTCAAGGATTGTAGTTGAGTTACACCTATACCCTTATATGATATTCTTGACCTATCTTATTACAATAAATTTCTATGAATCCTACTATTTTAGAAAAAATAAAAAGTTTGCATTGGATAAATGCTTGGGCGGGGAACTGGCCCCATCTGGATACGTTAGTTTTGCGCGGGGAAGCTTACGAAAAAGAGGCTGTAAAAATTTGCGGTCTATCATTACGACTTATTGAAATAATTTTGACACAAGATGGTATTGTCACTTTCTACCGAGCGGCTGAATGCTACGAGGCTATCGATAAAGATCTTCTAAAAAAATTCGAGGACGACCCTGGTTTTATAAAAAATTCCGCTACAGGATATAGCAAGCGCGTAGCCAGTGATGTCCGCGAACTTCAGAAAATTAAAAAAATAAAAAATCTTGCCAAACTTTCAAATTCGGAATTGGCGGAATTGTTTGAAAAAGCCCGCAGACATTTCGAATACAATGGCATGATCGATATTTATGACTGGTATGTTGAAAAATTGTTTACGCCGGTTCTTGAAAAGATTTTGACAGAACGTCTGACAAAAATGGGGAAGGGTAATCTTGTTTCAGAATATATTTCAACCTTGGTTATTCCACATAAAATATCGGTGATTTTTAAAGAACGACAGCAATTGTTTGCGATTATAAAATATATTCGGGTGCACGAACCTTTACTGGCTTTAATAAAATCTGGCGCTGCATATACGGAAGCTTTGGGTGCAGACACTCAGTTTGCCAAGTTGTTTAAAGCCTATTTCCGAAAGTATCAATGGATGCCAGTTCTCGTGAACAATCCACCGCATACACTCGAAACAGTCTTTAAAGAAATTACTGATTTTGTAATACCTGACGCACCACTTGAAATAAAAACCAAAAGACTTGGCGATAATCATGATGAGGTGGCAATTGAAAAGTCTCACGGGTATTTGAAGGAACTCAGACTTTCTCGCCGCGAGAAGTTGCTTGTCCTAGGGTTACGAGCTATGGCTTTTCTTCGGACCGAGGATTACTGGGTGATGAGCAAGTCTTCGTTTTTGGTTATGCCGCTTTATACTGAAGTTGCGAAAAGGCTAGGACTGACATATTCCGAACTCAAGCAATTTTTCCCAAAAGAAATTTCAAAACAACTACGCGAGGGTACAAAAATTTCTGCCGATGAAGTACAGAGCCGTTTTAAGTTGAGTGCGTACGTAACTCTTGAAAATGACGAGCAGTTTTTTACCGGTTCGAATGCTGGTTTAATCAAGGCTGTTGTGGATGAACAGTTAAAAACTAAAAAGCATTCAAGTCAGACTAGCTGGAAGGGCGTTGTGGGAAATGGTGGAAGCGTGCGAGGTCTTGTGCGAGTGGCGCTTGATCCAAAAGAGGCGTCGCTTATAAAAGATGGTGAGATTTTGGTGGTTACTGCCACGAGTGCTGGCTTCGTGCCGTTTCTGAGAAAAGCCGGAGGCATTATTTCTGAGTTTGGTGGACTAACGTCGCACCAAGTCATTGTTGCGCGAGAGTTTGGAGTTCCTTGTTTGGTTGGAGTTAAGGAAATTACAAAGTATCTTTCGACAGGAGATCGGGTAGAAATAGATGCCGAACGCGGTGAGGTTACTTTAGTAAAAAAAATCTAACCTACAATGTTTAAAATTTTAGTATCAATATGGAACTAGGTCCTGAGACCAGCAGGTCGAAGGGTAGAGAGAGGAAATTAAAAAGGTTGGCTAAGAGAAAATCAGCCAAACAAAAAGCCCCCGGCCGTAAGGCCGGGGGCTTTTTGAAGCGGCGATTACGCGCGCTGTACGTTAACGGCATTCATTCCTTTTGGAGACTCTTCAGTCTCGAAAGAAACGGTGTCGCCTTCGTGAAGTTCGTTGAACTGTACTCCTACCAAAGCATTGCTGTGGAAGAAAAGGTCCTTACTCAAGCCTTCGCCTGAGATAAATCCGAAACCTTTGTCAGTTAACTTCTTGATTGTTCCTGTCATATTATTTTATGAGGTTCTTCGAGTAAAATACAAAAATAAGTATAGTTCGACTTGTTATTGCTACAACACTCTTTTGTCCTAATAGCCTATCATGCATTAGTTTTTTTGTCAACCCGGTAGTGAATTTTGGCCACGGATGCTGTCTCGCGCCTTGGGTATCGCCAAAATCTACTACCGGTTCAAGAAACTGCATCAATTAGTCCTTACTTGGGAAAATTTCCAAATGCAAAAGGAGCAAAAAAAATTTTAGCTTAATGGAGCGTTGAAAAGAGTCAAAAACCTTTAATACTCCATATCGGTTCCAGAATTTTGAAATTTCGTTCGCACGAGATTCTGTCGGAGCGGCAGCAGGGTGGTTTTCCACAAACTCCACAATTTTTCCAAACATAATTTCTTTTTCCCGACCTGACATCGAAACTTCTTGGGCTCTGGTTACTATTTTTTTAAATTCCTCGTTCATGATGTGTGATCAAATATAGTTTTTACTTTTTTTAAACCTCGGTGAATTTTAACAGCCACCGCATTTTCAGATTCTTCGGTGATCTCGGCTATTTCTTTCAAGGATAATTCTTGAACATATTTCATGAAAATAACTTCGCGATATAGTTCGGGGATTTGTTTCAATGTTTCTAGGGCTTTGGCTCCATCAATCTGATTTTCCAGCTGTTCGGTTGTGCTGAACCCTTTATCAAATCCTGTTTCAATCATCGCGTCGAGCGAAACGGCGCGTTTTTTTCGATAGTAGTCGGTGACCAAATTGCCCAAAACTTTGTATATAAAAGCTTTCATGTTCAGGATCTGTTCACCTTTGGCAATGTGGGTCCAGGTTTTCAAAAATGCCTCCTGCAAAAGATCCTTGGCCATTTCCCGGTCATTTATCTTAAAGAAGCAGTATCGGTATAGGGCGTCCGAATACTCTTCGTATACTTTTATAAATTGCTGTTTCCTGTTGTCTGATCCCATGATGAGACGTAGTTACGGGCTTTCTATTACAATTCTAATTATAAATAGTACACCTCTGTCAAAACAGAGGCTAGAGTTGTTATACACAGGTATTTTTAACCAAAATTAAGGTAGAAAACAGCCCCCGGCCTTACGGCCGGGGGCTGTTTTCTTAGTAGTTTGGTATTGTCACCCTAGGTGGAAATTTACTAATGCCGAAGGCTTCAATGGTATTGCCGTGTCTGTCGCCGGCGATGAAAATGATGTCGCCGATAGAGAGGGAGGTCGTAGCCATCGGATCGTCAGGCGGAACAATGATGATGAGGCGAGTTGAGGTTCCCGTATTAATATCATAGACACTTAATTTATTTCCTAAAATGTCAGTCACGACGCATCGACAAATACCGGTCTCATCCGGTAGATGATTTCGCGCTCCCTGAAAATATCCGCCGAAGGGCGAAGGGAGGTGATGGGCTTCAGCCTGATCTAAAAAGTCGTCGTTGAGCGCAGTGCCACGATCAATTAAAAGTCCGAGCGCAATCGTGGCTGAAAAAATGCCAATTAAGAGGTAGACCACTGGAGTTCGGTATCCAAAACGAAATTTCCGTACCATCCATTCCAAAAACAAAATTAAAATAACGTCGAGAAACAACAGTGACCAGGGGAAAATTTCCACAAACAAGAAAAGTCCGCGCCAACCGAATAAGAGAAGGGAATCGTGGCCGTTAATGCGCAGTGTGAAAAATATAAAATTAAAAATGAGTACTGATACTAATAGTATGGCCACTGAGATACCCACGAGAACCGCCACTTTCGCCACAAAATATCCCTTCGGACGCATAGTCAATTCTTCAGTTCTGATTTTATTGAGAATGGTTTCCTTGATGGTATATATTTTTTGTTCGGGGTTATTGTTCATGGTGTATTGGTTCTAAAAGTTTTTTCAATTCGACCTTCGCTCGTTTGATCCGGATGCCGACCGTGCCCGCGGGAACTTGCAAGATGTCGGCGATTTCTTTATAAGGCATTTCTTCTAAATAATAGAGTATCAGAATTTCGCGATATTTTGGAGAAAGTTGGTTGAGTCCGCGGTCTATCATTGTTCGCATCTCTTTTTGTTCACGTTCATCTCCCGCGGGGTCGTCGTAGGCGGTGTGAGAAACGAGAATATCAAAATCAAACAAGGTGAGCGGGTTGAGAGAATTTTTCTTCAGAGCATTTACGAAACAATTGTGAGCGATTCGATAAATCCACGAAGAAAATTTTTGCGACGGGTTGAAACTTTTAATATTTTGGTACACCTTAATAAAAACATCTTGCACGATGTCTTCGACGTCTTCAGTCCGTGCCAGAAATTTATTGCCGTATCGCAAAAGTTTTGGTTCAAAGCGCTCGACGAGTACGCCAAAAATTTCCTTGTCGCCGGCTTTGACAAGTAGGGCTATTTCTTCGTCTGTGTGTAGGTTTTCGCTCATCTTCAATATTTGGAACCTTCGGAATCGGATGCAGCTCGAGGCGCGAACGATTTTGCGACTAAAATGTATTCATATACATTGCAGGAGGAAAATCGTGAAGTAACGACGAGGGGCGGCGATTATGAAGATTCCATTAATAGTACACTTTTGGGGGAAGGTTTGCTCTCACTGCAACAAACCCCCTGAGGAGGGGGTTTGTTGCCATAGTTAGTTTAATTGAATTAGTTAGAAGTTGGTTTTGGGGGCTTTGGGAATTTCGGCAATACGCCGTCTAAGATATTTGTTGCTGTCACTTGGGTGCCAGAAACGCTACCTTGGATTCCCACTGTATCACCAACCTTGATATCAGCGACTGATAATTCGACCACTTTGAAAATTTTGGCGCCACCGGCATTTACCGTGTAGATAGTACCGTCGGGTCTCTTCACGGTGAGCGTATTACCGCTCACTGCAGAAACCGTGCCGCCTAAACCTCTCTTACCTTCGCCTTGATCACCGTGATGTCCAAGGTTTGGCTTGAAGAGACCATCGATCACTTCAGTTGCAACAACCGAAGTGCCTGTGACGGTACCGCGAACGCCTACAGTGTCGCCAACTTTGATGTCAGCGATTGTGGCAGTTGTCGGTTTCTTTCCGTCTGTCATTTTAAAGAACTTTGCGTTGGCGGCATTCACCGAGTATGTGGTTGTGGAATTTTTGCCTGTGACAGCAATGATATTGCCACTAACTGATAGGACGGTGCCCGAAACGCCTGGACCTTTTGTGAGAAGAGAACCTTCAAACTTTGATCCGAAATGTAGGGCTTGCGGAGGAGGGGTGCTAGATGTGCTTTGGGCGTTAGCAACAGCTACCAGACCCGCTCCGCCGCCGAGTGCTACGAGGGAGGCAAGTGCGAAGAGAGATTTTTGTATTGTACTTTTTATTGGCATTGTATTTGCATAGTATTTTTTGATTGGCTAGTAACGTGAGAGGGAAGATTAGATGGCCAACTCTTAATCTCGCTCTCGTAATAGTTAATACAATCGAGGTTTCCCTTTTATTTCACATACCGCTGATTTAATTAAAAACTAGAGTACAAACAAAAACACAATAAGAGCTAGGGCGAGGCGATAGTATCCAAAACCCGTGAGGGAAATTTTTGGCAAATACTTTTTAAGTATGTACAGTGTGGCAAGGGCAGTAACGAAAGAAAGTAAAAAACCAGAAATTAAATTACCAAAAGAATTCAAATGCATGAGCAGGTCGCGAGATTTGAAAGTGTCGTACGCCACTGCCGCGCCGAGGGTCGGAAGAGCTAGGAGAAAGGTATATTCGATAATGGTGGCTTTTCGTATACCTCGTAGAATGCCGGCTACGATCGTGGCACCCGAACGGGAAACCCCGGGAATGATGGCGATTGCTTGAGCGAGACCAATAATCAGCGCGTCCTTTTTGGAAATTTCCGTTGTGCCAAAACCTTCGGGGCCGCAGTGATTTTTCATGTATCCTTTTTCTAGATAGATAAAGATGGCACCGCACAGCGCAAGCATTGCTCCAAGCAATATCATGTTGCCCTCAAGTAGCAGTTTAAATAATTTGTAGAAAATAAAACCGATTACCGCGCTTGGAATAAAACTAATACAGAGATTCGTCAGCAATTTTTTATCCGTTAAAACTTTTCTGGAAAACAAGATAATGCCAGCCAGTAACGCGCCGAGCTGAATGAAAAGTAGAAAAAATTTAATGTAAGGCTCCGCGGTATCTATTTGGAGAATTTTTGAAACAATAATGAGGTGCGCCGTTGAAGAAACCGGAAGAAATTCCGTAAGGCCTTCAAGAACAGAAAGAATCAATAAGCCTGTGTTCATGGTTACATAATAGCGTTGATTTTGTTTTGAGAACAGGATCAGTGGTCGTTTCAAAGGAGAGATCGAGGTTTCGGGGGTGAGGATTGGAGGGTAGGTTTAAATAAAAAACCTCGACTGGAAGATTCGAGGTCTTCTAATCGAGGTAACTCGCGGGATTATTTTCCGACTACAACGCCGAATTTCTTGAAGTCCGCATAGAGCGTTTCCCAGTTCGGCCAAACCACGAAAACGGTTTGTAGAAGAGGATATTTTGTTTTGTCCTCGACAGAAAAACCACACTCAACCCCAAGCATTTTATTGTCGTGGCCGAATGATGGCATAAAAGGACAGCGATTACGGGGTTTTCCCATGTCCTCTATGTCGTCTTGGGTAATGAGGCCTTGTTCGAACGCGGCGCCAAGGGATGTGAATTTGGCCGACTTTTTATACCACTCTGTTTCGTTGGTTGGTTCAAAGAGCTCGAAATCTTTGAATGACACTGCCGGGCTCCCGTAGGTAACCGGTCCAGCGCTCAGATCAGGAGTATGAGGGTCACCAAACATATCAAACAAAGTGACCGTTTTAAGTTCCGGCCTCGTTTCCAAGACCCTGAACGTTTCTTTACCGTCTATCCTCCCGAAGGCCTTGTTTTCTCCTACATACACCATGTTGTAGACTCGACCCTTTACGAGCTTGGAGTAATCTTTTAATTTTTTCACGTGCGAGAACTGTTGTCGAACTGGCAATACGATAGAATATATAAGTATTTTTGTCAAGGCATGATATGGGTGGAAGCTAGATCTTCGGGGGACTCCTCCGTTCTCAACGCTCGAAGACTCACTGCTCTCCGCCACGGGAAAACAAATGTTTTCCCGACCCTTTCTTGGTTCAATTCTCCCCATCTCTACCTAATACCTTTTCAAGGTAGTTTTGGAATTACCAAAACAAAACCACCGCCTTCTCAGGCGGTGGTTTAATGGTGGAGATGGGGAGAATTGAACTCCCGTGCACATGATTGCTCTTTTTGGATCTACATTGTTTAGTCAATTTTTATCCTTGCGGATTTTAAACTCTGAAATTTTAAAATTAACAAAATGTTTCAGTGTCGATTCTCTTTGGTTAAAGCGTGTTACGAGAAGGGAACACACTCGATTCCGAGGTATGAACGCTTATGTGTGCCTATCGGACGTTGGCACAATAATCGTCGCTTAGGCTAATGCGTAAGCGAAAGCAAAGTCTCTACCCGCAAAATACGGAGAAAGTTGTTTTGCTTTTGAAAGTAAGTTTTTTGCACTTAACTTTTCCAGCAGTTTAAGGAATTACTGGAGTTCCACAATGCGCATAAAGATGCTGGTCACATGTCTAGGCCGGTCATCCCCCTAGAAAAATTTTAGAGAAAATTTCTCTAGGCGAAAGGCCGGCCGATTATTGATATTTCAAAGTTCTTTCAATCTCACGTTTTGCCTCGCGTTTCTTGAGATCTTGGCGTTTATCAAATTTTTTCTTACCACTCGCGATGGCAATATCTAGCTTGATTTTCCTGCCAGTATTATACATCGAAATAGGCACGATTGTCAATCCTTTCTTTTTTTCATTTCCAGCGAGCTCGGCAATTTCTTTTTTAGTAAGCAGGAGCTTCCTATTTCGCAAGGGGTCGTAATCCTTCGGCGCGTTGTTCGGCTGAAAAGCAGGGATATTGGCGTTGATGAGGAAGGCTTCGGCGCCACGAATCGAAACATAGGAACCCTCAAGTGAGCCCTGTTTGTTTCTAATAGCTTTCACCTCAAAACCAAGCAGTTCGATGCCTGCGGTAAATTTTTCCAATATTTCGTAGTCAAAGCCTACTTTTTTATTCAAAACCAATGACATGGTACGGTCATCATATCAAAATTCGGATTCTTTACAAAATTATTTCTCGTGGTACTCTGATTCTTTTAAAGAAATCTAAATGAAGGTATAATGCCTTTACATCTCAATTTTAAAAAATATGAAATTACCTAAATTTAATTCCAAAAAAGATCCCAAGAACAATGGCGTGCCAAAGCCCAAAGGTTTTTGGAATAACGCGATTACAACCCTTTTTATTTTTCTGATACTGATGACCGTCTATTCTTTTCTGACTGAAGGTGCTTCAAAGACCCCCGTAATTTCTATTTCGCAGATGGCCAGTGATGTCTCGTCTGGATTAGTTTCAAAAATTACGGTGCGAGGGGATGCGCTTGAAATTGAATATTTGAAAAATGCAGAAATTAAGGAATCAAAAAAAGAGGAGGGGACAGCGCTTACTGACACATTGGTTAACTATGGTGTACCGCTCGCGAAATTAAACACCTTACAGATTGAGGTAAAATCGGAATCAGGAATCGGGTACTGGATACTCAATCTCGCTCCGTTTGTTTTCCCAATTATTTTTATCTTGGTTTTTGTGTGGTATCTGTCTCGCCAAGTCAAAGGCTCTGGCATGCAAGCCTTTACCTTCGGACAATCGAAAGCTCGAATCACATTTCCTTCAGATAAAAAACAACGAGTAACCTTTAAAGATGTCGCGGGAGCTAAAGAAGCTAAAGAGGAGTTGAAAGAAATTGTAGATTTCCTGAAGAGCCCGAAAAAATTTCTCGACATTGGAGCGGTTATTCCGAAGGGTGTACTTCTCATGGGTGCGCCAGGAACTGGAAAAACCTTGCTTGCGAGAGCGGTGGCAGGTGAAGCCGGCGTGGCCTTCTTCTCGATTTCTGGATCAGAATTTGTGGAAATGTTTGTAGGTGTTGGGGCGTCTCGAGTTCGTGATTTGTTTAAATTGGCAAAAACTGCCGCGCCTTCCATTATTTTCGTAGATGAAATTGATGCAGTGGGACGGGTGCGTGGAACAGGTGTTGGAGGAGGGAATGACGAACGAGAGCAAACTCTCAACCAGATTTTGGTGGAGATGGACGGATTTGAACAAAATGAAAAAGTAATTGTCATGGCAGCAACCAACAGGCCTGACGTGCTAGATCCTGCGCTTTTACGACCAGGAAGATTTGATAGGCGTGTGACCATTGATTTGCCCGACCGTTCTGATCGAGAAGAAATTTTGAAAATTCATTCGGCCAAAAAACCTTTTGCAGAGGATGTTAATTTGTCGGTGGTAGCCGAGCGAACCCCAGGATTTTCCGGCGCGGATTTGTATTCTTTGATGAACGAAGGCGCAATTTTGGCAGCGCGAGAAAATCGTACCAAAGTAGCGCAGTTTGATTTGATTCGTTCGATTGAAAAAGTAATGTTGGGTCCTGAACGCAAGAGTCACATTCTTTCTGAACAAGAAAAAGAAATTACGGCCTACCACGAGGCGGGGCACGCGCTCGTGGCATCGGTTTTGCCATTTGCTGATCCGGTTCACAAAATTTCAATTATTTCACGAGGCCGGGCCGCGGGTTACACATTGAAATTGCCACTCGAGGATCGAAAACTTCAGTCACGAAAAGAATTTCTCGATGACATCGCGGTTTCTCTCGGTGGATACGTGGCGGAAAAAATGGTTTTCGGTGATTTGACCACGGGACCATCGAATGATTTGCAAGTTTCCACTGCGCTGGCGCGAGATATGGTTACCAAGTATGGAATGTCGGACAAGATGGGACCAGTGGCGCTCGAAGGCGCGGGCGGACGAGTATTGTTTGGCAGGGGAATGGATGATCGAGAATTTTCAGAGCGAGTTGGGTCAGAAGTTGACGCTGAAGTTTCAAGAATTATGACTGAAGCTCGCGTGAAGGCAGAAGAAATTTTGAACACCAATCGCAAAGCGCTCGATGCTATTTCTAAGCGACTGATTGAAGTGGAAAATATCGAACAAGCCGAATACGAAACGATCATTTTGGCGTTCGGAATTATTCTAAAAAAGAAAAAAGTTATTGTACCTCAGGCGAAGACTATTGTTGGGTAAGTGCTCAAATTTCAGCTGAATATCGCGCTATAGACAAGTTGACCTTTCTGTGTTGACTTTAGTCTTTTTGCGTTGTAACATCCAACACAGGTAGAGCGTTAACTAAGGTAGATTTGCCCCTTGTTTTTTATGAATCTAAAGCAATTTTTCGCCGCATGCGGCGATTTAGTAGACCTTGGCTGGAAAGCAGAGGTTTGGACCAACGGACTTGTGGTTTTCCGTAGCCCTCGACCTGAGCTCGGTAGCCTAAACCATTGGGATCCCACCTCCGCCGTTTGGCAGGAATGGACAAGACGTCCGCGCACAGATTTGGAAAGTGACTTTAAGGCCGAACCTCGGTCTTCTAAATTGCGCTACGCTCCCACTGCGGCCGCCGACGAACTTGGGGTTTCCCGAACCGATCTCGGTATTATCAATCGCGTGAGTTGCAATTTGCGCGAGCTCGTTGAAGCCGAGGATTGCGACGCTGAATTTCTTTTCGACACTCTTGGTCGCCCCGCATCTTTCGCATTCTGATTTCTCAAGCCGTTCTCACCCGAGAGCGGTTTTTCTTTTGTAATTTTTTTCCATACGTTTTTGTTGCACTATGCAGACTCGAGGTGATAGTATGCCTCGAGAAAAATCAACCACCTCTTGGGTGATCCACGAGGAAGAAAGGTAATTTGAAAACTATTCAGAAAAATTTTCGAATCGGTAGGGAAATCTACTCTTTTCGAGTGCATGCGTTAAATCATGCGTTTAGGGATTCACATCCACCCATTCCCGCTGTTCTCGGCGATCCGCAGGAACCCTTGCAAATGTATCCGCAGGAAATTGCAGGATTTGGTCAGGCTGTCGGACCCGGGTACGTTTCTGTGCCGTTTGTATTTCCGCAAGTTGGAAATCAGCGCTACGGAGATTTTGTTGGGATCGCTGGTCAGCGGGAGTTTGCTCACACGCGGGTTACGATTTCCGACGAACCTCTGCGGTTAGTTCGACCAATGCAAGACGTGCGACGTTTCGCAGAATTGGCGCAACTCCTCCGTTTTCCGAAGTCGGACCATTGCGCCTGCGTGCGGGGTTTACATCTCGTCGACGGTCAGCCCACATTTATTCTGGGATCGGGGCCCTACGAGGAAGTGTTCGCGACTATGAACTCGCAGGGTTTGCGGTTCGAATTGTCGGAGCGACAAAAAGACGCGGCAGAACTCATCGCCGGTAAGAGGGGGCGCAAGGAACTCGAGTCCCTGGCTCTCGATCTACAGAAACGCTACGGCACTGTCACCGTGAGGCAGGCGGTTCACAAACACTGTGGCGGGTTGCCCGGTTTTGGCGATGCGGTTGCGAGTTACTTGATTGGGATGGCCGCAATTATCACCACTTCTGACGGTTACGTGGTGTTTGGGCGCAGGGCCCGACAGCGTGTGTCAGTTAACACGGGCATCAATCTCGCAACTTCCGGTGGTTTCATTTTTGACCGAGAACACATCGAAGGGTTAGGCTTCGCTCGATTTGTCGTCGATGAAATTCATCGGGAGATGCATGAGGAGGTGGGTTTGCTCGGGAGTGATTGCGCTGTGACTGTCTTGGCACTTTTGCGAGAAATCGCGCGCGCCGGTAGTCCTGAAATTCTTGCCCTCATCGAGTTCTTTGGTACCTTGCGCGACTTTCTAAAAGTCGTCGAATCGAATCATCATCCCGAGCAGGATGTCGATGCCATTTTTGCTCTGCCACTGCGGCATGCGCGCCAATTGGTTCACGATCCGAAGGCTGGGAAAGTTCTTCAGCCTAAGGCTTTGGCGGCACTCATCATGCTCGACCGGCATCTTCGGGCGAATGGCTCGTGAGTTCTTTATATGTAGTCTACAACCCGTTCCAAATTTTGGCGCGGGTTTTTCTTTTGGTTGTTTTTGGGGTAGTATTGTTTTAAATACGCGCGTAGCTCAGTTGGTAGAGCGGTCGACTTATACTCGACTGGTCGGGGGTTCGAGTCCCTCCGCGCGTAGCGGAGCGTCATTTTGTGCGCGCGAGGAAGCTCCTGTGGAGCTTTCGGGAGGGGCTCGAACACCGGAGTCATGTTTTTTCAGCAGAAAAAACAGACGAGGTGGTGGCCAGACCTAAACGAGCGACGGCGAGTTTAGAGTCGCGGCCGAGTCCAAGCACGCGCACAATTATTCAAAATGTACTCCCTCACCTCGCTTTGAAACCGCTTCAGCCAAGAGTGGGTAGCGGGAGAGGGTTTCGTCATCAGCGATGAGCCGCGCAGCCTCCAGCCGCGCGGCTTCAACCATTTTCAAATTTTGTAACGCTTCCATGGCGATATCAGAAACGCCCCACTGCTTGGCACCAGAAAGTTCTCCAGCTCCGCGAAATTTTAAATCATATTCTGCCAATTCAAATCCATTTTTGGCAGTTTGGACAGCTTTCAGTCGGTCAACGGTTTTAGAAGTTTTAGCTTCCGCGAAAACGTAACAATAGGCTTGGTCGTTGCTCCTGATGACTCGCCCGCGGAGTTGGTGAAGCTGTGCGAGACCAAAGCGCTCAGCGCCTTCAATCACAATAACCGTGGCGTTAGGAACGTTTACGCCAACTTCCACGACGGACGTCGCTACCAAAATTTTTGTCTCGCCCGATTTAAATTTTTCCATGGCGCGATCTTTGGCGTCAGGAGTCATTTTGCTGTGGAGAATATCGATTTCATATTCAGGGAAAATTTTTTCTTGCAACCGTTCTGCTTCTTCCATCACCGACTTGGCAATCATCGCACTTTCTTTGTTTGGATCAGGTAAATTAATTCGTGGGCAAATGACGTAGGCCTGTCGGCCCGCGCGGAGTTCTTGGCGAATTTTTTCGTACGTTGCTTCTCGCGCGGTCGGCAAAACAATTTCAGTAATGATCGGTTTCCTTCCGACTGGCATTTGGTCGAGCAGGGTTAAATCAAGATCCCCGTACATGGTAAGCGCGAGGGTTCTTGGGATTGGCGTGGCTGTCATGGAAAGTAAATGAGGGGCGATGTTATCTTTCCTAACCAGTTTTTGTCTTTGAGCGGTTCCGAAGCGGTGTTGTTCGTCAATAATAACGTACGCCAGATTTTTAAATTTTACGGCTTTTTGAATAAGCGCATGGGTGCCGATAAGAATGGGAATTTCGCCGTTCGCGAGCCATTTCAAAAGTTGAGTGCGGGAAATATCCGTCCAGCCGTCAGGATTGACCTTCGAGGGAAATTTTCGACAGCCCGAGCCGGTGATAAGCGCAATTTGGATTGGTAGATGAGAAAAATATTTTATAAATGATTCAAAATGTTGTGTGGCGAGAATTTCGGTCGGGCACATGTACGCGGTTTGCAATGCGCCAAAATTTTGCCCCTTTGGTCTGCTGGTTGTTACCGCATACACTGTTGTGGCTGCCACTGCGGTTTTTCCAGAACCCACATCACCCTCAAGGAGGCGGCTCATGGCATGGCCTTTTTTAAAATCATCAAAAATGGCTTGGTTGGCTTTTTGTTGCGCCTCGGTTTGTTTGAAAGGAAAACGAGAGGTGAAGGATTCGATTTCTGCAGCCGATTTTTCAATCACGAAACTTTTATTTTTCTGCCAGGCCTTTTTAGCGCGCTGTTTCCCCAGTTGAATTAAAAATACCTCTTCGAAGGCGAAACGTTTTCGGGCAGATTGCGCGTCAGCAATTTTAAGAGGGGAGTGAATCCAGACTAGAGCAGTTTTAATTCCCGGTAAGTTGTATCTCTCGAGAATGTCAGTAGGAATCGGGTCGGGAAAATTTTCTAAAATTCCAGACTTGAAAATTTTCCCGACCGCGTGGAAAATCCAGTTGGACGTGACGCCACGAGATTCAGGATAGACCGGGTAAAGCGCATGTTTTTCTCCTTCTGCGCCGAAAAGATTTTCACCGACGCCAATTGGGAGTTTGTCGACAGTTTCAATTTTAGGATTGCTAAAATAGAGCTCTTGGGTTTTCTTGCGTTGCGAAATTTTACCCTCGATGCGTACGAGCGATCCTTCCGTGGTCATTTTTGCGAGGTATGGTTGGTTAAACCAAACTGCCTTAATCCTCCCTGTGTCGTCTGTAACCCAGCCGTCGGCCATACTGATTTTAGTTTTGAAACCTTTGCCGGTTTTCAGCCCTGAGATTTTTCCAAAAACGACCGCTTGCTCGCCAGCCACGAGGTTGGCAATATTTTTCATTTCCGAAGTGTCGCCATAGCGAGTGGGGAAATGGTACAGCAGATCGAGCACTGTTTTAATGCCAAGTTTCCTGAGCGCTTCTTTCTGAAATTTACTCAGTCGAAATTGAGTTTCAATACTTTCGGTTTGCAACATGGCTTTATTCTATCAGAGCAGGGGAGACAGAAATATAGCAAAATTCTTGATTATGTGGCGTTTTTGTGTAGGATGGCTGGAGTTAAGTTTGATTTTTAAGTAATGAATAAGGCGAAACTCAACGGAGGACACACGGCGATTTCAAACGGCGCGCCGAAAGTGAACATCGACAAACTACCAAGATATGACGCTGATATAGTTCGCGCGGTCGGCATTAGAAAGCGTCGGCCAGTGTTTCCACAGAAACCTAAGCCTGTTGATGCGGGATTTGTCCGGATTGCCGCTGTGTTCGGTCGGTATTTTCAATACGGTATCGATGTCACTAATCCTGAGGTCTATCTCGCACTAGCCCAGGAAAAGAAAAAGGGTGGCAAGAAAATTTTACACGTCGAGCTCATTTTGGTAGAGCGGGGTAAGCTCCCAGCGTGCCGTCAAAAGCAAATGTAATTTCGAGACAGTGAAATTTCACTGTCTTTTTTCTTGTTCATTTTTCCGAATCCGAATATTCTCACATACACTGATTGTACACGGCCGTGTACAATCAGTGTATGTGAGGTACTTGAGTTTTTAAGCGGTTATAGACATACAATGGGAGTGCTGATATATTCTCCAAAGTAGTTAGATTTTTGGAGGAAAAAAGTTATGGCAAAACCACACGGGTCACCTGCCGATTGGCAGAGGGAATTGGTCGCCGATATTCTGGCACTGAAAAATGATTCGCGAGCTCCGGGACCGGTGAGCCGGAACATTTTGTCGAGTCGCAAGGCTCTTCGTGTTAGGAAACTCAAACCTGCGAGAAAAAAACGATTTACGTCCGGCCGAATTTAATTCGCCGGATTTTTTGTTACATATTCCAAGAGCTTCGGAGGAAAACTTTGAATGGCTAATGTCGCGGTAGCGAATAAAATAGTGACGTCTCGGAAAAGTACATCCATAGAGCCGAGATTGAACACCAATAATCCTGCGAGAGAGAATGTGGCAAAAAGACTTGGAATGAAAATATATTTTCCGGAAAGAATCCAAAGCGCGGTGATAATTTCGTAGACGCCCCACATTTTGAGAAGGAGAAGTCCTGGAATAATATCCTTCATAAATTTTGGAAACCAGCCGATCCACGCTTGCGGATTAACAAATCCTCCAATGCCAGCGTACAAAAAACAAAATGCCACGCCGATTCTCAAAACCAGCCATGCTATTTTTTCTCGTCCTTCTTGTGTTGATATTTTTTCCATAATTAATTTCTAACGTACTTACTATCTAACCTACTTCTTCTCTATTTCGCTAACTCTCCAATTTTAAATGACGCTAACATTGCTTCTGGTCGAGGTTCTCCTGCGTGTTGAGTGGTGAAAGCGCTTGTGCCGTCTTTGCCACAAATTGAAAGTATTCTGGCAGAACCTCCTGGGTGTTTGTAAATCCACGAAGTGAGATCGTAGACTGAGCCGCGAATGGCGCTATAGCAACTGCTGTCATTATTATGCGTTGCCACTTCTGCAAGCGTAAATGTTTTTGGAGTTTCGGTGGAAGTTGTGGTCGAAGTTGCTACCACAGGCGTTTGCTCGGTCGGAGTCACTTGATTACTTTTTTTAACACTGGCGAGACTAACGCCAACCACGATGACTGCCGCGATAACAAGACCGATAATATATTTTGACCCGCCGGTTGATTGTGTTGGTTGTTGTTCTGGTTCCATAATTTAAATAGTATGACTGGTTAATACTTTGATTATACCAGAACTTTTTCTATTAGAAAAAGTCAAAACGTTGTGGTAATCTGAAGCTTCAAGCTGTAAGCTAGTAGCTGATAGCTTTTCACGGAGAGGTGTCAGAGTGTTGAATTGCGAAGGCTTGGAGCAATTCAAGGCCGGAGTCCGACGGGACGAGGCGGGGTCGCGAGATTCGCCAGTAGGCGAATACTTGTGACCTAATGTGCAGCTTTTAAAGCTGCAACGGAAGTTTTGAAACGAGGCATAAAATAATTAAATACATAATATTGGAGAGGTGTCAGAGCGGTCTAATGTGCAGCTTTGCTAAAGCTGTGAGCCCCTTAAAAGGCTCCGAGGGTTCGAATCCCTCCCTCTCCGCAATGAACCGCAAGAAAGTCTAAATGACTTTCGCGCGGCTCATCATTGCGTGGAGAGGGAGGGATTCGAAAGACGGAATCCGCCTTCGGCGGATGAGTCGGGGTCGCGAGTACTTAGGCTTTTGTTGGTCCGCCGCGGCGGACAACAAAAGACTTAGTAACTTGTGACCGAATCTCGATTCGAACAGCGGAGCGAAATTTTTACTAAAAAATTTCGCGAGCTGGTGCCCAGACCAAAATTTTCGACGGAAAATTTTGAGTCGCGGGAGAAACTCCCTCCCTCTCCGCCAGATTACCAAGTTTGAACCGAAGTAGAATAAGGGTTTTGTGGCCAATTTAATAAAAACAAATTTATGAAGAAAAATATCGCACTCATAATACTCATTGTTCTCGTCCTGGTCTTGGCCTGGCTCGTGTTCTCGCCTAATTCTCCTGCAACTTCGGTTAATCAACCCCACTACGATACAGCGCTCTCTGCATCGGGCAATATCACTTGTACCTACCCTCGAGTCTTACACGCAAGTTACCAGAGCGGTGAAATAACACACGAGTTACCTAAACCCGAAACAAACCCGATCATAATGACTTTTAGCGGGATTGATTCGGAGACACCAAAAGTACAATTTATCGATTCTACTCAAACAATCTCTGAGGTTCCTATTATGAAAGTTGTAGATACAAATGAAAAGTTGATGTTTGTCGAGGGTGATGGTGATCCTTATTTGACCGTGCATACAATATACAAAAATGTAGGAATTGGAACTTATGAAAAATCAATGTCACTTTTGGGTATCCCAGTAGGAACAATTGCTATGGGTAGCTGTGTGGATTATTGATGGTGCATATGAAAAAAGCTATTAAATGGATCGTAGGAATAGTACTTATACTCTGGATATTTTCTGCCGCCCCTTCGTTTCTGGCTGGCGTTTTCTGGTCAGAAAGTAATGCACCTTGGGAGAAGGTCGATGCCTTCTACTATCCAGATGCAAACAACTTATCCGAATGGGAAAGTCAGATAGATGTGGGTTCGGTCCAAGCTTGCCGTGATTGGGTTGAAGATTCAGCTGCCGCAAAGGGTGACCCAAATCTAGAACGAGGTGATTATGAATGTGGAGTTAGTTGCAAAAGCAAAGATGGTTTCAATGTATGTCGTCTAACTGTTGAATAAATATGGACAAGAAAAATATCATAATTATCGTGTTGATAATCGCACTCGGAGCGACGGTTTATTTTACCTCTCAAAAAAATCAAGCTTCCCAACTAGAAAATTCTGGAACAAATTCAATTTTGCCAAGCCAGGAACTAAGAGCGGCTTACACAGAATCTCTACAGCATTCTGCTATGGTAGATATCGCGGAACTTTCTTGTTTCCCGACAAGTCGGTTTGATTGTGGTGGGGGGAGTTGTACAGCTTCCGCTCCAGCAACTTATTATTTCGTAGATTATGGAACAGAGAGTGCAACCTATTTTAGGTGCGATGCCAAAGGATGCGATCCATACCCAGTTGAAGTAACCACTTCTGGAGAATTTACCCAATTTACTCCATCGCAAGGTCAAGCAATGATGTTCAAGGTCGCCACCGGAGATATTTGGGACAACAAAGGAGAATTTATTGATATTGCAACACTCGGAACTGGAGCAATAGTATCTTCGGGTAAATGCGAATTCACAAAATAAATTTATGGTAAAGAGAAAACAACCCGAACCAATAGAAGCAAATCTGTCATATCAACAAATGGAGGCAGCTATTCCTAAAATTGACAGGAGGATAGCCGATCTTGAAAATTTCGATGTCAATTCCATTACTGACCGAAGCGATGCAAGAATTAATGCACTCGAGAAATCATTAGATGCACTACTGGTTTCCGTTTTTGGGGCGGGAACAGTGGAATACGATCGTTACCATTGGCAAGTTACACGTTTGGATATTGCTTCAATGAACATGATGCATCGAACCCCAATTCATGAAATTCACGAAGGGTTACGTCGCGGTATTGCTACCGCTAAAGCTCATTTGGAAGTAATCAAAAAAGGATTTCTTGAAGAACTTGGAGATGCGGGACTTAATTCTGCGGGAAAAACTCTAAAAGCATATGAAGGACTTGAACTACATCCCGAAATTGAGCGTGCGGTCGGTAATCTATACAGAGATGGTCACTATGCAAATGCTGTGGAGGATGCAACCAAAGCGCTCAACGCTTTGGTACGAATGCGTAGCGGCATTGAAGACAAAGATGGTAGTACGCTGATGGAGACGGTTTTTAGTCCAAAAAATCCACTTCTGAAATTTAACAAACTCGTTGATGTTTCTGATATAGATGAGCAAAGGGGATTTATGATGATGTTTGCTGGAGCTGTAGCTGGATTGCGCAATCCGCGCGCTCATAAGATTATCAAGGATGACCCAGAGATGGCGTTGGAATTTATTGCCTTTGTCAGTCTTCTGGCAAAACTAGTGGATAAAAGCTCAAAATAATTCAGCTACTTTTTAAGTCATGAAGGATCTAAAAAATATCTTAAAGGGGAAAATAATAGAGATATTGATAATAATTGTTGTTTTACTTTTTATTCTATATTTGGTATGTCCGACACTCAGGGATTATATTTTTGAGCAAAAAATTGAAGCGAACTTTGTACTCGGATTCTTAACAGTCATTACCTTGATGGTCAGTATTTGGCAGAATACAAAAGATAGGAAGCTAACCTACAACATAAATGTTTGGGAATCGGTAAGAAATAATGGCTTAGCAATAATAAGCAAACTGATCGCAATTAAGCAAAAAAGTGACATTATCGTCAAAACTCTAAAAAGCCATCAGGATGCCATAAAGAAAAGACAGGTATTCATGGATTCTAACGATACCTTGTCAAAGAGAGATATTGACGATGGATTTCAGATAGTTGCTGCTTATGCGGATACATATTTTAGAGATGAATGTGAGAAGTGGAATGAAATGTTAAACAAGTTGAGTGCTATGGCAACAGATAATATAAACGTAATCAAGAATTACGAGATAAATTTGCAGTTAATTATGAGTGGAACTGATTTTAGAAATTCAACTCTAGACAAACTAGATGAAATTGTTGCTAACGCAGAGAAAGCAGACAAAGAAATTGCTCAGATCACTGAGGAGATGAGAAATAAAATTATTGGAAAGACAAATAGTATTAGCGATAAAATCAAGAATAATTTATAGCACAGAGATTAAATTATTGGATAATCCACGATGTTTTGCCCCTTATCCGACTTCGGCTTGGGCACCTCGAACCAGTCTGGATGGACTTTGTAGAAGCTCTGATTTCTGTATCCTTTTTCGGACAATCAACTCCTATCTTTTATACTCCAAAATATCCCCCGGTTGACAATCAAGCGCTTTGCAAACAGCCTCTAGTGTCGATAGCCGAATCGCTTTGGCTTTTCCATTTTTCAAAACGGAAATGTTGGCCATCGTGATGCCAACTTTCTCGGCGAGTTCGGTGACGCTCATTTTTCGCTTGGCCAAATAAACGTCTATGTTGATAATGATCGCCATGGTTTTAAACAGTTAAGTCGTTTTCGGATTTTATGTCCACTGCTTTTTGCAAAATTCGTTCAAACATTGCGGCCACACTGGCGCCTAGGCCAGAGATAGCAATTATTAAAAGACCCATGAAAACACCACCCGCAATGTCATCCTTACCGCGCTGAAATACAAATAGATAGGCCTCTGCTCCAAGCGCAAAAGCAACGAGGGTTATTGCGCAGTATCTTATAATTTGTAAAGCCCTCACGGAATTTATTGAGAAGATTTTATTTTTTCCAATATATCCGAGCAACTTGAACGCTTGGTAGAGTGCTACAAAAAACGCGATGGACGCTGTATACGCACACGCTAAGAATGGGTCGTTGAAATATATTTGAAAGAGGGTAGCGTTTACATTTCTGCCCTCGATGTGAGGTTCCCAAAGCATAAAGGCAAGAGCGCCGAGGCCGATGAGCACAATAACCACCTGAAGCAATATTGTTGAACTTTTTTTCATGAAAGATTTATATTAAATTATAAGAGCCGGCGCTCAATGGACGTTGCGCCGACATGATTTCGCTAAATCACATCTTAATTTATCACTTATTGTTTGTCAATATATATTTATCGTTATTTTTACATAGCTTGAAACATTCGAGCTGTTCATTATGTTACAAGAGTACATGAATTCTCTAATTAAAAAACCCAGCGCTTGGATGCCTATAGCTTTTTCGTTGACGATGTTGGCGTCATTTTTTATTGTGCCGATGCTTTCTGGACCTCTAGTTCGGCAAGCGGATGAGGGAACTGGCGCACACCTTTTTCAATTGTGGTTAGTTTTAGAGGTCGTGATGATAACTATTTTTGCCATTAATTGGTTACCGAAAAAACTGAAAGAGACTTTTGTAGTTTTAGTAATTCAGGTTGTCGCGGTGGTTGCGGCCTGTGCTCCGGTTTTCTATTTCAACGTTTAGATTATTTCCCCTTTAACTTTCTGCCCAATTGCTGTAGTATACTTATTTCACACTTTAACAAAATTAAATTTTTAACTAAAACAGATGCGTAAAATTATTTCAATTGTCGTGGTAGTGGCTATCATTCTTGTTGCTGGGTTTTTTTACTTGAATAATTATATCTATCAAGAGAAGCAGGGTCCCACAGACTACAAAGACGCCACGTTTCTAATAGAGAACAAGTCTGTCACACTTGTTGACGGCGTATCTGAAGTGGCACAAGAAGGTTCGTCTTCAAAAATAGTCACCAAGTATTTTGGCAATCAGGCGAAAGGGGATTTGAACAAGGATGGCATTCCTGATCTTGCGTTTATTCTTACTCAAGAAACAGGTGGAAGCGGCACTTTCTTTTATGTTGTCGGAGCGATTCAAACTCCAAACAATACTTACAATGGCACGGACGGAGTTTTGCTTGGAGATAGGGTTGCTCCACAGTCAACAGAAATTCGTAGTGACGGAATATTGGTGGTAAATTTTGCAGTTCGACAGCCGAACGAGCCGATGACTGCATCACCTTCGGTTGCTAAAAGTATCTGGCTTAAACTTGATCTTGAAAGCTTGAGATTTGGCATAGTCGAACAGAATTTTGAAGGTGAAGCTGACCCTGCACACATGACACTTACTATGAAGCCTTGGAGTTGGGTTTCCGTGTTGTATAACGACGCCCGAGAGATCAAACCAAATCGCGCAGATGTTTTTGTTCTAACCTTTGGAGGCGACGGTAAATTTACAGCGAAGACTGATTGTAACAGCGCAGGAGGGCAGTATGTTGCGAAAGATGGTACGATCACCTTTAGTAATATTTTTGCCACGAAGATGTATTGTGAAGGATCACAGGAAGCGGAATTTTTAAAACTTCTTGAGAATACGAGTAGTTATCACTTTACGTCGCGAGGACAACTGATTCTTGACCTCAAGTTTGATAGCGGTTCGGTGATTTTTCAATAGCCCTGACAGGCTATTTGAATGGAGAGATGGATGAGTGGTTTAAATCAACGGTTTACTAAACCGTCGACCTTTAATTAGGTCCGCGAGTTCGAATCTCGCTCTCTCCGCATTTGAAAATCCGCCCTTTTGGGGCGTGATTTTCTTATGCGGAGAGAAGAAAGCATGGGAATGCTTTCGCGCGAGATTCGAAGCCCGATTGAGCTTTTTCTGGAAGCGAAGCGTACCAGAAAAACCAATCGGGGTACTGACCCTGTAAGGGTCGAACTCGCTCTCTCCGCAACGAAAATTTACCCGCGGGCGAATCTCACTCCCCGCTAACTGATTTTAATTCTGTTATACTTCATTAGTGATAAAAATATCTTTAGTCGTAATTGCTTGTCTGCTAGCATTACTAGGAAATATTCCTTACGTACTAGATGTTGTTAAGGGCAGGGTGAAACCTCATCCCTATACTTGGTTTGTCTGGACGATAGTTTCCTGTGTTGTCTTTTTTGGACAGCTTGCAAAAGGCGGTGGAATAGCGGTAATTGCCACAGGAGTTTCAGAAATTTTTACAATAATTATATTTTTACTATCTTTAAAGTATGGATTTAAAAATCCTCCAAAGGTAGACAACTATTTCCTAGTTTTCGCTCTTTTGGGTTTAATCCCGTGGTTTATCACTAAAGATCCTACTATTTCTGTCATAACGGTTGTTTCGATAGATCTTATTGCTTTTATTCCAACCCTTCGTAAAACCTACTGCTTTCCAAAAAGTGAAACTCCACTGTTGTATGGAAGTAATGTGTTAAGACATTTTTTAATATTGGCAACTTTGGGTTCTTACAACGTAGCGACCATGCTTCATTCAATATCAATGATCGTTACCAATTCAATTATGGTAATTTTTATAAAAACTTGTAAAGAAAAGGAGGCGGCCTGACTATCAGCAACTAAAAATCACCAGTCGGTTAGGCTGGTGATTTTTCTAAAGTGTAAACTTATCTTGTAATCGAAATCTCCGCACTTCCAGCAATCGCCGGCTCGACCCCCTTACTTGCGTACACCGTAATTCTTCCGTTGGCATCGACACTGATGTCATAACCTGTGTACGGCGCAACAGAATATGTTGTATCAGGATCGGTTGGTAATGCGGGAATGTACGTCGGCGTCAAACATGAAAGATCAATTCCAGTTCCTGTTGATCCAGAATCGATATGCTCTCTTGTTGTCGAGGCGGTAAGAGCGGGGCAGGCGGGAGTGCCGCCAAGAAAAACTCCTTTGTTGTCCGCAATGTGTTGTCCGATTGCATTAAGAAGCGTTTCGACGTGGCTTGTTCTTTGCGTGTTTCTCGCTTGAGCAAATTGCCTCGCGGGATTAATCGCGATCATGACGATGGTGGCTAGGACTGCGATGATGCCGATGACTACCAAAATTTCAATAAGCGTGAAACCCGAATTTTTTGTGGGCGCACTTTTTATATTGAATTTTGAAAAAAGTTTTTTCATACACAATATTTTTACTAATAATAAGAATACTCTACACCCACCACTATTTAATTCAAGTTGTTACCTGTTGACAACAAAAGTAGTAAATCTCTCATTCAATACCGGAGATTTCAGTCCACAACTTCACGTCGATGTTCGGAGGCGTAGGAACAATCATGCTTGCTATTCCCGGATTGTAGGTGGTGATTTCAACTTTCAAGTTACTAAAAGTATTTCTGTAGATTCCTTGGGTGATGATGGTAATTTCGCTCAGTGCTCCCGCCCGCGGGGCGGGCGGGAGCACTGAAACAATCAAACATTCACCATCTTCGATACTAATGGGCAAGCCTTTTCCAGTCACAAAATCCGGATCAGTTGTCGGATCATAAGAATAGTTTTTAGCCAATCTCAGCAATGTTTCGTTGGCGCAGGATTCTGCTAAGGCAAAAGCCTTACGTTTAAATTCTCCGTCAAGCGCGTCGAAGCGAGCGTAGAAACTCGACATGTTTGTGGTGAATACAATCGCCATCAAAATAGTTGAAATAATAATGGTCGACATGAGTGCTATGAAGCCTTTGTTTTTCTGCGGGGAAGTTAGAATCATTTTCTTAAATATTTTGTGGACGAAAAAATTCGGGAAATTTCAAAACCTTCTGAAGTTTTGGCGATGAGCATAAATGTGGCGGTTAGACTTTCCGGAAGGACGCTTTCTTCAGAAGGGGTGACATGTGTAAATGTCAGATTTTGTAGTTTCACATTGCTATTATTTAAAATTTCTCCGGAATTTGTTCCGCGCGTCAGCGTTAAATTCCCCGAAGTTATTTCAAAAGTTAGAGGGTTTTGGTTGGTTGGAAGTTCCGCGCGTTCGATTGCCAGTTTGTTGGTCGTGGGCGTGTCTACTGAGTTTGCTCCGGAAAGCGCCCAGTCTATTTTCCCAATAAGATACGCGCCTTCTTCCTCGAGCATGGCTTTTGCTTGGTTTCGGTTGTGAGATTCAAAAATATTAAAAACTGAAACCAGCGTGCCGCCGATAATTATTCCGTACAACGCGAGGTAGATAAGGGTTTCTATTAATGTGAAGCCAGAGTTTTTTCGAGTCATTTTAATTTTTAAGAACTAGTTACCGTTGTAATATATCCTGTGTTGCTAGCATCGACTGAACCAACGTACAAATAATTCCCTTCGCAATCAAGAGCCACGCCTCCGACGCCAGTTGTGTTGTTTGGCCAAGGTATCGCGGGAGCGAAACTGGCAGTTGAAGTGGCGTTCAGGATTTGCAATTGTCCACCTTTGGTTGCGCTTCCGAGTAACAAAAAGGCCAGCGAATCTCGCACAAGTAATCCGTTGAGGCTAAACGGGTTACTACTATTTGGCCCGACATCTTTCGTTTGTAAAATTTTCGGAATTGTTGATGATGCATCCAAAGATATAAATTCCGGCGCGGTGCTAATGTAGGTTCGGCCCAAAAACCAGCGGTCACCGACGACGTAGAGACTTCTGCCAAAACCGAAACCGCTTTGTTCGGGCAGGGCGTTGTAGAAAAATTTTAAATTTGGCGAGCTCGGATTGCTAACATCTAACACCACAATTTCTTTGGCTTGGTCGCTGGTGGTCAGATACGCCGTGTTTCCACGAACATACATTTTGTTGATCGCGCTTCCGATTGAGTAGCCGCCGACAAGCGTTGGATTTCCTGGATCGCGCACGTCGATAATATTAAATTCCGGCCCACTATTTGTCTTTGTTAATCCGAGATAGACGTAACCGTTTTTATAAAAAATACTGTTACCCAAAGCCTGCCCGCCGTTTCCGGTAACCGTTGGAATTGTGTAGGTGCTCAAAACTTCTGCCGGATCGACACTGACATCAATAATTTGCAGTTGGCCGCTGGCGGGACCAGAGTCGGTTGCGACGTAGGCGAAGTGTCCATCTGTGGCGAGAGTATTAAAACCACTTGTGATTGTAGAGTTGCTACCGAGACCAGAATAAAAAGTTGGATTTTTCGGATCTGCCAGATTAAAAATATACAATTGTTTTATGTAGGTGACCGTGATTCTGACATGGTCGACTGAAGCTGTGCGCGTTGAAGCAGAGGATCCGATGGCCGAAAGAGCAACGCCGAAGTTCGAATTATTTATTTCCGATGGGCTCCAGGTTTCTCCCCACAAATCTCCACTGTTGCCGTAGACGGCGTAGGTGTCGGCGCTCGGCCACGGATTTAAGGTGGCTTTGTTTGTGGTGCCGATTGTGCCATCTGATTTTACAATTTTGATTTCTTTATCTAAAACGCTACCCGCTCCTGCGCTGCCTCGACTGCGTTCGATTTCCACCTTGATGCCGAGAATGGTGGCACCGGGTGGAATGGTGAAGCCGAAATTTTGAGCTAAAAGATAGTGAGTGGAAATCGCGCCATTTATAGATGCGGTTGCGGAAGCATTATCGCTTGCCACAATTTTTTCTGGGTTGTTCCACGGTAGGCTCCCGACACTTGAATCGTCGTTTCCTGTTCCGGCATTTTTTGGTCCGAGATTTTGGCTCGATTGATTTACCGTTACGTGCAATTTTCCGTTGCTCGCATCGAGATCAGTGATTGGGTAGGCATTTGAAATATCGCCAATTAAATTTCCGAGAGAAAAATTGGTGACCGTGGGATTTTTCCAATTGCCTGAGAGAAACGAATTGCAGGTATCACCACTTGAAACATTTTCAAAATTACTGACGAGGGTCGACATTTCGACATGTCTTGAAATTTTGCTGTCATCAGTCCAGCTGACATGCGCGGTTACCTCCTTTGTCAGAAAATTGTTTGTGGTGGGCGAGTTGATGTCCGTCCAAATTTTGTAATAGCCGTCTGGGGTTGTGGTGGCGGAAGATGGATTAACCATTCGAAAATCTTTTCGAGCAGTGGCCGCCGCTTCTTCCAAAATTTTTTGCGCCTCTCCTAAAGCCTCGGAGTTTGTTTGTGCGCCGATTAAAAAATTTTGATTACCGAAAGAAACCATAATGACTGAAGAAATTACGGTGCTCATGATCGCCAGCGCGATCATGATTTCCAAAGTGCTAAAACCTCTTTGGTTGGGGGTTAGTTGGTCCATGAAATTTGTCCTTCACTGCCGATGGTTATTGTTGATGATGCGCTAGTTTCATCTGAGAGAATAATGCTTGCCGGATTTGCATCTGCTGAGAGTTGTTCAAAATAAATATCGACCGGTCCGGTGGCGTCGATTGCTTGAGAAATATTTTTACCAACGTCAATTGGAACGTTGAGTGAGTCAGTCGTGTTGTAGATTTTTCCTTGAAACATAATTAATTTCAAAAGTTTTCCGGAACTTATTTCCAAATGGACGCCGTGAGCCGCGCCGTCGGTACAATTGCCAAGACAGACGTTGTGCATGGATTGTGCTCGAGAGTGCTGAAGGGCCAAGACCAGCATGTCTCGTTGGTTACGGAAAGAAGAATTTTGGTAATCCCGCGTACTGACAAATAAACCGAGTGAAGCTACGACACCAAGAAGCGCAGTGACGATAATAATTTCTATGAGAGTGATTCCTCGTTTGTATTTCATCGTAAAAAGAAATTCGCCAAACATATGAGCTCTAAGGGTGTAAGTTCTGGGTGATACTGTATATCGGTGTAATGATTGATATCGCAATAAAACCCACCACAAGTCCCATGCAAATCATAAGCACCGGTTCGATAATGCTCGATATATTTTTAGTGAAATCATCAATTTCTCCGTCGTATAATTCGGAAACATAGGTTAAAGAATTTGATAAATTACCACTGCGTTCTCCGACTGAAATAATTTGCGAGACAACATCAGGAAAAATGTTTCGTTTGGTTTTCAGATGCTCAGACATTTTTTCTCCGCGATCAACGACGAGCGCCAAGGTTAGAAATTCTTTCCGGTAAACAAGATTTTTCGTGGTGTTTACTAAAATAGGCAGGGCTTCGGAAATCGTAATGCCACTCTTTAAAAGAATTCCGAGAGTTCTGGTGGCGCTGGCCAAATTATAGTGCTCGATCACTTTGCCAATGATTGGGATTTTTAGAATGCAGAGATCAAAATAAAAATGAAGTCGTGGAATTTTCTTGAGAGCGATAAAAAATACAATTGATAATACGAAGAGGATTCCTAAAATTAAAAATCCGTCATGAGTAACCATTTTGTTTATAAAAATCACGATTCGCGTCGAGAGGGGAAGTTTGATGTGTAAGCTCGCAAACACCGGCATGATTTTGGGAAACAAATAGAGGATTAAGAAAATCGTAATACCAAACGTGGCGAGGGTGACAATTGCGGGGTAGATAAAAGCCCCGATAATTTTTCGTTTCAAGATTTGTTTTTTGCGAAGCTCGTCCGCCAGGTAACTTAGGTTTTCGCTCAAGAGTCCCGTGGATTCGCCGATGCGTATAATATTGATGGCAAATTCCCCGAAGGCGTTTTCTTGAATGGAAAGTGAGGTTGAGAGAAAGAGTCCATTTCCAATGTCGTCTAAAATGGCTTTCAAAATTATTTTTTGTTTCTTTGATCGTGTTTGTTCAAGGAGCATCGACAGACTTTCGTGCAGTGGCACACCCGCGCTTATTAAGAATGACAATCGTTTGATCAAAAAAGTTTGCTCCTTGACTGAGAGACGAGGCCGAAAGTAAGAAAGCCAGATTTTTTTGATAAATTTCATATTTTATTCATGAACGACGCGTAAAATTTCTTCGAGCGTGGTGATGCCCTCCGCCACTTTTTTACAGCCGTCTTCCATCATGGTGGTCATGCCTTCTGCTGTTGCAATTTTTTTAATTTTGCTTGCTGGTGCTCGACGGATGATGGCCTCTTTAATTGCGTCATCTGCCACAAGTACTTCGTTGATGGAAATTCTGCCGCGGTAACCGCTGTTGCCACAGGACATACAGCCGGCGCCTCGGCGTATTTTTTTGCTATCTCTCAAAATTTTTTCAAGCGTTGTGCCCGCAAGATTTTTCTCTAGCACGGTTGGCAATGTAACTTCTTTTGCGCAGTGCTGGCAGATTTTCCGGACGAGCCTTTGTCCAATTGCTAAAGTTACCGTTGAGGCAATTAAGTATTCTTCGATGCCCATATCTAAAAGGCGTGGAAGGGTGGTGGCGGCATCGTTTGTGTGGAGAGTTGAGAGCACGAGATGCCCCGTCAGGGCGGCGTTGACGGCGACGGTTGCGGTTTCGGCATCTCTGATTTCACCAACCATAATAATATTTGGATCTTGGCGGAGGATGGATCGTAGGCCGTTGGCGAAGGAAAGTTTTGTTTGAGCATTGACTTGAATTTGTTCGATGTCTGAAACAGCGTATTCAATTGGGTCTTCAATAGTAATGACCGAAACTTCCGGTGTGCTCAGCATTTTGACCAAGGTGTAAAGTGTCGTGGTTTTACCCGAACCTGTTGGACCAGTTGAGAGAATCATGCCGCTGGTTTTTTTCATGGCGGTCGAAATTTTCTCGATGTCATTTTTACTGAAGCCGAGGTTTTCCAAACTGAAATTTTCAGCGCGGTCGGAGAGCAGACGCAACACCGCATTTTCGCCGTGGTAGGTCGGCACAATCGAAACACGGATGTCCACGATTTCGTTGGTATCTGAAAAAATGTGTCTGAAACGCCCGTCTTGAGTTGCCTGATGTTCATCGGTTCGCAGACGTGCCAAAACTTTAATTCGCGAAATAATTTCGGAGTGAATTTTTTTGGGAAAGTCGTGCGCGTGCTGTAAGACGCCGTCAATTCGAAAACGGATTCGAACACTTTCAACGTTTGGATCAATGTGGATATCGGAAACTCGGGCGCCGTGCGCTTCTTCGAGAAGGCCGGCGAATAGATTGATAATGGAAAGATTTTCTCCGCGCAGAAGTTCTTGGGCGACACGTTCAATTTTTTCTGAAGAGGGGAGAGGCATGATTTTAGTGTAATATAAAAGTTGTCAGTATACAACAACTAAAATATTACTAAATCAGCGAGGTGCGACTATGGTATACTTTTGCTATGCATTTTCTCAGAAAATATCAGTACGTTTTTCTTTTTTCGCTCTTAATTTTGGCGGTGACCGCGGGAATTGAGTTGTGGACTGGGCGCTCGCCTTGGGGACCAGACGGAAAATTTGGTTGGTGGGATGGAAATGTTTGGGGTTCGGAAAGTTCTCAACGAGTGGCGGATGCATACTCGTTCTCGCACATTATTCACGGCATGTTGTTTTACGCTTTTTTGTGGCTGGTGGCGCGGCGGGTTCCGGCGAGATATCGATTTGTTCTTGCGCTTTTAATGGAAGCCGGCTGGGAGCTTTTGGAAAATTCTCCGATCATTGTTGATCGCTATCGAGCAGTTACAATTTCGCTTGGCTATGTCGGGGACAGCGTGCTCAATTCGGTTTCCGATATTATTATGGCGGGCATAGGATTTTTGATTTCACGAAGCGTGAAAGTTTGGGTGAGCATTCTGCTTATTATTATCATGGAGGTTGGTTGTTTGTTTTGGGTGAGGGATAATTTAACGCTAAATGTCATTATGCTGGTGGCGCCGCAGGAATCTATTAAAAATTGGCAATCGGAAGGGCATTAATAAATAATCCAACATATTTGTTATGGGAATAGAAAAAATGTATAAATTCTCAGGCCTTTTTATCGGTGCGGCTTTAGGTTTAGTTTCTTTGGTTGTAACAGTGCCGATTTTTTTTTCGCTGTTTTTGGACTCATGTTATTTGGAGGCAATGCTCCGCTTATACCGATGATAGGCGGCCCTCTCATTATTTTTTTGACCTGCGTAATTATTTTTTCATACATCGGATCAAAAATTGGTACGAGAATTGAGTCTGATACTGAAAACGTAGAGAAAAATAAAAAACGGGCAGCGTTAATTTTTTGGCTATCGCTTCTATGTCTAGCAGGAGGGGCTTTTTTCTCTGTCACAAGATTAGTTTCAATTTACGTGGCAACTCTTTCCGCAACTAAAGAGGCAAGTACGGAAGCCGGAGCAATTACTTCGACAGAACCGCACTATGAAAATTATGCAACGATTGGCGATGTTAGTTTTGAAACGCAAGAACCATTTTCCGAAAAACAAGGTATCAACGGCCAATTAATTACAGTCTCTTTGTTCAAAAAATTGCAAATACTTGTTCCTATTTCTGTAACGCAGGCAGGAACCTATCAGGTGAATCTTCAGTATGGTGATGAGAAAATTGGCACTGCTCCGATGAAGGTGATTACACAAGCTCTCCACGTTGGCTCCAACATTGTTACGATTGAATTTCTTGCTGATGAGTCTCGAGAATATGGCTATGTTTCTCCAAAATCTGCTGGAGGAGTTGCCCAAGTTCAGTTAGGATACCTTGTATCAAAAAAGGAACTTATGGGTAGTCTGAAATCAAATAACGCGATCAATCAAAAGATACTTGAACAATTTATGAAAGACGAAGCCTCTAATCAAGGGGTTAATTCCAATGCGACTGTTAATAAATTTATTGTTAAAAAAGAAGTTCAATTTTAATCGCCATGTTTTTATTTTTATGTAAATGTTTTCTCGGATTGATTCTCGCTATGCTTTTATTGGGAGTGGCGCGGACGTTATTTCTCGAGCATTCGGACAATCAAGCAAAATTTTCAGCGGGAAAATTTCCGAGTGTGGCGCCCGAAGGTTTTTTCAAGGGCACGGTTCCGGGCTACAGCGTTTCGTGGAAAGGAAAAAAATTTTCAGCGGCAGAAAGCAGTGGGATCAATCTTTTTGACGATGGCAATGGTGGTCAAAAAGAACGGTATCCTTTTGTGACAAGTGAAGGCAAGGGCGTGCACGATAAAAGTCTTGAAGTTTTGAAAATTGATTACAACATTTCGGCAAATCCGCTTTGGTTGCGACCAATTTTAGATGAGATTGTCGAGGTTTCTCCTGAGCATTTTCTTGGAAAAGTGCACGTGAGGATTATCCCGGGATTTCCATTTACTCTCGCTTTTTTCGAGCTTCAAAAATAATCTGAAAAGTTTTAGTGCGCCAAGGCGATTGATAAAATTTTTCGAGCGCCCGCGCGCCGGAGCGCGCGGGCGGCTTCGTCAAACGTTGCGCCGGTTGTAGTGACGTCGTCAAAAAGAATAATATTTTTTCCTGAAATTTTTTCAGGATCGGACACCTCGAAACAACCTGAAAGATTTTCCAGCCGTTCTGAGCGATTCTTTTTGGTTTGACTGACCGTATCTTTATTTTTTACTAAAAGATTTTTTTCATATTGAAAAAAATTTCCACCATCTTTGCTGTACACCAAATCAGTGACTAGTTCGCACTGATTAAAACCGCGCTCAGCTCGGCGAGTTTTTGAGAGGGGAATGGGAATTAAAATTGGTTTACCAAAGGCTTCAAATATTTCTCGCTCGCTCAACTCCTCCGCCAGTTCATCATAGAGACATTCCGCGAAAAGGTGCGCCACTTTTTTATTTCCTCGATATTTTAGTTCCCAAATCATTTGTTTTATCAAAAGATTTTTGTAGTCAAAGATGGCAGTGGTATCTTTCGGTAAATTTCCGGAATTTTTAAGCGTTAGCTTTTTTAAATTCTCCGGAGTGAGCGCGTCGATCTCTTTTAAGATTTTTGACTGCGGCAAGAGAAGCTCGAGAATATAGATGAAAAGTTTTTTCATGTCATGTTATACTAATATATACGGCTGAGTATGCAATCTGATATGTTTCGGTTGATCAAACTCTTCTTTTTCATTTTCTATGGACAATCCTTTAAAAACTATTCTCAATTTGTTTAAAAAGTCCGGCGATTCCGTTTTAGGTATTGATATTGGCGCATCCTCGATCAAGGTGGTTCAAGTGAGAAAGAAAGCTGGGCAAGCGGTGCTTGAAACCTACGGTGAATTGGCGCTTGGACCCTACGCTGGTTTTGAAGTTGGTCGCGCTACCCATTTGCCGACGGATAAAATTATCGAAGCGATGGGGGATGTGCTTCGTGAAGCAAACACAACCACTAAACGATGCGGCGTTTCTATTCCTCTTTCTTCAAGTTTGGTTTCGCTTATTGAAATGCCTTCTATTCCAACAGCCCAGCTCGCGCAAATGGTTCCGCTCGAAGCTCGAAAATATATTCCGGTGCCGGTTAGTGAAATTACGCTCGACTGGTGGGTGATTCCCAAAGAAGAAAGCAAGGTGTTTACCTCAGAGCCGACTGACGCTCCACTCGGCGCATCGGCATTGAAGCCCACGACGGAAAAAATAAATGTTTTGGTTGTGGCTATTCACAATGAGGCCATCAATAAATATCAGGACATTGTTTCAAAAAGCATGTTGGACTCTTCTTTTTTCGAGATTGAAATTTTCAGTTCCATGAGATCAGTATTGCGTGAGGAAAATGCTACGGCGATGATTTTTGATTTTGGCGCTGGATCAACCAAGCTCTACATTATCGACCGCGGCATTGTCAGAGTTTCTCACACGATCAATCGCGGTTCGCAAGACATTACGCTTGCCATGTCGCGGGCGCTCAACATCTCAGTTCCGGAAGCAGAAAATATTAAACGAACTTCCGGTTTGGGTTATCAAGGTGGTGGTGTGGATATCACACAAGTTATTTCTGCGAGCCTCAACTTCGTGCTTTCTGAAGCCAGCAGAGTATTGGTGACGTATGAAAAACGCTACAACAAAACGTTAAATAGCGTGGTGTTGACGGGAGGAGGTTCCAACTTGAAAGGTTTTTTTGAAATGGCTAGAGACAATTTCCAAATTCCAGTGGTGATGGCTGATCCGTTTTCGCGACTGCAATCGCCGCCGTTTCTTGATCCGGTACTCAAGGGCGCTGGGCCAGAATTTGCCGTGGCGATTGGTGTGGCGTTGCGTCGGTTGCAAGAAACTGCGTAAGGAAGTAGGTTAGCCCGCCTGAACGACTGAGACCGTTCAGTTGGGCGGGTAAGTTAGTAGGTAGAGGGTAGAAAAAACAAAACTAATGGCCGCGACTCTGTCGCGGCCATTATTTATTCGGGTTTCCCCGTTCCTTGTGTTCCCCGCCCGTACCGAAACGTTACGTTCGGGCGGGCATGATCCATGTTCTGTGATTCTGGAAGTTATCCCCACCTCTCTTCTCTTCAAAAAAGTGCTACAATACTGAATAATATGGACTTTTTCTATACAGAAAAAAGGAGATTTTTACGTACGATTCTACCCCTGTTAATCTTTTCAATCCTTTTCTTTCCTTCTCCCTCGAATGCCTCGGGACCTTCGGTGAATACACCTTCGGCTAACGCTGTATTAGCTGATACTACTCCCTCAGTTCTCTCTACCGTAGCGCAACAAGTTTACACTGGGGTTAACTCGTTCTTCTGCTCTCTCGGAAGTTTGTTTGGTGCTTGTGGAACTACTAAAACTACTACCGTTGTTACACCTTCTCTTCCAACTGCTCCAGTTGGAACTCCGAACTCGTCTGCGAGCATCGGAGCCACTCCCACGATTGTAAACAACTACATCACTCAACCAGTAATTCACGAAACTACAGTTTCAAACACAGGTGGTGTTACCCAAGGACAACTTGCAGCAGCGCTCAACCAACTCGAAAACAAACTTTCTTCTAAATTCTTTTCCATTGTTGGAACTCCGAACTCGTCTTCGAGCATCGGAGCCGCACCGGTTAACATTACGCAAATTATTCAAAATCCTCCGTTACCTTTTGCAACGAGGATTGATAAATTGGAAAATGTGATTCTCACTACACCTACAGTTTCAGGAGGTTCATTTAGTAATCCTACGATCTCAGGAGGTTCCATTGTCGGAACTTCAATTTCCGCTACCACCGGATCTTTTTCAGGTGATGTTACGATCTTGGGCAATCTCATTGCACCCTCAAGTGTCACAACGTACGGAGCTTCGATTGCCCCTTATTTTACGGCGACCTCAAGTACGGCGACATCTACGTTTGCAGGAGGAATGAATGTGGCGGGGGATACGGGGCTTACGGTGTTACAAAATGGAAAAGTTGGGATTGGGACGGCGGCGCCGCGGTTCGGCTTATCTCTTGGTTCCATAACTAATGCAGGCACCGACACTCCAGATACCATCGATCTCGGCGGTACTTACAGCTCGACCCCAGGTTCCAACCTCAAGCTTCGCGCGTATTGGGACGGTGCAGTTCAATATGGAATTGGCGTTTCTGCCAATCAGATGGAATTCGTAACGACCGTCGGTTCCCAAGTTTGGTTTAACGCCGGTAGTGAGAAAATGCGCCTTACTCAAACCGGCAACCTTGGCATCGGCACCACCACTCCCGCCGCCCGTCTTTCACTCAACCAACCTTCCACCACCGCTCTCGGCCTGTATCTTGCCGGCTTCTCGAACGCCACTGTCGACCTCTTCCGCATTTCCACTTCAACCCTCACCGCAACCTCCACAGCTTTTGTTGTTAACTCCAACGGCAAAGTCGGGATTGGGACGACGAGTCCGCAAGCAACTTTGGGTATGACGGGTAGTATCGGTGTCAATTCGAGTCATTTGTTTTTGGCGACGAATGGAAATGTTGGCATCGGCACAACCTCTCCAACCCAACGCCTCTCCCTCCAAGGCTCCGCTCTTTTTAGTGGAGACCTAAACCTCGCCAACTTGACCGCCACCGGAACAATCTCAACTCCAAACCTCACCGTCACCGGCTTTGTAAACGGCGGCGCTCAATGTTTGCAAATCAACGCCAGTGGAGTGGTCTCCGGAACTGGAGGAGTCTGCGGAGGAGCGGGGCAAAGTCCAGCGGGAGTGACCGGAACCATGCAATACAACAACGGGGGAGTCTTCGGAGGTACCGCCAACATTTTCTTTGACTCAACAAACAGCAGACTTGGTATCGGTACTTCCACCCCAGGTACCCTGACTGAACTCTACGCTTCCAATACCGGAACCACACTCGCTACTCTCACCGAACCATCTCTCTCCATCACTAACTCCGCCACTACCGTCAATAACTTTGAGTCTCTCTTGTTCCGCCACATCACCTCCACCGGTGCCCAACAAACCATGGCCCAAATCTCTGGTGTTAACTTGGTGCACACCAACGCGATCGACTCCGGAGCTCTTGCCTTCCTCACCCGAAACGCCGGAACTCTTTCAGAGAAAATGCGATTGACTAACGCCGGTCTTTTTGGAGTTGGCACGAGCACCCCCTCATCTCTCGTCGAGGTTTACGGATCCAATACTGGGACTTTACTCACAACCTTTGCCGACCCAACTCTTTCCATTACCAACCCCAATACCACTGTCAACAACTTTTCCACTTTGGCCTTCAGACACATCACCTCAACCGGAGCTGAAACTACTATGTCCCAGATCTCTGGAGTGAACCTCGTCCATACCAATGCTGCTGATTCTGGAGCGCTCGCATTCCTCACAAGAAACACTGGCACCCTTGCTGAAAAAATGCGCATCACCAACCAAGGTCTTGTCGGTATTGGCACCACTTCTCCTGGCCTTATCCTCACCGTCTCCGCCACATCTTCTCTTTCCAACCTCGGACTCTTTGATGTGGTGGCAGTACCAAGTGCTGGAGCTACTACTACAGCTCTGCGAGTAATATCGAGCGGCAACGTTGGCATCGGTACCAGTTCTCCATACTCTAAGCTCTCAGTCGCTGGCGAAGTAGTCGCCCAAAACTTCACCGCCACCTCAACCGCCACTTCCACCTTCGCCGGAGGAGTGGGCATCGGCACCACCTCTCCCCAAGCCAACCTCGGTATCCAAGGTTCAATCGGAGTCAACGCTTCTCAACTCTACCTCGCCGCAACCGGTAACGTCGGCATCAACACCACCAACCCCGGCGCCCTCTTCTCCGTCAACGGCACCGCTTCCACCTCTCTCCTCACTATCTCCGGTATCACAACCGCTACTGGTCAATGTCTCCAAATCAATTCACTCGGAGTTGTCTCAGGAACCGGAGCAGTTTGTGGAGGTGCCGGCTCAGTTCCCGCAGGAAGTAGTGGAGCACTACAATTCAATAACGCCGGAGTGTTCGGAGGAGGTAATCTTTCTTGGGACAACACCAACAACATTCTCTCAACAACAGCTGGCACATTCTCTCTCAATTCTTTCACTGGTAATGTAGGCATTGGCACAAGCACTCCCTACGCAGCACTTTCTATAGCTGGAGCGTCAGGTGTGGTGGCTAATATTTTTACGGCAACTTCAACAACCGCCACTTCCACCTTTGCCGGAGGAGTTGGTATTGGCACCACGTCTCCTTCCGCCACGCTTTCAATTTCCGGAGACACCTACACCTCAGGAAATCTTTCTGCCACCAACATAACCGCTTCAGGTACTGCCAGCTCAAGCGCTCTCACTGTCTCCGGTCTCGCCACTCTCCAATCACTGACCATCTCAGGAATTGCATCCACTGCACAATGTTTACAAATCAATTCTCTCGGAGTCGTCTCAGGCACTGGAACAACCTGTGCCGGAGGTTCGGGTTCAGGATCAACAACGCCACAAGGAGTTTCTGGAGCGTTGCAGTTTAACAATGGGGGAGTACTTGGTGGGGCGAATCCGCTCATTTGGGACAACATAAATAATATTTTTTCTCTTTCGGATCCGACGAAGTTGGGGATCGGAACAACGAGTCCGCAAGCAACAATTGGTATGGCTGGATCAATCGGGGTTAATTCTTCGCAGTTGGTTTTGGCTTCGAGTGGATTTGTGGGTATTGGGACAACAACTCCATCTGATTTCCTACATGTTTTTGCAGATAATGCTCATACACGGGCAATAATTCAAGCGACAGGATCTTTTCTTGCTGGGGTATCATTGACGACAGATACGAGTCAATGGACTATCGATAACAGAGGAACATTTGATGCTCCAAATGATCGCTTCCTTATTACTCACCAAGGTGTCGCTGTTCGAATGGTGATAGATAACACCGGTAACGTTGGTTTTGGTACTTCTTCTCCTTACGCTAAAATCTCTATCGGTTCTACTGCAACCGCTTCAACAACTCTCGCTCTTCGGCCAATTGCTTCACAAACAGGAAATATTTTAGATATATACAACACCTCAGGAGCTCTGACATCAGTAATGACTGCAAGTGGTAAACTTGGTATTGGTACTTCGTCACCTTTTGCAACTTTTGCTGTAAATCCAATAGGGGGTCAGGCTAGTAATCAGTTTGTCGTCGGCTCCTCAACTGCCACCAACTTCATCATCACAAATGGGGGACTTGTCGGTATTGGAACTACTTCTCCTTCCCAAGTTCTTTCTGTCAACGGTGGCGGACTTTTCAACGGCGCTCTTTCGGGGGTCACCAGTCTCGCAATGAACGGCAATCTTTCGGGTGTCGCCAACCTCACAACAACCGGAACCGTCACTTTCGCTAATATCAATGGCTCCGCCCAATGTCTCCATGTTGATTCATCAGGTAACCTCACCGGCACAGGTAGCGACTGTGGAGGAGCAGGTTCATCCCCAGGAAGCCCAGTGGGAGGAATTCAATTCAACACCGGAGGAGTCTTCACTGCATCAACATCACTGACCTTCGACAACACCACCACAGGTCTTTTGGGTATTGGTACCACCACTCCAACTTCAAGTATCGAAATCTACAAAACGAGCTCCGGTACAACATTAGCTACCTTTGCCGAACCAACTCTTTCCATCACCAACCCCAACACAACAGTAAACAACTTCTCAACTCTTGCTTTCCGTCACATCACCTCAACCGGAGCAGAAACCACTAACTCTCAAATTTCTGGTGTCAACCTCGTCCATACCAACGCAGCTGACTCGGGAGCTCTGGCATTCCTGACCAGAAACGCGGGAACCCTTGCAGAAAAAATGCGCTTGACCAACGCCGGTCTTTTGGGAGTTGGAACTTCAACTCCAGGAAGTCTCATCGAAGTCTACGCTTCTGCTGCAGGAACCACTCTAACCACTCACGCCGATCCAACCCTTTCAATCACCAACAGTAACACCACGGTAAACAATTTCTCTACACTGGCTTTCAGACACATCACTTCAACTGGAGCAGAAACCACCAACTCTCAAATCTCTGGAATAAACCTCATACATACGAACGCCGCCGACTCTGGTATCATGGCCTTCCTTACCCGAAACGCCGGAACTCTTGCTGAAAAAATGCGCATCACCAACACCGGACTCGTAGGTATTGGCACCACTACTCCGTTTGCGCAACTTTCTGTTAATCCGAACGCCATCGGTTCTGCCGCCGCTTTCATCATCGGCTCTTCAACTGCTACTAACTTTGTCGTGACGAACGGAGGTAATGTTGGAATCGGTACCGCTGTCCCCGGTTCACTTCTTACTGTTGCCGGTCTCACCAGCACCACCAACCTCACCGTCTCCGGAATCACGAACGGCTCTGGACAATGTCTCCAAATCAATTCCGCCGGAGCAGTTTCAGGAACCGGAGCAGTTTGTGGAGGTTCAGGATCAGTGCCACTAGGCTCTACTGGCGCACTCCAATATAACAACGGCGGTCTCTTTGCTGGAGCAGCTACTATGATTTGGGACGCCACCAACAACCGACTCGGCATTGGAACTTCTACTCCTTACACCGCACTCGGAGTTGCCGGAACCGTAGTAGCTGATAACTACATTGCTACTTCAACGACAGCTCCATCAGTCTTTACTTACGCTTCCACCACCGCTCTCACTGTCACCGGAGTCAACTCACTCTTTGTGAGCGGCGTCATCAACTCCGCCACCTCAACTGCTGCCGGTATCACAACGACAGATGCCAACACCACTTCAACCTTTGCTGGTTCACTTTCCGTCAACGGCACTGCTTCAACTTCACTCCTAACCATTTCCAACATTAGTAATGGAGCCGGACAATGTTTGCAGATTAATGCGACGGGACAAGTGACGGGGACGGGAGCTGCTTGTGGAGGAAGTGGATCGGTGCCGGGAGGAAGTACAGGGGCAATTCAGTACAATACCGGCGGAGTCTTCACGGGAGGAAATTTGACGTGGGACAATACGCTGAATGCTTTGAACACCAACACCGCAATTCTTTCTCTTGGAGGCAACGCGCTAGCAGGAAGCTTTACGGCAACATCGACGACAGCGACGAGTACCTTTACCGGCGCAACCTTTTCTGGAAATGTAGGAATTGGCACAACCACTCCTTCTGCCAAACTTACCATCGACAATCGTGGAAATGACACCAATCCCTTTTCAATTACCACAAATGGATCAGTGGGAAACTACACGGCTACAAACACCGCGATGTTCATCCGAGATGCCGCGGGGACAGAGCTCATGAGAATATTTGCGAGTGATTCAAATGGAGCACACTTTAACTCAGGTAACCTCTACATGGGGTATCAAGCAGGTGCGTCCAACCCAGTCGCTAACGTTTCAACATCCGGTTATTACAATACAGGTGTTGGATATCAAACGATGCTATCTAATACCAGTGGTGTCAGTAATACCGCTAATGGTTGGGGATCGCTTTTGAATAATACCAGCGGTTCATATAACGCAGGTTTCGGTATGTATTCTCTAGCTATAAATTTTACAGGTTCAAATAACGCCAGTCTTGGTGCATATTCTCAGGTGTACAACGGTTCAGCAACCAGTAGCACTGCTGTTGGGTATGCTGCTGGTTCTGGACTTGGAGGTGGATCACAATTTAACAACCAAGGTGGCACCTACGTCGGATACCAAAGTGGTTACAACCTAAGAACCAACTCGGACTACAACACCTTCCTCGGCTACCAATCAGGATATGGAGTAACCACAGGTAAAGATAATATTATTCTTGGTACTGCCACTTCTTCAACAGCCATCGCCAATCTCACTACCGGTTCACAAAACATTTTAATTGGAAGTAATATTTCCTTCCCATCTGCAACAGCCAGTGGTCAACTTACTATTGGAAACATCATTTACGGAACGGGAAATACAGGAGCAGGATCAAATTTGTCGACGGGGAAGATTGGTATTGGTACTGCAAATCCTACCCAAAAACTTGATATTGCTGGGAGTCTTGCAATACAAGGAGGAACAATTAATTTTGGTACTGGTTCTGCAACTTCAACTCTCACTTCAGTGAGCGGCAATCTTGGCATCGGCACCACTACTCCCGGCGCAACCTTCGCGGTCACTGGTAGCGGTCTCTTCTCAACACAAGTGAGCACTCCAAATCTTTCTATCACCGGCATTACCAACGGCGGAGCACAATGTTTGCAAATCAATGCACAAGGTTTGGTTTCTGGTACTGGTGGAGTCTGTGGAGGTGGGGGAAGCGGATCGGTTCCTGCGGGATCAGACGGAGCATTGCAGTTTAATAGTGGGGGAGTTTTCGGAGGAGGACATCTATTCTGGAACGACACAACAAATAATTTGACTACCGATTCAGGAGACTTCTTGCTGAATCCAACTGGAAATATTGGTATTGGTACTACGACAACAAATTCTACGTTCAAAGTGACTCTGCAAGGTTCACAAAATATTGTGGACGGTACGCTGTATCTACACTCTGGAGCGATACCAGGCGATAGTGCTACCGTCTCAGGGAGTGTTACATCAGCAGTGAGAGGTTTGCAACTGACTGGAGGAGGAGCTTTTGGTAGCAGTACCATAACCGCTTGGCACAATAGCGGTGGCGCGTTAGAAATCAATGGTAAGAGTACCGGTGTAGGAGCAACCACAGCTCAAATAACCCTAATGCCGTCAACAAGTAGCTTTACTCCTTATCTATCTTTTAGCACAGGCGGTACTGCTTTTTCACTAACCGAAAGAATGAAAATTACTTCTACTGGCCGAATTGGTATTGGTACCAGCACTCCCGGCTCTTTCTTCTCAATCCTGGATATCGCCAACTTCGCTACTTCTACCGGCGTTACTTTCTATAGAGGTCTCACCACTCCCAACTTCATTGCAACCTCCTCTCTTGCTTCTGTCTTCCCATTCGCTTCCACTACCGCCATCACCTCAAGTGGTTCAGCATACTTTGCAACTCTCGGTGGTGCTGTCGGAATCGGCACAACTTCTCCTTCCTCGCTATTGTCTCTCACTCAACCCACCAACACCGAAGCCGGCGGCCTCTGGATCGCAGGCACCGACGGCGACTACCGCTCTATATATATATCTGACACCACAGGCGTTCTCTCCTTCGGAGGGGGAGACGCCGCCGGAGTCTACAACACCGCTACCCTCAATGACGCAGGAGCTTGGACTAATGCATCCGATAGAAAATACAAGGAAAACATTGCCGACTTAAACACCAAGTACACCCTCGATACCTTGATGAGCATCCAACCTCGCTTCTACACCATGAAAGGCACTGGAAAACCTCAGATTGGATTCATTGCTCAAGAACTTAAACTCGTTTTGCCTGAAGTCGTCGAAGGAGTAGATGGCTCCATGGGAATCTCCTACGGAAACATGGTGGCACTGCTGGTAGAAGCCGTACAAGAATTAGCAAAAAAAGTCACGGGGTTTGCAAGTGAATTTACGACGAAGAAACTTTGTGTGGATGACGTTTGTGTGACTCGCGACCAATTCAAAAAAATGATTGAAAATTCGGGAGCTACTTCAACAGGTTCAAGTGGTTCTGGAAGTGAGAGTGCCGCGCCCGCTGCGGGCGCGGCCTCCTCGACTCCTTCTACTGACATTACTCCACCAGTTATCACCTTGACCGGCGACAATCCAGCCACCATTTCTCTCGGTTCCTCATACATTGACCTTGGTGCAACTGTTACTGACAACGTTTCCCAAAACATCACAGCTGACCTTTTTGAAAATACTGTTGATACCACAACCGCGGGAACGTATTATGTAATTTATACGGCACATGATGCCGCGATGAACATTGCCACTTCGACGCGAAGTGTAGTTGTCAGTAATCCTGTTGTAACTCCCACCGCAACATCGACTGATCCCGTAGCAACCACCACGCCGACGGAATAATTTCGAGGATTAGTATTTTCGCGAAATCTGGGGACTAGTGCGCATAGTTGTTTTTTGGGTTTGGTATTATAATAGTGAGATATAGGTTCTTGATACAATTTCACCCTTCTATATTTATATTAAAAATGGAAACAAGATTTCAAACTTCGTTCATTCCCAAAAAAACTGTTCCTCAAAGAGTGGGGAATGGTAGACCTGAGTCAGTCAGTGTCGTGATGGTAGTTTCAGTGGTTATTTTTTTGCTAACGGCCGCGAGTGCGGGCGGAGTATTTGCCTACAAAAAAATTTTGATAGAAAGAATTAATAGCAAAAACAAGCAATTTGTGGACGCTAAAAATTCTTTCCAGCCTGGTTTTATCGAGGAATTAAATCGTCTTAATAAACGCATTGATTCTGCCAACACTATTTTGGCGAAGCATACTGCGGTATCTCCCATCTTTGATTTTTTAGCTGATACCACGTTGGCCACAGTGAAGTTCAGCAAATTTTCCTACGGCCTCGATGATCTCGGGGACGTGTCGTTGTCTATGACGGGCTTGGCCAAAAACTTTGACGCGGTAGCTCTTCAGTCCGATCTTTTTGGTAAGGAGCCGCGAATCAAAAACCCCGTTTTTTCTGATGTGAACCCAGATCAAAAGGGTAATATCGCTTTTAAATTCAGCGCGTCCCTTGATCCCAATTTTATTTCTTATAAAAGTAATTTGTCAGCGTTGACCCCAACTGAGGTTACTGCGGCGCCACCGGCTGAAGTTGCCAATTAATTATATGAGTATCCTTGTTCCAATCATTTTAATAGTTTCATCCATCGGAATATTTTTCGGTTACATTAATCCGGCCTATACAGCGGTGACGGGCAGTTCTGATCTGACAGAAAAAAGCGTTAAGGAGTTGCAGTCGGTTGAACAAGATTATGTGGATGCTTTGAATAAAACCGCACAAATTGAAACCGTCAGGGAAGGTTTGCTCACCAAATTTAACACGCTCTCCCTTGAGAACCGAGAAAAAATTTTTAAATTATTGCCAGACCACATTGATTCGGTTCGCTTGATTATTGATACGAACAACATCGCTTCACGATACGGTATGTCGCTTTCTGATATTAAACTTTTTGCCAATAGTATTGTTGATAAAAATAATCCAGCAGGAGCCACAGGCTCGGCGCAAAATCCTAATGCCAACACCGCCAATGCTCCTCAGCAAATAGGGCCAGATAGTAGTTTGTATGATTCGGTAAAATTAGGTTTTAGCATGTCGGGGCCGTATGAAAATTTCTTACTGTTTTTGTCGGATGTTCAAAAAAGTTTGCGTATCGTTGATATTACTTCGATTGCTTTTGAAAATTCTGATACTTCTGCGCCGCCAGCTGGTTCTAAAGTTGTGCAAACTTCCGGTCCTGAAATTTATAAGTATTCAATTAATTTAAGAACTTATTTTCTAAAATAATTAGATGGAAACCTACCAACAACATAAAAAGCTTTTCCTGTTCGGAGGGATTTTCCTCGTTCTGGTTATTTTATACTGGTTGTTTTTTTCTGGTGGGGGAGATACAGCGCCGAATGTTCCCACGAGTCCTACTGGCGGGTTGGTCACAGAGGTTGCCGAAAGTTCTTCCGATCAAATTGTAGGGCGCGAACTTCTTAATTTGCTTGCCGAAATTCAAACCATCTCTTTGGACTTTTCCATTTTCGAAAATCCCGTGTTTTCGAGTTTGCAAGATTGGAGTAAGCCAATCGAGCCACAGCCGTTAGGTCAAACCCTTGGTCGGAAAAATCCTTTTTCTGATTTCAGTAGCGATGCCAGTGTGGCTGGCGCGCGAGCGGCGCAACAAGTTGCGCCGGCGAATGCTCCCACTCAGTAGAAGCGCGTGGGGAAAATAATATAAATTTACATGAGCGTTTTAGACATACTCGTTGAAAAAAAACTAATCGCTGCCTCGGACATTCCGCAAATCAAACAAGAAGTTGATAGGGCTGGAGGCAACCTTGACTCAGTGCTCGAAAAGCGCGGTATATCTCCTGCTGAAATATTGGCAAGTAAGGCAGATTACCTCGGCATTCCTTTTATGAGTCTTGATGGCGTGACCGTACCTTTCGATATTTTGAAATACGTTCCAGAAGAATCGGCGGCCTACTATAAATTTGTGCCGATTAGTTTAAAAGAGGGCGTGCTTGATGTTGGTATTGTTGATCCTGACAATATCGAAGCGCGTGACGCTCTGAATTTCATTTCTACGAAAATTGATTTGCCTTTCAAGCTTTTTATTATTTCTCAGAAAGATTTTCAACGAGTGGTTGAGTCATATAAAGGATTATCCGGTGAAGTGACGCAGGCGCTTTCTGAACTCGAAACAGAACTGACTACCGACGACGCCTTGGAGCTCGGTGAAGACAAAGGTGACGGTGAAACTCGTATTATTGAAGATGCGCCGGTTACTAAAATTGTGGCTACGATTTTGCACTACGCCACCGAAGGCGACGCGTCGGATATTCACATTGAAAATGTAGGGGATAAGGTGCGCGTTCGCTTTCGAGTGGATGGAGTTTTAAATACCAGCCTCTTGCTTCCGATCAAGGTCTATTCGGCCGTGATCGCCCGTATCAAAATACTTTCCAACATGCGTCTCGATGAAAAACGTAAACCACAAGACGGTCGTTTTTCCGCAAAAATCGAAGGCCGTAAAGTCGACTTTCGTGTTTCTTCTTTGCCTGCGTATTATGGAGAAAAAATTGTAATGCGAATTCTCGATGCTGAAAAGGGAGTCAGCCCTATTGATAAAATGGGTCTTTCCCCGAGAAATTTGAAATTGCTTCGAGATGCGATCAACAAACCGTACGGCATGATTTTGATTTCAGGTCCGACCGGTTCTGGTAAATCAAGTACGCTCTACTCGATGCTAAACGAGGTGGATCGCGAGAAAAAAAATGTGATTTCGCTCGAAGATCCAGTTGAATACAATATTGCTGGCATGAACCAATCTCAAGTGCGTCCGGAAATCGGATACACCTTTGCCAACGGGTTGCGTTCGATTTTGCGACAGGACCCCGACATTATCATGGTGGGAGAAATCCGCGATAAAGAAACGGCACTTCTCGCTGTGCAAGCGGCGCTCACGGGACATTTGGTGCTTTCCACTATTCACACTAACAATGCTGCTGGAGTAATTCCACGTTTGATTGACATGGGAGTTGATCCGTACTTGATTGCGCCGACCTTGATTCTCGCTATTGCTCAGCGATTGGTCAGTCTCATTTGTCCGGGATCAGGTAAAGAGGTTCCCATTTCAGGCAGTTTGAAAATGATGATGGATAAAGGATTTGAAGATTTACCTGCTGAGTTTAAGAAAGAGGTACCGACGAGCACTACGGTTTCTGAGTTGTGCCCAACACCCGAATGTCCAAAAGGCACGCGCGGTAGAGTGGCGGTATTTGAAATATTGCAGATGAGCGCTGCGCTTGAACAGGTGATTTTACACAATCCGACAGAACCCGAATTATTTAAAGTTGGGCGAAAGCAGGGGATGTTTACGTTGAAAGAAGACGCGTTAATTAAGGCGTTACGGCAGGAAATTCCAATGGAAGAAGTTAATAAGTTGTAATTTCAATACGAAAATACGAAAAAGGTTACGAATATACGAACTTATACAAAAACTTTTTTGCAGTCACTACGGTTTTCGTACAATTTCGTATTTTCGTTAGTCCGCATTTCGTATCGAAGGACAGGTGGAGCATTTTCGTCTATACTATAAATTTGATATACTTATAAACATGCCCGAGGATAAAAAACAAAAAGTTTTGATTATTGACGACGATGAGTTTCTTTTGAATATGTACTCGATGAAATTTAAAAAGTCGGGTTTTGAAATTGATACCGCGAAGAGCGGTAGTAGTGCGCTCAGTAAGATAAAAGAGGGTTCCAACCCTGATATTGTATTGCTTGATTTGGTAATGCCTGACATGGATGGGCTAGAACTTTTAGGGACGTTGCGTAAGGAAAAATTGCTACCGAACGCTTCGGTTATTATTTTGAGTAATCAGAATCAACAGACAGATGTCGACCGAGCGAAAAGTCTCGGTGTTGCTGGGTACATCGTTAAGGCCAGCTCTATTCCATCGGAAGTAGTGAGCGAAGTGGAACGAATTATTGCAACACCGGGCGCGAGCGTGAAAAAATAATGTAAACCAATGTCAATTGATTACAACAAAGAATTGGAGGAGCTCATTGAGTACGTCATTAAAGAAGGCGGGTCTGATTTGCATATTTCTGTAGGACGTCCACCGACTATTAGAGTGGCCGGCTCTTTAATTCCACTTGTCAAAAAGCCGAAACTGACAGAGGCCGACACCATGAGTCTTATTGAGATACTTTTAACTCCTGATAAGAGAGAACGTTTTTTGAGGGAGCATGAAGTGGATTTTTCCTATAGCTACAAAAATCGCGTCAGGTTTCGAGGTAACGGTTTTTTCCAACAAGAAAAAGTTTCGATTGCTCTGCGATTAATTCCCAAGGATATCAAAAATTTCGCTGACCTTTCTTTACCACCAATTTTGGAAACCTTTGCCCAGAGGCACCAGGGATTTTTCTTGGTTGTCGGCCCGATCGGCCAAGGAAAAACGACAACTCTCGCTTCAATGATCGAGTACATCAATACCACTCGAGCAGAACATATTATGACTATCGAAGATCCGATAGAGTATGTCTACGAAGAAAAAATGTCGATCATTGACCAGCGCGAGGTGGGCATTGATACCAAAGATTTTGCCAAGGCGCTCAGTAGTGTGTTTCGCGAAGATATAAATGTGGTGATGATTGGAGAAATGCGCGATCCGGAAACTATTTCGACCGCGGTTACCGCCGCTGAGACCGGACACTTAGTGCTTTCCACCTTGCATACCAATAACGCTTCGCAAACCATTGACCGTATTATTGACTCTTTTCCTTCTGGCCAGCAAGAGCAAATTAGAATTCAACTCGCAGGAAGTTTGACTGGAATATTTTCCCAGCGATTGATCCCTCGAATTTCTGGGGGTTTAATTCCAGCCTACGAACTTTTGATTAACAACAACGCCGTGGCCAACTTGATTCGCGAAAAACGTACTCACGAAATCGATACAATTATTGAAACGGGATTACAGCTTGGCATGATCGATATGAATCGCACCTTGGCAGATCTCGTTCGGGCAGGGGAGATTAGCAGTGAGAACGCTTTGTTGTATTCAGTAAATCCGAAGTCGTTGGAGCACCTTATGTAACGATACGAAAATACGAAATGAAAACGAAAATACGAAATCATACAAAAACTTTTCCGGTGCCATTACGGTTTTCGTTTATAATTTTGCTCACACGTTTAATAAATGCGTCAGTTTTCGTATAGTTTCGTATTTTCGTATAATAATTTCGTATCATGTTATTTAATTACCAAGCACTCGACAATCAAAGCCAGACAGTCAAAGGTTCAATTGATGCTATTTCAATTGATGTAGCGATCAGTTCTCTTCAGCATAGAGGATTTATTATTTCCTCGATTGCTCCTGCATCGGGCGGCACTGGTTTGAACATGCAGATTAACTGGTTCAATCGTATCAAGACAAAAGATATTGTGCTTCTCTCAAGGCAACTTGCCACGCTTTTTCAAGCCCAGGTTTCTGCGTTAAGAATTTTCCGGTTGATTTCGGCTGAGGCTGAAAATCCAACCCTTCAGTCTAAGCTTTTAGAAATTGCCGACGACTTGCAAGGCGGCAATTCTATTTCTAAATCGCTTTCAAAACACCCAGATGTTTTTTCTGATTTTTATGTCAACATGGTTCGTTCCGGTGAAGAGGCGGGGAAGCTCGATCAAACGTTCGAATATCTTGCTGACTATCTTGAACGCTCGTATGAAATTCTTTCCAAGGCTCGTGGCGCCTTGATATACCCGGCGTTCGTAGTTGTGGTGTTTATTTCCGTGATGGTCTTGATGCTCGTTCTTGTGATACCAAACTTAAGCGCCACCTTAATTGAGTCTGGACAGGAAATACCTGTGTACACGAAAGGTGTTATTGCTGTCAGCAATCTTTTTGTCCATTACGGTATTATTCTTTTAATTGTTGTAGTTGGGGGAGGCGTCGGTATTTGGAGGTGGGGGAAGACAAAAACTGGAGCTTTAGCCATTGACACTTTTAAATTAAAAGTTCCATACCTCGGCACTCTCTATAGCAAAATTTATTTAGCTCGTATTTCAGATAACCTAAACACATTGTTGCAGTCTGCTATACCAATTGTTAAAACCTTGGAAATTACATCCTCTGTTATCGACAACGTAGTATATAAGGCGATTTTGAGTGACACGATTGAAGGGGTCAAGGCGGGGAACTCAATTTCAGATTCCATGGGACGACACCCAGAAATTCCAGGTATCATGATCCAGATGATGAAGGTGGGAGAAGAAACCGGTGAGCTCGGATCAATTCTCAAAACCTTATCTCGCTTTTATGCCCGTGAAGTTTCTAATGCAGTCGATGCACTTGTTAGTCTCATTGAGCCAGCCATGGTGGTAGGTCTTGGATTGGGCGTCGGATTCCTCTTTGCTGCCATCCTTATCCCGATTTACAACATCTCGGCGGCGCAATAAACACATAGCATGTAACACGTAACATGGAGCATGGAACAGAAGAGTCAAATACGGAGAAAACATTCCACCAGAAGCTCCAGTTAAAAATTGATGAGTATGTCCACGGGGTGTATGCACTTAGTAAAAAATTCCCAAAGGAGGAAGCGTATGGCATAACCTCTCAGCTAAGGCGAGCAAGTCTTTCTGTCCCGCTTAATTACATTGAGGGGTATGCGCGACAGAGGGATAAGGTCTACAAAAATTTTCTTGAAATTTCCTACGGTTCCCTGAAAGAATCCTTATATCTGATTAAGTTTTCTTATGACGAAAATCTAATTTCTAAAGAACAATATGAAAAATATATTAGTCTAGGAGATGAAATAGGCGCAATGATATGGTCAATTTTGCGCAAAATCTAGTCTTCTGGCCTCTTTATCCCCCCTTGTTGCATGCTACGTGCTCCATGTTCCATGATTCAGCCCGTTATCCACACCCCTTTTCAAACTTGAAACGAAAGGAGTATAATAGACCCATAGTAAATAACAGCCACTCTGAATGTATTAAGGAGAGGGCGGTCGAGCGGTTTAAAAAAATTATTAATTATTAAAATTTTTTAACATAATGAAAAATTCAAAAGGTTTTACCCTTATCGAACTTTTGGTAGTTATCGCAATTATCGGTATCTTGTCTTCTGTTGTTTTGGTTAGCCTTAACAGTGCTCGCCAGAGAGCTAAGGATGCCGCCTTCAAAGCTGAGGCCACTGGAATAGTTCCAGGACTTGTAAGCATCTGTGATCAGGCCAACGTTGTTGTCGGTGATTTGGGTAGTCCTTCTACTTACTCGGCAGCTGCTGCTTTTGGAACAATTGTTCAGAGCTGTGGATCTTCTGGAACAGGAGTTTGGACTATGACAGTGACTGCAACCAACGGCGCCGTTTCTACTGCTGATGTTGCTGCATGTTCACAAAGTGGTTGTACATTCAGTTAGATCTTTTTCTCAAGCTAGTTTAAAAAAACAAAGCCCTTTGCCGGGCTTTGTTTTTTTAAAGCGAACGAAAAATGTTACTATGGGGAGAGGCCTTTTTGATATAACATTTACGCCTTTTGCACTGGGGATTGGCGGAGCTTGTACTTCAGCTACTATGACGCAAGGATATGTTACATATGTGGGGTGTTAACAAGTCATTAAATTAAAATTGTTACCCAATGACCCTTTCCGCTCCGTGTCGAATGTGTGGATAAGTAGATTTCACTTTTAGTGTACAATAGAGCAATTAAGAACTAATTTATTTTTTATGCAGTTACGCCAAAAAGGTTTTACTTTAATTGAGCTTCTCGTGGTTATCGCAATTATCGGTATTCTGTCTAGTGTTGTTTTAGTAAGTCTTAATAGCGCTCGCCAAAGGAGTAAAGATGCTGCATTTAAGGCAGAAGCTCGTGGTGTGGTGGCTGGAATAAATAGTATATGTAATGAGGTTTCAGTAGTGGTTGCTGATCTCAAAACGCCATCAACTTACAGTGCCGCTGCCGCTTTTGGAACCATGGTGCAGAATTGCGGTTCTTCAGGAACAGGTGTGTGGACTATGACTATAACGGCAACCAACGGGGCAGTTTCTACGGCTAATGTTGCTGCATGCTCCCAGGGTGGTTGTACTTTCAGTTAATTCTTTAAGTATCAAAGAATACTATTGTGTGAGAGGCAGGAATCTGTCTAGGGTGGTTGTTTATATTTTCTTAACTATTTATTTATGAATGATCAGACAAAAATCAAAAGCTACGGATTTACTCTCATCGAACTTTTGGTTGTGATTGCTATTGTGGGTATCTTATCTTCCGTGGTATTGATGAATTTAAATGGTGCTCGCGCAAGGTCTCGAGATGTGAAGCGTATTGCCGATGTCAAAAGCTTACAACTCGCGTTGGAATTGTATTTTGATAACAATCGTAGCTACCCCGCAACACTTTCAGTTTTGACTGCGGCGCCAACTTACATTTCCCCAGTTCCGACTCCTCCCGAAGGTGGTAGTTATGTGTATAGGCCGATTACTATCGGAGGTACTTGTAATAGCTATCATTTGGGTGCGGTTTTGGAACAAAGTACTAGTGCTGAATTACTAACTGATGCAGACCCTCCTACGGGAAGTGTTTGCAGTGGAGCTGCGGATTTCAGTGGTGTAAGTACTGACTGTGGGACTGGTTCTGGAGCGGAGAGATGTTTCGATGTTGCGCCATAAATTAAAATAGCCAATTTTGTTGAGAAAACGCCGGCTGGGCTTTGCCCAGCCGGCGTTTTCGTTTAGCGGAAAAGTTACTCACGGAGTATAATAGAGGAGTGGGTCCCGTAGTAGAAAATGGCGTTGCTGTTTGCTACAACAAGTTTTTAAAGTAACGCTAGATTGTAATTTACAAAACTTAATTTAATTTAAATTTGGTACAAGTTGCTTCACAGCAAACGACGCCATTTTTCACTACCGGATGGAAATTCTAACAACATTCCTCTTTTTTATTTTCGGCACCATTGTCGGAAGTTTTTTAAATGTTGTCATTCTCCGCTTTAACACTGGTGGGACGCTCGGAGGGAGATCCCATTGTTTTACGTGTGGCAAAGACATCGCGTGGTACGACCTCGTGCCGTTGTGGAGTTTTTTATTTTTAGGCGGCACATGTCGTTTTTGCAAAAGTAAAATTTCATTTCAGTATCCCTTAGTTGAATTTCTAGCTGGTTTAATTTTTGCCATATCTTTCTGCCAATTTTCTCCTCAAGTTTCCTTGCTCGGCCTCTACCATACTACCGACTATCTACTATTCTCTATCTCTCTCATCATCTACTCTCTCTTGATTGTTATTGCCGTATATGATTTCCGTCACCAAATTATTCCCGACCTGTTAGTTTTTTTGTTCGCGATTTTTGCCTTGCTCAAATTATTTTTAATGAACGATGTGTCTGCGTTGTTTATGTTTCCCGGACTACTCAATCTTTTAGCCGGACCACTGTTAGCCTTGCCGCTATTTCTCCTGTGGTTAGTTTCTCGTGGCAGATGGATTGGGCTTGGCGATGCCAAACTGATGCTCGGCGTTGGTTGGTTTTTAGGTTTCACTCTTGGCGCCTCGGCAATGATTATCGGTTTTTGGATAGGAGCTCTTGTTTCTGTCTTACTTCTCGGTCTCGGGAAACTTATGAAAGCCAGTTTCGGGCAATTTCTGGGTTTGAGTTTCAGCCTGAAAAATCTTACAATTAAGAGCGAAGTTCCTCTGGCGCCGTTTCTCATCCTCGGATTCTTTATAGCGGCCTTTTTCAAAATTGATGTTTTGGGATTGAGTTCAATGTTTTCTATATGAATTAAGAATTATGAATTATGAATTAAGAAAACAAAAAGATAAGTCGCGGAAGTGCTTTCCCAGGTTTTTCCATAATTCCTACTTCCTGATTCCTAATTCGCCTAAAAAGGGTTTTTCCCTGATTGAGCTTATGGTCTCAATTGCCATTTTTACGCTTTTGACAAGCATTGTGATGGTAAGCCAGCAGAAATTTGGTGGTCAGATTTTGATTACCAATCTCGCGTATGATATCGCGCTCGGTATTCGCGAAGCTCAGGTGTATGGTATCAGTGTTAAAACTACGACAGGTGGGAAGTTTGATAAAAGTTACGGTATTCATTTTAAAGATCCTAATTATTATGTTTTGTTTGTGGATAGTAGCCCGGCGAATGGAAAATATGATGGGCCAGATAGTGGCAGTGCCTGTATGGCAGGCGGGGAGTGTCTTAGTTTTTTTAGAATAGAAAAAGGGAATGCGATTACTCGACTATGTGCCGATAACGAATGTACTGACTCTGGGGCTGGCAATCAAATTTCTGGACTTGACCTTTTATTCACAAGACCTGAACCCGATCCAATGATCCATCCGTTGGATAACGCGGGCGCTCAAATGCTCGGTGCGTTTTCCACAGCTCAAGTGACGGTCGCCTCACCGCAGGGTCTCACACGAACTATTAATATTTTAAAGAGCGGTCAAGTGTCGGTAGTTAATTAATTGACATGAAACTTTCGCTGAAAAATTCAAAAGGCTTTACCCTCATAGAAATTTTGGTTTCCATCGCGCTTTTTGGTTTTGTGATGCTTGCCACTACGTCAACATTATTGAGTCTTGTTGATGCTAATCACAAAGCACAATCAACTAAAACCGCAATCGATAACCTGAGTTTGGCGCTTGAAAGTATGACGAGAAATATTAGAACTGGCACACAATATAACTATGCTGGCGGCCATCACTGTTCATCAACGTCGGGTGGAAGCACGGATGGGTATACCGGTATAAGTCTTAAAGACCAGAAAGGTAATGACCTAAGTTATTCTTGGGTTGAGGGGAGTGACGATATTAAAAAAACCCTTAACAGTAATACCTTCACTATCACCTCTCCAGAAATTACTATAGATCGTTTGTGTTTTTATATTGCGGGAACTAGCGCAACTGACGGGACCGGTGAAGAACAGCCGATTGTTTCCGTGACGATTGGCGGAGTAGTCAACAACACGATTGCCGCAGGGGCCAAGCAAAAAACGGTTTCTCGTTTTGATATTCAAACATTAGTTTCGCAGAGAGTTTTGGATATATAATTATATGACAGTGTTGCAACCAGTAAAAAAAGTTGGGAACCTTCATCATTACAAAAAGCGTAATGCCGGTTTTACCATCATTGAAACCATTGTGGCGATCGCGATACTCGCTGTGGCCGTGGTTGCGCCACTCTCTCTTGCGCAACGGAGTTTGAACGCTGATATCTATGCTCGAGATCAAGTTACCGCTTTTTATTTAGCTCAAGAAGCGGTTGAGTATGTTAGAAATATCAGAGATGGTAATGGTTTAAGTGTCACCCCCTTAACCGGCTGGCTCGATGGGCTCAATGAGTGCACAGGAAATAATTATTGTGGTATTGATCCTTCTAATCGCGAGCCACCGAGTCGCATCATCGCCTGTGATCACTTGAGCAACAATGATGGCTGTCAATTAGTTTTTGATTCATCATTAAAAATATACAGAGCAATGGTAGGAGGCGAGACAGCAAGCAGTCTTTTTCGCAGGGAGCTTCAAATACGACCAGTCGGTAGCCTTTTGCCAAATGACGCGGCTGATATTATTTCGACTGTGACGTGGCAGGTTGGGAGTATTACAAAAACCCTTGTAATTAATGCTAGAATTTTTAATTGGTATCAGTCGTCGTAAAAAACACGGAACATGGAGCACAGAACACAGAACAGAAAAAAAGAAGGAAAGAGCCGCGCGCTTTGCGCGCGGCCTTTTCCCCATGCTGCATGCTCCATGATTCATGCTCCATGCCAAAAGGGTTTCGCCCTCTTGTTCGCCGTGCTCGCCTCAAGCGTTTTTCTCTCAATCGGTATCGCCATCTGGAATATTTCTTTGCGCCAGGTTCTTTTTTCTTCTTTCGGTCGGGAATCACAAGTGGCTTTTTACGCCGCTGATGCTGGCATTGAGTGTGCACTGTTTTATGACACTAAACATGATTATTTTAATCCCGATGATCCTGCTACTGTAATGAATTGTGGTGGAGGAGATGTGATGATTGATCCAGATGCCAATCCCGTTTTTACCATATCGGATATTAGGCTCACGGATTCTGATACAGGTCCCTGTGTCGATGTGACAGTTACGAAAGATCTCATCACCACGGTGGAAGCTCGAGGGCATAATACTTGCGACACTTTAAGTCCGACACGAGTAGAGCGCGGGTTGAGAGTAACCTACTAATCCCCATGGCTCGCATTCCAGAAGGCATTGTGAAAAGACTCGAAAAGCTTCGAGCGACGATTGAAAAAGAACGCTACGCGTATCACGTTCTTGATAAACCCGAAATGTCAGAAGCGGCGCTCGACTCGTTGAAGCACGAACTTGTGCAAATTGAAACAGAATATCCGGAACTTATTACTCCTGATTCTCCTTCGCAAAGAGTGGCGGGGAAGCCCTTGCCGCAATTTACCAAAGTGCGTCACACGGTACCGCAGTGGTCGTACAACGACGCTTTTAGTCCTGAGGAGATGGTTTTGTTTGATGAGCGGGTGAAGCGTTTTTTAAAAACGGAAACCAAAAAGGACATTTCTCCAACCTACACCTGCGAACATAAAATCGATGGTTTAAAAATTGTGCTTGAATATAAAAAAGGACTACTTTTCCGAGCAGCTACGCGAGGAGACGGTACTATCGGTGAGGACGTTACGGAAAATGTTAAAACTATTGAATCGGTGCCACTTCGACTCACCGAGTCAGTGGATATTATTGTTGAAGGTGAAGTGTGGATGGCCAAAAGCCAATTGAAAATTTTGAATGATGCGCGGAAAATTGCGGGCGAAGAGCCGTTCGCCAACCCAAGAAATTTGGCTGCTGGTTCTATTCGCCAGCTCGATCCTGCTGTGGCGGCGTCTCGAAAATTACAGACATTTATTTATGACGTTGCACAGTACGAGAAAAAATTACCCGACGGTCAGTCGGCAGAATTGGAATTATTGAAGCGCTTGGGTTTTAAAGTAAATCCATATTACAAACATTGTAAAAATATCTCTGAAGTGGTGGCCTACTGGATGGAATGGCAAAAAAAGATGAACAAAGAGGATTATTTGGCTGATGGGGTGGTGGTGAAAATTGATGAACGGATCTACCAGGAAGCACTGGGCTACACCGGCAAAGCGCCGCGATGGGGAATTGCCTTTAAATTTGCTGCAGAGCAAGTGACAACCATCGTAGAAGACATTGTACTGCAGGTTGGGCGAACGGGAGTTTTGACGCCGGTAGCTCATTTAAAACCTGCGACGGTGGCGGGTTCCTTAGTTTCGCGAGCCACGCTTCACAATGAAGACGAAATCAAACGACTCGATGTCAGAATCGGAGATACAGTAATTCTACAAAAAGCCGGGGATGTTATTCCCGACATTGTTTCCGTAGTTACAGATTTACGGACTGGGAAAGAAAAACCTTTCAAATGGCCGACCCATGTCGAGGCGTGTGGAGGAGACGGTAGTATCGAAAGAATTCCAGGAGAATCTGCATGGCGCTGTGTTAATAAAAACTCCTTCCCTCAGGTTAAGCGAAAATTTTATCATTTCGTTTCAAAAAAATGTTTCAATATGGATGGGCTTGGTCCTAAAATAATTGACGTGCTTTTAGAAAATAATTTAATCGCCACCTTCGATGATATTTTTAAATTGAAGCGCACTGACCTTTTGGCGCTGCCGCGATTTGCTGAAAAATCAGTCGATAATTTGCTTGAAACAATAGAACATTCACGAAAGGTGACCCTGCCGAGATTTTTGGCGTCACTTTCGATTCCGCAGGTTGGTGAAGAAACCGCCTATGACTTAGCCAATCATTTTTTCAGTCTAAAGGCAGTTTCAAAAGCCACATTTTCTGAGCTTGAAGTCATCAATGGTGTTGGGCCAGTTGTCGCGCAGTCTTTGGTGGATTGGTTTAAAGAAAAAAATAATCGCGCGCTAATCAGTAGATTAGAGTCCCAGGTAGTTATTGAAAAAGTGGTAAAGCCTGACGTTTCAAAATTGCCGCTTTCTGGAAAATCTTTTGTCTTGACTGGAACACTCGCCTCAATGAGTCGTGATGAAGCGGGGCAAAAAATCCGCGCGCTTGGAGGAGAGGTTTCAAGTTCGGTCTCAAAAGCTACCAGTTTCTTGGTCGCAGGGGAAAGCGCTGGTTCGAAATTGGATAAAGCTCAAACTCTCGGTGTTTCAGTTTTGAGCGAGGAACAGTTTTTGAAAATGTTAAAATAATTATTAAAAACTCATTTGTTGAACCCGGTATTCAGACAGAGGGATTACGCGGCCGTCCTTTTTTAGTTCAATATTATTCCATAATACAAACATTTCGTCTGTTGGATAGGATTTAGCGGCACTTTCTCCTGGTGCACCAGTCCACGGATCAAAATTATTAAAATCTTGTGTAAAAATTGACGCTAAACTAATTTTTTTACCATCGTTGGCAACAAGATATAGTTCTACATTTTCTGATCCAACGTCTTTTTTAGACTCTAAGATTGAATATGTATTTAAGTCTATGCTCGTGATAAGAGAACCATCTAATTTACAGCACTCGAGAATACGATTATTATCCTTAGAAAAATAACCATTTCTAAAATAACCGTATGTATTCAAAATTTTTGATCTGATCAAAAATCCAACATACGCGATGACGACAACAGAACCAATAAACCCGTAATAAACGGCCGGTAGAATAAACAGTAATGCTAGGATACCCCGCAAAGTTTCATTCATTAATCCGCCCAACCATCCGCCAAAAGCAGCACTCAGAACAACAAGAAGGCAAAATAATATTAAACAAACTATTGAAATAAAAGTAAGGATAACAGCACATACTACTGTTTTTAAAGTTGTTGTTCTTTGGGCAATATAAACCGTGTTGTTATTTCGAGTGTCAAAATTTAGGGACAACATACTTTATAATACTATCACGAAAATAAGGTAAAGAAATTATATTAACCAATTTTTGGTTTTGTGTTACCATTGAGCCATGATCAGCATTAAAGAAATTGAAAAATTGGCTGAGTTGAGCCGGCTTCAGTTGTCAGAAGAGGAAAAACAAGCTTTTCAGAAAGACCTCGAATCTATTTTGGGGTACATAGATCAGATTCAGAAAGTTTCCGCTGATTTGTCGAGCGAAAAAAAAGCTGGCGTCATTCACAATGTGTTACGCGATGACACTGCTCCGTATGCGAGTGGCATGTATACCGAAATTTTGATTTCCGCCGCACCAAAAAGGGAAAGTAACTATCTCAAAGTAAAGAAGATACTTTGAGATAAATTCGAAGCACTAAGCACGAAATTCGAAACAAACCTTTAAATTTCAATGTTTAAAATTTCAAAAATTAGAACTTAGATATTGTTTCGAATTTCGATATTCGTATTTCGTGCTTAACATTTGTTTCATATGATCGATTTAAAAAATCTTACAATCACCAAAGCTCACAACTCCTTGATGAAAGGAGAATTTACTGCTGTGGAATTAGCGACCGCTTACCTCGAAGAAATTACTTTAAAAAATAAGGAGCTCAACGCCTACATCGAAGTCTATGGCGATGTTTTGTCCCAGGCTGAGGCCGCGGATAAAAAAATTAAAGATGGTAGCGCTACTACTTTGACAGGAATTCCAATTGCGCTTAAAGATAATATTTTAATTCAGGGCAAACATGCGAGCGCGTCTTCAGGCATTTTGGAAAATTATGTAGCAAGTTACGATGCGACAGTTATCACCAAATTAAAAGCGGCCGGCGCGGTATTTTTGGGACGAACCAATATGGATGATGCCGCCATGGGTAGTTCAACGGAAACTTCTTTTTATGGAACCTCGCGAAATCCTCACGACACTTCGCGCGTGCCAGGAGGTTCAAGTGGTGGCTCGGCAGCGGTGGTTGCCGCTAATTTGGCACTCGTGGCTTTAGGGTCAGACACGGGCGGTTCGATTCGCCAGCCAGCCGCTTTTTGCGGTTTGGTGGGACTTAAGCCAACCTACGGATCAGTTTCAAGAAGTGGTTTGATCGCTATGGCTTCGTCACTCGATGTCATTGGTCCAATTACTAAAAATGTTGAGGATGCAAAAATACTTTTTGATTGTATCAAGGGAAAAGATTCTCTAGACAGCACTTCATGGGATTTACCAAAATTGCCAGACATTTCAAAAGCTGGAAAGAAATTTGTTATCGGTGTGCCGAGAGCCTTTACCGAAAGTGAGGGCATTGATCAAAGTGTGACGGATAATTTCAAAGTCTCAATTGAAAAATTAAAAAGTCTTGGGCATACCATTACAGATATCGTTCTGCCAAATATTGCTGCTTCACTCGCGGTCTATTATGTGTTGATGCCCGCTGAAGCTTCAACCAATCTTTCGCGTTTTGATGGTATTAAATACGGCTTGTATATTCCCGGAAATAATTTACTCGAGGACTACAAACTTTCAAGAGGTAAGGGCTTCGGTCGCGAAGTGCGTCGCAGAATTTTGCTCGGCGCCTACGTGCTTTCTTCCGGATACTACGATGCGTACTACAATAAGGCGATTGCGGTGCGAGATGTCATCACTCGAGATTTTGAAAAAGCCTTTGAAGAAGTTGATTTTGTTGTGACGCCAACCACCCCCTCATATGCGTTTAAAATCGGTGAAAAATCGAGCGACCCACTCTCAATGTATCTTGCGGATATTTTTACCGTGAGCGCCAACATCGCCAGTATCCCTGCTATTTCCGTACCGTCGGGTTTTGTTGAAGTTTCTGGTAAAAAATTGCCGCTGGGCTTTCAGTTCATGGCCAAAGCAGGTGAGGAATCTTCACTTTTTTCAATCTGCAGTGATTTTTGTGGAGAATAATTTTAAGTTTAAAAATATATGTCATCAGAAGTAAATTTTTCACTAACCGGCCTCTATCAGCTAATCTACAATCTTTTATCTGGAAAATATTTTGCCGATGGTGGCACGTTGCTGTCACTGTTCCACTCATTTCTAATTTTTATTCGCCCATTTTCTATTTTGTTGACCCTGCTTTTTTTGACCGGAATTATTTATTGCATCATTCGCACGGGAGAGGTGCTTAATGAAATTAAACACGGAAGCGGTCACGGACACGGAGCTGCTCACGGAGGAGGACACGCTCACGCCGCTCCAAGCGCCGCCGCGCATCACGACCATAGTTCAGAAAATAAGGAAAATCCTCGTTGGGAAAAAATTACTCACCATATCAATTCCACCAATCCAAGCGACTGGCGGTTGGCCATTCTTGAGTGCGACATTATTCTCGACGAAATGCTGACCAAGATGGGATATCATGGAGATACTTTGGCTGATAGGTTGAAGGGGGTAGAGAAAAGTGATTTCCTCACAATCGATCAGGCGTGGGAGGCGCACCGGGTTCGAAATGCTATTGCGCACGATGGTAGTAATTTCCAAATTACGGATAGGGAGGCGAAAAGGGTTGTTGGATTGTATGAGATGGTGTTCAAAGAATTTAAGTATATCTAATATTTCAATACGAAAATACGAATTATATATACGAACATACGAAATAATACGAAAACTATTCTGGTGTTACTGAAATTTTCGTATCGTTTCGTATTTTCGTTAGTCCGCATTTCGTATCGAAGGACGAGACCAAAAAAGTTGATTTTTTAATGGGGAAGTGTATACTGTGGCCTTATGAAAACGCCGATTATATTAGAAGTTTCTCCACGACAACCAAAGGAAAAATTGGCTGATCTTCGCAGTTCTGGCAAGATGCCAGCGGTTTATTATGGAAAAAAGCAGGCCTCAACTCCTGTATCTGTTTCTTTGGTGGAATTTATGAAAGTTTTTAAAAAAGCTGGAGAGTCAACTGTTGTGACTTTGAAAACCAAGGAAGGCGAACTCGATTCTCTCATCTATGATGTCGATCGCGATCCATTATCTGACAGCCCACGACATGCTGATTTTTACGTATTCGAAAAGGGTCAGAAAATTAAAATTAAAATTCCTCTTGAGTTTACCGGAGTGGCTCCTGCAGTCAAAGATCTCGGTGGAGTTTTGGTGAAAGTGCTTCGTGAAATAGAAATTGAAGCGTCTCCAAAAGATTTACCATCAGTGCTTCATGTTGATGTGAGCACTCTTGTTAATTTTGAAAGTCAGGCATTGGCCAAAGATATCATTCTTCCAGAAGGTGTAGTTCTCGTTGAGAAACCGGAAGAAGTGGTGGCTTCTGTCTACGAACCAAAAGAAGAAGTGGTGGAGGTTGCTCCAGTCGATCTCTCGAAGATTGAAGTGGTAGCTAAAGGAAAAGAAGTGAAGGAGGGTGAAGAAGGTGCAGAGGCCGCTGCCGCTCCAGAAAAAGCTCCTGAAAAAAAGGCTGATAAAAAGTAACTTTACATTTAGAATCTTAAGAAAAAACCCATCCGATTCGCCGCGGCGAATCGGATGGGTTTTTTTCGATACAAGCTTCATCTCAACTTTTGTAGTAGAATTAAGCTATGCCTAGATAGGAGGTTGGCGTTTTTCATGGCTAAAAATTTAAAAATCATCATCTTTTTGAGTCTTTTTGTGAGCGTTTTAATGCTCGGCCATTTTACGTGGGCCCAAACTGCTACTGACGACGCTGTGGCCAAACGCCAGGCCGCGCTTCAAGCAGAGTTGGATAAAACCCAAAAAGATATTGACTACTGGGCAAATATTTTGGCCGGCAAGCAAAAAGAAACCGCCTCAATTTCCCGAGATATTTCTATATTAAATGCAAAAATTGCCGAGGCTAACGCGCTCATTAAAAAGAAAAATATTATAGCTCAGCAACTCGGGAAGGATATAACCGCGAAAGTTGCCACCATTGAAACACTCGATCAAAAAATGGAAAGGCAGAAGTCTGCTTTAGCAGAACTTATCCGAAAAACCAATGAGGTCGAGAGCTATTCAGTGGGTGAGCTGGTGTTGAGTGGCAAACCGCTTTCCGATTTTTTTGTGGACTTGGAAGCTTCTGGTTTTATTACCGAATCACTCAATTCTGCACTCGCGCTTGTGCGTGAGACTCGTATTGAAACAGAAGCGGAGAAAGAGGATTTGAGTAAAAAACAAGCGGCGGAAATTGACGCGCGTAAAGCGGCAGAAGCCGAGCAGAGATTGGTGAAGAAAAACGAAGAGCAAAAAAAACAACTGTTGGCTGTTAACAAAAATCAAGAAAAAGCCTACCAGAGTATTTTATCTGAACGGCAAAAAGCGGCGGCAAAAATTAGGTCAGCGTTGTTTGCACTTCGTGATAGTGCCTCGATTCCTTTCGGCACAGCCTATAACTATGCGTTGGAAGTTCAAAAAGTAACCGGCGTGCGCCCAGCATTTTTGCTCGCCATTCTAACTCAAGAAACTAATCTTGGTGAAAACGTTGGGCAGTGCCTCGTTACCAATTTGGTTACTGGAGATGGCGTCGGTAAAAATACAGGAACAGTTTTTAAAGGCATCATGAAGCCGACCAGAGACTTAGCGCCGTTTATTAATTTGGCCAGTCGTCTTGGTTTTGATCCTGCTTCTCAGCCAGTATCTTGTCCTCAGGGCGGAGGGTACGGCGGAGCTATGGGGCCTTCACAATTTATTCCTTCGACATGGGTTGGATACGAAAAAAGAATTGCTGCAGCGACTGGTGTGGCAATTCCAAATCCGTGGATAGCTCACGATGCGTTTTTTGCTTCAGCTTTGTATTTGGCTGATCTGGGTGCTGGAGCAGGGGGCTATTCAGCTGAATCTGCCGCTGCGGCAAAATATTATGCAGGAAGTAATTGGAAAAAAACTGCCGGGCAAAATTATGCTTCGAGCGTCATGGGACACGCTCAAAATATTCAGGAGAATATGATTGATCCGTTGCAGAATCTTTAGGATAGATTTAAGATTCACGATTCAAGATTTAAGAATGGGAAAAGAAAAAAGCGGCGCGCATAAGCGTAACCCTTATGCGCGCCGCAGTTGCTCTCATGCTGAAAGTTGTCGTTCAAGTTCTGCAATAAGAAGCCGACTGTCTTCGCCCAGGTCCGGTGAGTAGACTTCGACATCCAACCCAGTTTGGGAAGGTGTGGTGGCAGATTCAGCAGGATGTTCCAGCGAGGTTTTGAGAGCCCAAAAGCTGATGTTTCCCCTTACCCAATTCCTCACTGCGTTCGGGTTGGATTTTATGTCCTGTTTTAGTTTTTCCTTACTCTCGGCTCGTGAATTGCCGAGGATTCGGGTGGCGGTCAACTCGATGGCTTTTGTGGTCATTTCTTTGTTATTTCCAAGGTTTTTCTAAAGCCGATACTAAGCTTTTCCCTACATTTGTCAATTTTAAGTCTTTCTGCTAGACTGCTCCTATCCGTAATTCACATCTATATGAAAAAAGACACCCACCCACAATATTTTGCAAAAGCTACTGTTACCTGCGCCTGCGGTAACGTTTTTCACATTGGCTCTACTAAAGAGAAGATTGATGTTGAAATCTGCAGTGCTTGCCACCCTTTTTATACTGGAAACGATAAGGTTATCGATACCGCCGGTCGCGTTGAACGATTCAAATCTCGCGCCGCTAAAGTTGCAACAAAGGTTAGCAAAAAGACGAAGTAGCTTCTCCGGCTATACGAAAGGGGTACGAAAATACGAAAAAATACGAAAGCTTTTTTGGTACCATCACGGTTTTCGTATAGTTTCGTATTTTCGTAATTTACTTTCGTATATGGATTTAGAACCCTATAAAAAAAATCAAAAGACTAGCTATCTGGCAGAACGGTATGAAGCTCTCGTTAAGGAAGAACAAGAGCTTTTAAAAATGGCTGAAAAAGACCCTGGGTTAAAAGAATTGACCGAAGAAGAACTTTCGGCTATTCGTGCTGAACAAAAAATTCTGGCCGATCAAATGCAGAAAAATCTGGCTGAAGATGAGGTCGAGGAGGAATTTCCAAGAGAAGCCATTCTTGAAGTTCGAGCTGGGGCTGGTGGGGAGGAAGCCGCACTTTTTGCCGAAGAGCTTGCCATCATGTACAAAAAGTACGCCGAGACCGTTGGTTGGTCTTGGAAAACGGTTTCTCAATCGGAAAGTTCTCTTGGTGGTTACAAAGAAGCCACATTTGAAATTTCTGGAGATGATGTGTATAAAAAATTACGTTTTGAAACCGGAGTTCATCGAATTCAGCGGGTTCCAGCTACGGAAAAAATTGGCCGCGTGCATACCTCAACCGCTTCGGTGGCGGTTCTCCCAATTCGTAAAAAAGTTTCATTTGAGATCAACCCGGTTGATTTGGAAATGGAATTTTCGCGTTCAGGTGGAGCCGGCGGACAAAATGTTAACAAGGTGGAAACAGCAGTGCGCCTCATTCACAAGCCTACCGGACTTGATGTGCGTTCAACGTCCGAAAGAAGTCAGGTGAAAAACCGAGAAAAGGCTTTGGCGATTTTGTCGGCCAAAATTTTGGCGCTGAAAGAGGAGGAGGAAGCCAAAAAATACGCCGGTGTGCGTAAAAATCAAATCGGTACCGGCGATCGTTCCGAAAAAATCAGAACCTACAACGTTTTACAGGATCGCGTAACCGATCACCGAATTAAAGAATCATGGCACAATATTGCCGGAATTTTCGAGGGAAATATTGGTGCGATTATCGAAGCTCTTTCCGCAGAGGCAGAAAAAAACTCAAATTAAAATATTATTCGCCATAAGGCGTGCCCACTCCTCGTAGGACTCGGAGTCCTCGATTTTGCAACCACAGAATACTGTGGGCAAAATTGGGATTTGCATCAGGAATAATTATCTGCTATATTCATGTCTCATGACAACGTCAAAAACCCAATCACATAGCACCGAAACTATCGATTCAATGTTTAAGGCCGGAGCCCACTACGCTTTTTCTCGTTCTCGACGACACCCAACTTTGGCACCATTTATTTTCGGTGTTAAGAATCATGTTGAAATTTTCGACTTGGAAAAGACCAATGAACTCCTTGAAAAGGCCAAAGATTTTGTAAGAACACTCGCAACCGAAGGCAAGCAGATTTTGCTCGTCGGCGGTAAAAGTGAGGCCCGCGATGCTATCAAGCGAGCGGCAGCTGAACTCGACATGCCATACGTTGTTGACCGCTGGCTCGGAGGTACACTCTCAAACTTTAAAGAAATTCGATCCCGCGTCGAGAAGCTTCTTGATTTGACCGCTAAACGCGAGAAAGGAGAACTTTCCAAATATACAAAAAAAGAACGACTTTTGATTGATCGCGAAATCGAGAAGCTCGAGCGATTTTTCTCAGGTCTTGTCCCAATGAAAGAATTGCCAAAAGCTCTTTTTGTCATTGACTCAAAACACGAACACATCGCAGTGACCGAAGCCAGAAAAGCTGGTATTCCTGTAATCGCTCTTATGGGTTCGGACTGCAATATTAAAACTGTTGATTATGCTATTCCAGGAAACGACGCTTCAATCGCTAGTGTGGCCTTTTTTGTGGATCAGATCGTGTGGGCATACAAGGAGGGTAGAAATGAAAAGCTAAAGAAGGCACAAAACGCGTAACACGTAGCATGGAGCATAAGACAGGGACACTATGTTCCATGTTGTGTGCTCCATGTTCCATGAACACCATGATTACAACAGAACAAATTAAAGAACTTCGCGACTCAACTGGGATTTCAGTGATGCAATGCAAGAAAGCTTTGGAAGAAGCTCAGGGTGACATGGAAAAGGCACTTGTGATTTTGAGGAAGAAAGGCGCAGATATTGCTAACAAAAAATCAGATAGAACCTTAGGAGCGGGGATTATCGCTTCATATGTTCACAGTAATGGCCTTGTAGGATCCATCGTTGAACTTTCCTGTGAGACCGATTTCGTTGCCAAAAATCAGGAATTTAAAACCTTGGCGTATGATTTGGCGATGCATGTTGCCGCCAGCAATCCTACCTATCTCAAACCTCAGGATATTACTGAAGAGGCGAAAGCAAAGGCTCGAGAAGTTTTTGCTAAAGAAATTGTTGGAAAGCCTGCGGCTATGCAAGAAAAAATTATGGAAGGTAAGCTTCAGTCATACTTTGGCGAAGCCACACTCCTTGATCAGTCATTTATTAAAAATCCAGATTTGACTGTTCAAGGGTTGATTCAATCAGCCATACAAAAATTCGGTGAAAAAATAGAAGTGAGCCGATTCGTTAGATTTGGGGTTTTGGAAAAATAACCAGCTCTTAAAATGTATGTATATTCTCGATCTCAGTGTGATAATTGTTTCTACGATCGGGGGTCTGTCTCTTTTTTTGGTTAAGTTTTTTGAAATAAAATCTGGCCAGCCGGGGGTTTTGACTCGCGTAAGCCTTTTTGCTGATCCAACATTTTCGGCATTTGGCAGTAAGCTCAGAAGGTTTTGGTTGGAGTTGGAAAATTTTCCGTTCAGAAAAGTGCTACACCAGTTTATTCAGGGAGTTTTCCATCTTTTCGGAGTCACGGGTTTGTTTATTGCGAAGTACCACAAGCAGTTTATAAACAGTAAGAGACAGATCAATGAAAAAGGGGTAGTTTCCTTTTTTCTTAAAGATGTGGCAGAATCGAGAGAGAGTAAGACAGATCACGGAACACAGAACACAGATCATAAAATGTAAGAGAGAAAAATGTTTCGTGGTCCGTGTTCTGTGGTCTGTAACGTGAAAGAATGCCACCCTAGCTCAGTTGGTAGAGCGCCACTTTTGTAAAGTGGATGTCGTCAGTTCGAATCTGACGGGTGGCTCCACTAAATTAAATCTGTAACTTTTTTCTATCTGTTGAGTTCTAACTTGTATGCAAACTCAAAATATAAGTTTAGTTAGGAGGAAAGCTTTTATACATGCGGGCATAGCGGCGTCATATGTGATGTTAGTGGTTTTATTTTTGTTTTACGTTCCGGAGTTTTTCCAGCCAACATTTAGTCTTCTTATTCCCATTTGCATGCTGATGCTTTTTGTTCTCTCAGCTGCCGTTATGGGTATTTTGGTTTTTGGGCAGCCAATCTTGTGGTATCTCGATGGCAAAAAACAAGAAGCTATTTCTTTGCTTATGTATACACTCGGCATCTTTTTCTGTATTTGGGTTGTGGTGCTCGGTGTAATTGGCATCTATTCCACCCAAGTTAAGCCCTCTGGAGATTCAGAGAATTCTATAGGGTTTGAGTAGTTGAACTAGCCTCGCGAAGTTCTGGTAAAAGTTTCTTAATCTCTTCAATAGTTTGGAACCCAGTGTACGGTTTATTTTTTATGACGATCGCCGGCAGTTTCTTGCCGATGCCGTAGACTGAGGCTAGAGTCTTAAGAGCAGAAACGTCCAGGTTGTAATCAAAAGAATATACGCGGAGCTCAGGGTAGTGTTCTCTGAGATAGGTAAGAACGTAGCCTTCTCTGTCACAGTCGGGACAATCACTTTCATAAAAATATAAAATTGGAATAGGTTTTTCTTCACAATCTTTTAATTTTTTCGTGAGGATATAATCTTTGATTTCCAGTATCGAGTAATATTTTTTAAGATCAAGCACCTCGCTATTGTCCACGCCAAATTTTTCTTGACTGTAATTAATTTTTTCACCAAGATCATCCATCTCTTTTGAAAGGGTGGAATTTTTAATATCCGGGCAGGAAATTTCACCAAGCAAAGCAAATTGGGTTTCAGAGGAGAGGATGTCGATAGAAATTTTGTTTCCCGCGTCCTTAAGTTCCTGAATTTTTCTATCACTGAAAAAATTGCCGATATACAGAGCGGTGACAAAGATAAGAGCGGTTATGAGGAATGCGTATAAATATTTTTTCATATTGATTATAATTTTAGCTTTTTTCGAATTTCGGATTTGAGATTTCGTGCTTACACGTTTCGTGTTGTTATCTCCAACTTGTATTTTTAGATAAAACTACGAGATAAATAGCTTTTGATAGCCATGCGATAGAAAAAATGCCGTATACCAAAGGAAAATATAAAGTATGAAAAGAGAAATGGTTGTTTTTAGTATCTGAGATTTGTTTACCGAGCGTGACGAGAAGGATGGTTGAGAGGAAGAGTAGTAGCCCCAGAAACATTTTTGAATCAGTATTGATGAAAAACCAATCAAAATGAAAGCCGTTCCAGACCCAATTAAAACCAATGGTTTTAATTTCTGTATATTTATCAGCAACCATTCTCAGGATATTTATTGATACCATGCCAACGGAGACCATGAAAAGCACGATACCAACGACCGACATCGGAAGCATAAAAAGTCCCAAGTGTTTGTGTTTTGGATTGAAAAACATCGAACGATAATCGATTGAGTTGGCAAGAAAACCGCTCACCCAGCGAACTCGTTGGCGGTAGAGTTTAGCGAAAGACCCTGGTCCAACCGTGTAGACGACAGCGTCGTGCGCGTTGCCGATACGATAACCATTTTTCTGCATGCGCATAGCAATCTCCAAGTCTTCGGTATTGTGAGCTTCGTGGAATAATCCAAGATTATCAAAAACTGTTTTTCGAAAAATAGAAAAGGGCCCGGGAGTCACGGTGATTGCATCGAGCATGCTGAAAGATTTTTTCATAAAAATACCCAGGTTGTATTCGTTGCTTTGAACATGGCGGATCATTCGGTCAGGCTCGAAAATTTTAATGGCCGGTGTTACTGCCATGATTTTTTGATTTTCAAAATGGGGAATAATTTTCGTCAGCGTATCTGGTGGGACAAATGAATCGGCGTCGAGACATCCGACAAGCTCGGTTTCCGTTTTACGGATGGCGGCATTAAGCGCGGTATATTTCCCTCCATTTTTTTTATTGATGACCTCGATCCGTTTGTTCCATCGGAAAGTTTTCAATACACCGGCTGTGTCATCGGTTGAACCGTCATTAACTGCAATAATTTTCAATTTGTCTTTCGGGTAGTCTAATTTTAACAGTGAGTAGATTGTTTTACTGATGGTTTTTTCTTCGTTGAATGCAGGCACAATGATAGTAACTGATGGAAGAATCGACGATAACTTGATTTTCTCACCGCCTTTTTCAGTGCGGTTTTCCAAAAAGCTGATCAGCAAAAAAACTTCAAAGTACAATGACGTGAAAAAAGAAATATAGAGAATGATGTTAGAAATTTGACTCATTGTAAGGGTTTGGCCCCTGTGTTTTCCTAGTCTACTGCATCGCAAGCTCTAACTCAAGGTAGGTAGGGCGCTTTCGCACACGCTATGCATGGGTTGCGCTTGGGTTGTGTGGTTTCAAAATTAGACTCAAAAGCAACACACTAATTCATTGCTATAGCAATGAATTAGTGTGTTTGAAGTTTTCAAGGATTCTTAATGTTTGGGCGTATTTCTCCTTTTTCTTCTTTACTATATAATGACTGCTATGCAGGACAAGGAACAGGTTGCACAAGGACATATTCACCCGATTTCACGGGCGATTTTTGATATTCGAACAATCTTTGCCGAACTGGGTTTTGCTGTTGCGGTGGGACCTGAAATGGAGGATGAGTGGCACAATTTTGACGCGCTTAATATTCCTAAAGATCATCCGGCACGCGATATGCAGGACACCTTCTGGCTCAAGAATGCGGAACAGACGCAGAACAACGCAGAACGAACGCCGAAGAATACCCACGAAAATTTTCCGCATCAGTCCGCGTCCATTCCGCGCAGTTCTGCACTTCTGCGTACTCATACAAGTCCGGTACAAATAAGATATATGGAAAAAAAACTCGAAGCTGGCATACAGCCGCCATATCGAATTATCGTGCCAGGAAAAGTTTTTAGAAATGAAGCCACGGACGCTACTCACGAAGCGCAATTTTTTCAGGTTGAGGGGTTGTATGTTGATAAAAATGTTTCTATGGCTCACTTGAAAGGTGTTCTTGAGTTTTTCTTTAAAAAGTTTTTCGGCAACGATGTAGTCATTCGATTTCGTCCAAGTTTTTTTGCGTTCACCGAGCCGTCGGTGGAAGTTGATATGAAATTTAAGGGCAAATGGCTTGAAATGATGGGAGCAGGGCTCGTGCATCCAAACGTTTTAAAGGCCGCAGGCGTGCCGGAAGGCTTTAGTGGGTTTGCTTTCGGCGGAGGCATTGATCGAATGGTGATGGTGAAGTACGGCATCACCGATATTCGATTACTGTATTCCGGAGATTTGCGCTTAGTTAATCAGTTCTAAAATAGATTTAAGATTTAGGATTAAAGATTTAAGAATAAGAAAAAATAATGCTTATATCCTACAACTGGCTACAATCATATTTTGACGAAACACTTCCTGAACCGGAAAAGCTAGGGGAACTTTTGACGTTCGCCTCTTTTGAGTTGGAAGGAATTGAAAAAAAGGGCAGTGACACAATTCTTGATTTAAAAGTTTTACCTGACCGCGCTTGTTATGCACTTTCGCATCGCGGAATGGGATACGAAGTTGCAGCCATTACCGGCTTGGCTAAGAAAAAACAGGAACAGATTTTACCGCCAGTAGGAAAAACTCGACCATTCAATGTGCGCGTGGAAGACTCTGATTTGTGTGCGCGATATATGGCCCGAGTAATTGAAAATGTTACCCAAAGAGAATTGCCGGTGGTGAAAGAGAGATTGCAGAGTGTTGGCCAGCGCTCGATCAACCCAGTTGTTGATAGTGCCAATTTTGTGATGCTTGATCGAGGTCAACCGCTCCATGCGTTTGACGCGGATAAAGTGAAGGGGGATATTGTAGTGCGTAGAGCAAAAACAGGGGAAAAAATAATTACACTTGATAATCGCGAGGTCGACTTGGATGAAACTATTTTGATTATTGCAGATGAAGAAGCGCCACTTGCGATCGCGGGAATTAAGGGTGGGAAAAGAGCTGAGGTTACGTCGAGCACAAAAAATTTAATTCTCGAGTCGGCCAGTTTCAATGCGTCATATATTCGTAAAACCTCGGACAAGCTCGGCATTAGAACTGACGCATCAAAGCGATACGAAAATAAATTTTCAGCGGATATGACGAGTAAAGGAATGAATGATTTTAGCGCGCTCTTGTTTGAAATGGATTCACAAATTTTGGCCGGTGAAGTAATCGATATCTATTCCAATGTTCTGCAGAACATTGGAATAGATATAACAGCAGAGTATATTTCAAATAGGTTAGGGTTGGATTTACCAGAAGAGGTAATTGTCGATGTTCTCAGATGTCTAAAAATTGAAGTTAAAAAAAGAGGGAAGGAGTTAATACTCACGCCACCAATCTTTCGCGCTGACCTCTTGATTCCCGAGGACATTGCAGAAGAGGTGGGAAGAATTGTCGGGTACGATAAAGTTCCGGCCACTCTTCCACCTGTCCTCAAAATGGAACTAGAAATTCCAAAGCAGTTTTACTATGAATGGAAAATTCGTGAGATTTTGGCGAACGCTGGTTTTTCGGAGGTGATGACGTCATCATTTTCATCGAGTGGGGAAATTGCGATTGAGAAACCGCTGGCAGAAGATAAAAAATTCACTCGGCCAAATTTACGAAACAACTTTGCAATGGCGCTCAAACTCAATTTCGGCAACGCTTCACTTTTTGGTTCTGAAGAAATAAAAATTTTTGAAATAGGAAAAGTTTTTGGAAGAGGTGGCGAGCATGCCGCACTTGCTGTAGGATTTGCGGGACCAAAAAAGAAAGTCGCTTCTGAACTTTCTGCTGTCGTCGCGCTTCTTTCAGAAAAACTTGGATGCAACCTAGAAGGGGAAACCAAAGACGGCATTTTTGAAACTAATTTGGATAAAGCCCTGAGCGATCTGCCACAGCCAAAAAGTTCGGACGTCCTAACTTTTCCTCTTTGTGACGCCATGTTTAAGCCATTTTCTGTCTATCCTTTTATTGTTCGCGATATTGCGCTCTTTGTTCCAGCCGGCACAGATTCTGAAACTATCCACCAATTAATTTTAGGAGACGCCGGAGATTTTGTGGTTCACTCGAAACTATTCGACCGATTTGAGAAAGATGGAAAAGTTTCCTACGGCTTTCGTTTAGTGTTTCAATCTATGGGGCGGACGTTGACCGATGAAGAAATAAATAAAGTTATGGAAAAAGTGTACGAAACATTAAAAGCTAAGGGTTGGGAAATTAGATAATTTTTTCACTATGTCATCCTCGCGAATGCGGGGACCCAGGTATGATGTATTACGTTTACATTTTAGCTAGTCAACGGAACGGCACTTTGTATATTGGAATTACTTCAGATTTACAAAAGAGAATTTATCAGCATAAAACAAATGCAGTTTAAGGATTTACTCAAAAATATGCTGTTCATACTTTGGTTTACTATGAATATACCGAGAATGTTGAAGCAGCAATTGCACGAGAGAAACAACTCAAAAAATGGAATCGCAAGTGGAAATTGGATTTAATTGAAAAAGATAATCCGCAATGGAGAGATTTGCAGGGGATGTTATGAGTCTGGATCCCCGCATTCGCGAGGATGACAGAGGGTTGTTTAGAAATGGCAATTTTGTAATTATAAAAAATAAAAGAAAAATTTGTACGATATATCGTACAAATAAAAACCCCATCGTGTAGAAGGGGTTGAATGACCGATTATTTTTTCGGAAGTATTAGCAGTTGGCCGTCACATGGCCTTGTAAGATAGGTAAGATTGTTCTTGCCCAGATTGATATTTACAACCCGGCTTTTGCCGATTAGAAATCCCGCCGACGTTGACTCGGCGACGTGGTACACTTTCTCGCCGATCGGGAATGAAAGCTCGTTACTCGGAACAAAATCTCCAGCAACGAGAACCGTGACATGCGACGGGTAGTATCCCAGATAGTAGGGAATTTCGTACTGCTCGAGCAGGCTAGCAAGGAGCACTGCTTTCGCGCCACACGTGCCTGTTTTGGTGAGCAAGGTTTCCTCAGGTTTTTTTATGACCTGTCTGGAGTTTGCCCATTGTATCTCTTCCGGATCGTATTCGATTTCGGTAGAGACGAAGTCGAGGAGTTTCTGGGCGATTTTTTCAGGCTTGATTTCACCCTTAACCAGATTTTTCGCCAAGCGACTGAGCGACGGCTCTCCTTTTTTACCGACCACCGAGCCGAAATTGGCAATGACGTGATCGATTCCTCTGCCGTCTACGTACTCAGAGAAAAAGTATTTTCCGCCAATCACCGATTTATTATCCATGAAGTCCGCCAGTTCCTGCGGAGTTGTTTCAAACTTCACGGACGGGTAAGGGACGACAATTTTTGCTTCGGAGTTGATCACGAAATTTTCCATCGGGAAACAGACAAGGCGTCTACCCTTTTGTGTGTACTGATATTTACCCAAATGAGCGAGGTCACCCCTTTCTTCACCCATCTCCACGTCCTCTAAGGGCAAACTGCAAACTTTTCGCAGGTCGCTCAGGAGTTTCGCCTTGGGAAATGACAGGTACAGCATTCGACTGTCAAGGTCCAAAATTTCCAACTCGGCTTCCGTGCCCGTCAGTTGAGCCATTAGGTTTTCCGAGGAGAACTTGGGTTGCGCTAAAAAGTCGAGCATCGCCAAAGCGAGGGAACGCCGAGGTTTGATTGGAGATGACATGTGAACCAAGAAGCCAACGAGACCCAATAGCAACAAAATAGCAAAGATCTTTGTTTTCATTTTCAGAATAACGGAGATTGCGGTTTACGAAACTAATTTATTTTTAACACAACTTACGCTAATTTGTCAAATTTTTGTCTCGAGTTTTATCCACCTTCAAAGTGCAAAAAAGCTTTTATTTCAAGCTCATTTTTGCTATACTTGTGTTACCTAAAAGCACAAAGCTTTTTTAATTTTGTATCAAAATGGCCAAAGAAAAGGAAGAAAAGGAAGAAAAGAAAGGCAATTATAGCGCTCAGGACATCACTGTTTTGGAGGGTTTGGAACCTGTCCGTAAGCGTCCGGGAATGTACATCGGAACCACTGGTCCCGACGGTTTGCATCACCTCATCACTGAAATTTTCGACAACTCTCGCGACGAAGCGATGGGAGGTTTTTGTAATGATATTGAAATCACCCTGTTACCGGAGAACCGCGTGCGCGTGGTAGACAATGGCCGAGGAATTCCTGTGGACATTCACAAACAATCAAAAGTTTCTGCCCTTGAAACGATCATGACAACACTCCACGCTGGAGGAAAATTCGGTGGGGAAGGCTACAAAGTTTCGGGCGGACTTCACGGAGTCGGTGCCTCTGTCGTTAATGCCCTTTCGATTTTTTGTGAAGTGGTAGTGCATCGAGACGGTGGAGTTTTTGTTCAGGAATACAAACAAGGTAAGAAAAAATCTGCCGTTAAAAAAATTGGTAAGTCAGATCTTCACGGCACGATTACTACTTTTGAACCTGACAAAGAAATTTTCAAGGAAGGAACAGTCTTTGATTTCAACCGCGTTTTGGGACACATGCGCCAGCAAGCCTATCTCGTGAAAGCGTTGCGAATTTCCGTCATCGACGCCCGCGAAACAAAAGTGCCGATTGATACTGCCGACATTTTTTATCTCCGCGAACTCGGACTCGATTTCCCATCCCAAACATTTTATTTCGAGGGAGGTTTGCTTTCCTTGGTAAAATTTTCTAACCAGTTTTTAAAACCAGTTCACAAAAATATTTTTTACGTTGAGAAAAAAGTAGAAGGTATTGAGTCTGTCGAGGTGGCGCTTCAATATGTCGACGATATTTCCGCCCGCATTTTACCTTTCGCCAACAACATTTACACCGGCGAAGGAGGTACACATATTACCGGTTTCAAAACTGCGCTCACCAGAACTATCAATAGTTACGCTCGCAAGGGTGGTCTAGTAAAAGAGAGCGAAGATAATTTTACCGGCGAAGATGTGCTCGAAGGATTGACCGCCGTGGTTTCGGTCAAGCTCCGCGAAATTCAATTTGAAGGTCAGACCAAATCAAAACTTGGAAGTGTTGAAGCTCAGGGCGCAGTCGCCACCGTTTTCGGCGAAGCCTTTACCGCGTTTCTTGAGGAAAATCCTGATGATGCCAAAGCCATTGTTTACAAAGTAGTTTTGGCGCTTAAGGCGCGAAAGGCTGCCAAGGCGGCAAAGGATTCAGTATTGCGAAAGGGTGCACTGGAAGGCATGACGTTGCCTGGAAAACTGGCTGATTGTCAGAGTAAGGATGCGTCTGAATCAGAACTTTTTATTGTGGAGGGAGATTCGGCCGGAGGTACGGCAAAAACAGGACGAGATCGAAAAACTCAAGCCATCTTGCCGCTCCGAGGAAAAATTTTAAACATCGAACGAGCGCGACTCGACAAGATGCTCGACTCTGAGCAGATTAAAAATTTGGTGGTGGCGATCGGCACAGCCATCGGAGATACGTTTGATTTGGCTAAATTGCGATATCACAAAATTATTATCGCTACTGATGCCGACGTCGACGGGGCTCACATTCGCACACTTATTCTGACGCTCTTTTACCGACATTTCAAACCACTCATTGAAGGCGGATTTATTTATATTGCTCAGCCGCCACTGTACAAAGTAAAACGTGGAAAAGAAATTTTGTATTTTTATAGTGAAGAGGAAAAAACCAAAGCTCTTGGCAAAGAAGAAATTCCGCTCGATGAAAGTGGATCTGAAGAAACAGAGGAAGCTGAATCCGAGGAGGAAGAGAAGGTTGGTAAAACTAAAACAGCCAAGGTTTCAATTCAACGTTACAAAGGTCTCGGAGAAATGAATGCTGAAGAACTTTGGGAGACGACCATGGATCCTGAAAAACGAATTCTAAAACAGGTTCGAATTGAAGACGCACAGGACGCGGACAAAGTATTTGATATGCTCATGGGAACCGATGTTCCTTCTCGCAAAAGCTTTATTCAGTCAAACGCGAAGTTGGCGAACCTCGATATTTAAGGCGCTCGGAATCATTTCCCAAGAACACGGATAAAGCCGGCCAGCGCCGGCTTTTCCTATGCTCAACTCGCCACAGTCAAGAGCCCCTCGCGATTACACTCAGGGTCGTTGACTGACCAGCTGGCTCGTTTCCGCAATGTTCTTGGGAAATGATTCCTCGCTGAGATACCCCCTTAAACTTCAGAAAGTTTAAGGGGGTAGGGGGAAATCTCAGCACTTCTGTTCATAGTCTTACTTGTCTTCAGTTTTTGGAGGAGTATCATTAAGTTATTGTGGAATTTCTAGAAAAGCATTTTAAAAATTAGTATTTATTAATCATTTATGGGATTACGTGAAAAGTTATTAGCTGCAGGGGCAGAAAAGTTAGCTACACAAGAACAGGAAGCAACGAGTATCAGAGAAAGACTTGTACGCGAAGCAAAAGAAAAAGAAGCGGCAAGTGTTCGAATGGAAATTGCCGCTTTGACTGATAAAAAAGCTAAATTGGAGGCAGCTTTGGCTGATCTCGAGGCGTCCTATACAGAATTAGCGCACGATAGATCATCATTAAAAACTGGCAGAAGAGAGGTTGCTCAAAAGAAAGCAGGCAAGGAAAGCTCAGAACGAAAAATTGTTGCTTTGCTCGATGTTCTCACCCCAAGGGAGGGCGAAACCCGAGAGGATCAAATGCTTCGCGAAGCTCTACAAGCAAGAGGTCTCACTACCGCAGAACAAATTATTGCTCATCCAGAGTTTCAAGACGATCCTGACGTAGTAGGTTTAAAACGTGGTGAGGTTGAAGTTACCACTTCCAAAGAAGCTCTAAAACCAAAAAAGCGTGCTCTGGTTGATAAGTATTTAGGAGAAGAAGTTGCTCCAGCAACAGAGGCTGATGTTCCAGAAACCAAGAAAAAAAGAGTGGGTGGAGCACGAGTAGCGCGACAGGCGGTTAAAGAGGCCATCCCAGAAATCGTAGAAGGTGGAGAAAATTTTTCATTTGCAGGGAAAAATCGTCCAGAATCAGTCAAAAAATTGAAAGCACATCTTAAAGTAATGCAAGAAGAGATTGGTGCTCTTGAATTGAAAACTCCAGAAGGTCAAGCGGAACTTAAAAAGAGGTTTGAAAGATTTTACGCAAACCGTTTTCAGGATAAGAACTATTTCGTTAGAGCAGAAAGGGGTGTGCCACGTAATTTTGTTGATCAAAGCGATATTGCCGATGCAGAGAAATACGGTGTTGAGGTAATAAAAGGCACCCTCAAAGAACAAGTGCAAGCAAGACTGGCGACAGAAGTTGAAAAGGCAAAAGGCACAGTCGGGGTGGTTAAGGCCAAAAATGACGTAGTAAAAATTGAAAGCTCAGAGCAAAAGCTAGAGCCATTTATTGGAAGAGTGCATGTTCTCGAAAGGAAAAGACAAGAAGTTCTCGCCGCTCTAAAAGCAAAGGAAAAAGACGTTGCTGGTTTAATCAGACATTATTTTGGCGATGAAAGCAGTAATGGACGTGGCTTTCAGCCTATGTTGAAAAGCGATCCTACTCGAGCTTGGCTGTATTATCTTGAAAAATTTTCATGCCAGTTTTTGCTTGAAGCTACTAGAGACGGTGGCACCAGTGATGAAACTATTAGAAGAGGTGTCCCGGCCGTGATGCTGGAATTTCTCCAGAAGAAAAGAGGAGATTCTTTCAATTCAAAGGACCCTGTCGCAAGTATGTTTGATACTGAATCTTTTGAAAAAGGTCTTGTAATATATGAGCAATTTTTAAATGAAGTTTCAAACATTGTAACTAATCAGCCTGAAAGTATTGCGGGTAGTGAACGTCGTTCAGGAAGTGATGCAATGGTTCTTGCTGATAAGTTTAGAGATGCTTCTAAGCTAAACCCTTACCAAAGTGTCCGTATTGAAAGTGAACAGGTTATGGCGTCAGTAAATGCTGGACGTAGTTTAGATCAAATTAAGAAGAATATACAAGAAGCTGAAAAACCTTTTGATCAAGCTCGAAAGGAGCGTGGTGAATATTTGGATCGATTGGTGGATAAGGAGTGGGCGGAGGAGGAAGAAAAAGCTTTTTCAAGGGCGCATTCTGAAACGGCAGATATTAGCCAGAAAGCGGAGAGAATAAGGGTGCAAAAAGAGGTTGCGCAAGAGTTGTCTCCACTAGTTTTAAAAGCCAGAACAAGTCTTTTGTCTGGTGAATTTGGTCCAGATAAAACTTCTGGAGAGTTTCAGATTAGTTTGGACCGTGAAGGCTATCCACGGGTCACACATACTGAGTATGATTCTGCTTCACAAGAATACAATACAGCACAAAAAGAATTAGAATTACTTAAAAATAAAATTCTAGAAAATGAAAGACAAGAACGGCCTCGAAAGTGGTTCGGAGAGAAACCGCTAGATGTGGAGCTTAAACGCTTAAAGGCTGATCAACCAATTAAGGCTGAACGTTTTGCTGCGGCTGAGCAAAGATATAATGCAATTGATGTTCAGACGAAGAGTGTTTATACAGCATTCAGCGAGCTTCATAAGTTGATTCCAAGAGGCGGTTTTGAGATCGACTCTAATCCTAGGCCTCTTCCTGAATTTATCGATATGCTTCAAAGGATAAGTAATGAAGCTTCCTCTGCAACCCTATCTCCTGAAGAGCAAAAGATTTTTAATGAATTTATTCGGTTGAGACGAAAAACCACACAAGCGACTGTAGAAGTCCAAGGAGCCAAGGGTATAAGTAGAGATACTATTGAGAAACTTCGAGAACTTAGGTACGGATTAACCTAATATGGTTGCATAGGATAATTTAGAACACGCGAAATGTTTGTGTTTTAAAAATTGCGCAACAGCTGTTGCGCAATTTTTTGCTAGTGATACCATAAAGAACCAGAGAGTCTCTATTGAAATTTGGAAAACAGAAAGCAAAACCTATGAGCGGACGTTGTGGTTTCCATCCGGATGGCCCTTGGAAAAGGGTCAGTTCTCACCCGAGTGCTTCAAACTACAGTTTGGTTTTCGGACCATACCTGGAAGTGCTTCACGCGCATCCAGTCGATGAACCAGCTGATTTCACTCAGCCCTTCCTCTCGATTTCTTTCGCGCTTCCCGGCGTACGAGAAGATTTGCGAATTCAGGTTCGGGCAGAGCCTGATCCAATCAAGTTGTGTGCCTTTCTGGCTCATAACATTAAGGCCGCACGGAGCGGAGTCGTTGGAACTTTTTTCTACACCTGTTGTGGGAATGTGCCAGCCCACGATCCACTGAAAACCTTGCTTCATTCGTTCGATAAGTGGGGAGGCTGGTGCGAAGAGGGGCTACCGCTTCACGACGAAATTCTGTTGGCCTGCCAACGCGCGCGTACGCAAGTACCACGGCAAGTTTTGCCGGTGCGACCTCTTTGTTCTTGTCTTCAGGCTTAATATAGCGATAAACTCAACCGATTGGCGGCTGAGTTTTTTCTTCGGCGGAAAGGTTGAGCCTTACGGAAAGAAAAAAAGCAATCCTAAGATTGCTTTTGACGAGTGAAAATTAAGTAGCGTGTACCGGCTACAACGAGCGGCCCCTCTAGGTAGCCATTTCCGATGCTGATGCCCTCGAGAATGTCGTGGGCTCTCGAAGCACTAGCGTTGATCACGTACCTCTTGGGAGAAATTTCAAGCTCGCCTTGCGCGAGTTCGGCAACGTGCCGGGATACGAAATCCTGGTCAGCGCTATCGACGAAAGTTGAGTTGAGTTTCATATTTCGAGTTATTTTATAGCATTATAATAAAATTTAGTCAACTTTCTTACGTGATCCTCTTCTGTAAGTCGACTCGGGCTTTTGCGGGGTCTTGATTACCTTTTCTTAGGGTATCGATTATATCCTCTAGTTGTTTTAAATCTGTCGCTTTTGCCGTCTCATCTGGGGTTCCATTGTAGGTACCAGTTCCGAAATCTATAATGTGAGGTGATAAAGTTTCGTAATCAAACATGATATTTCGCAGGCTCAAGTCCCCGTGATAGATTCCTTCTTTGTGTAAAATATCCAACCCATTGCGCAAAGTTTTTTCTGCTGCACCCACATCTATTCTTCGCAGCGTATCCGGTTCATTTAGGATAATTTTTTCGAGATTTGAACCTTTTATTTTATCCATCAAAAGTAGTGAAAGTTTTTCAGTCACCATGTACATGTCCGGTGTTCCTTCTTCACCAGTTTCCTCGTGTTTCATTTGCACCACACTGGTGATATTGGGAACAAAATCTTTTAGTCCTGCTCTTGAAGCGATAAGGTGAGCGGCGTGAGTAATTGTAGCTTCGTACACAGGTCTATTCTGTGGTGTAAAGGCAAAACCCTTTGATACGAACTGTCTTTTTTTCGCTTTAATACCGTCAAAATATTCTTCGACTGCACGTAATTTTTTTGCTGGAGGAGGCAACCGGTCGTATTTTTTGCTCTTTTGATTGACTAGTAATTGGTCCCATACACATTTTATACAATATGGTGAGCCGTCTTCTGTTTCAAAAACCAATGCATGGTTGCCGCCATCAAGAAATCTTTTTGGATCAGAAATAATTCGTTCGTATGCCCCTCGGAAAATGAGCGCCTCCTCAGATGTTAGTTCTTCCGGAGTAGAAGTGGTTTCGACGCTTTCATTACCTAACACTTCTTTCAGGCGAATAATTTTCCAATCCATTTCAGAGGTTTCCGCTTTTGCCGGAGTGGTTTCTGTCACTGGTGTTCTTTCGCTCATAGAAAATTACAGTTTCTTTGTTACTTCACCTTTGAGTTTCGTGACAATTTCCGCAACATCAAGTTGGCCTAGGTTTCCTTTGTCGCGACTTTCGAGGGTGACTTTTTCTGCGGCGATGTCTTTGTCACCGATGATTATAAAGTAGGGAATTTTCATCGATTTAGCTTCGCGGATTTTTTTACCGAAACCTTGATCAGAGTTGTCGAGGTCAACGCGAAGGCCAGCCGCCAAAAGTGCGGTGGCCGCGCTTTTGGCGGCTTCGTTGTGTTTTTCCTCAATTGGAATAATTTTTACTTGGGTTGGTGCAAGCCAGAGAGGGAAGGCGCCAGCTGTGTGTTCAATCAAAATACCGATGAAGCGTTCAAGAGAACCATAAATAACTCGATGAACTACCACAGGTGTTTTTCTTGATCCATCTTTGTCGGTATAGTGAAGTTCAAATCGCAATGGTTGTTGAAAATCAAGTTGAATAGTACCCATTTGCCATTCTCGGCCGATAGAATCCTTCATAAGAATGTCGATTTTTGGGCCGTAAAAAGCACCATCGCCTTCAGCCACAATATATGCCTTTTTAGATTTTTCCAATATTTCTCGCAAAGCTTTTTCTGCTTTATCCCAAGTTGTCGCTTCTCCCATGAATTCTTTTGGTCGAGTTCCCAAACGGAATGAGTATTCAAGATTAAAAATTCCGTAGAAATTTTTACAGACCTCAAAGATATGCTCGTATTCCGCGGCGATCATGTCTTCCGAAATAAAATTGTGAGAATCGTCTTGTTGAAACGACCGTACTCGTAAAAGTCCGTTTAAAGTTCCGGAACGTTCATAGCGATGAAGTCTGTCTGTATCAGAAAGTCGAAGTGGCAATTGCTTATAGCTTACTTGCATAGATTGGAAAACAATCATGGCGTTCGGGCAGTTCATTGGCTTGATGCCATACACTTCATTTTCGCCCATGTCGGCGATAAACATGTCATCTTTGTAGTGATTCCAATGTCCTGAAGTTTTCCAAAGGTCAGATTTGTTGACGAGTGGGCTTGATATTTCCTGATACCCAAGTTTGTCGTGTTCAGTTCTCCAGAAATTCACGAGTTCATTGTACAACTTCAAACCATTCGGTAACCAATAAGGCATTCCAGGAGAAGTTTCGTGGAACATAAAGAGTCCAAGATCCTTTCCGAGTTTTTTATGATCTCGTTTTTTTGCTTCCTCGATTTGTTTCTCGTAGGCTTCAAGTTCAGCGGCAGTATTAAAAGCCAAGCCGTAAATGCGGGTAAGCATTTTATTTTTTTCATCACCACGCCAGTAGGCTCCGGCGACACGTTCAAGTTTGAAAGAACTTTTGTCGATATCTTGGGCTGGGTTTTCTGCGTGGCCGCCACGACAGAGATCGGTAAATTTTCCGACAGTATAGAGGGTTATTTTCTCGCCTTTCGCAGCAATTTCTTTTATGAGTTCGAGTTTGTACGGGTTTCCCTTGTAGATCTCGCTGGCCTCTTTTTCTGAAACTTCCTTGTGAGAAAAAGCCTTCCAAGATTTCAAAGTTTCCCGCATTTTCTTTTCGATTTTTTGCAGTTCCTTATCCGATATAGGCGCGCTAAATTCAAAATCGTAATAGAAACCATTATCAATGGCTGGTCCAATGGTCAGTTTTGTATCTGGCCACAACTCCTGTACAGACGCTCCCAAAAGATGGGCGAGAGTGTGTCTCGCATGCGCTAATTTTTCCAAACTACTTTCATTTGTTTCTTTTGGCGAATTCATCGAGCAATCATAACAGTTTTGTAAAAAGCTCGCACCTATTGACATTAGTAAAATAATGTGTAAGTGTTATCGGCAGTTTAGCGTTCGATTGAAATTTTATGTCCAAACATTCATGTGTTGGGATAGCTTTCCGGTTACGATCAGGAGCATCGGTAGCCAGAGCTGAGGTTATGCTCGTTTGCCAAGGTGTTAGGGAAGGTGACAGCAAAGAGCCATGGCACTGGCAATTGCCGGGCGGCAAATGTTGCAAAGACAAAACCAAAGGGGACAATTGTTGCCCTGAGGAGCCAGTTGTCACGATGGCGCGCGAGTGGGGAGAGGAAGTCGGGGGAACAATTCGCATTGTCAAAGAGGTGCGAGCTGATCATCGGAAAAGTCCGATAAGTGGGGAACCCTTCATCTGGTACGTCTACCTTGTGGAAATTCTTGAACTCCCGACGGTTAATGAGGTGACACTAGCGGGGGAGCAATCACCACAGTGGTGGCCGGTGCAAAATTTACCGGAAAATCTGTTTCCATCGCACCGGTCGGTCATCTGTCGTACCTTTGCATACGTTAGCTTCAACAAACTCTTTACGACGGGTGTTTTGGTGACTCAATAATTTTTCAGGCCCTTCAATTTATTTGGAGGGCTTTTTCTTGACATAATTAAAATAATGTGTAAATATCCGCTTTAGTACACATTGCAGAAAGGCTTTTTGTGGTAATGCAACGAAGCACGTTTTTCATTAAACCGGAGGCGGAGAGGTTTTCCAAACAGATTCTCGGGTTGATTGAGGCTTCGGGGTTGAGAATCGTTCGGAGAGACCGATTTCGTCTTACGGAAAAAGTTTTACGAACACTCTATCATCGACTGACCCTCGATGAGGAACATCGGTTAATTTGGGAACAAACCCAACAACAGCTTATCGGTCAGGAGGTGGTGATGGGGATTGTCGAAGGTGAAGGCGCGATCGATCGGTTGTTCTTTTTGTGTGGCGAATCGACTGTGCCAAGCAAGTGCAACTCAAAGAGTATTCGGTTTTATTTTGCCGATGCGATAAAGCTCCAGCCGGTTAGTTGTGGTAAATACTTTTATTGGGCTAACGGCATCCACCGCGCCAAAACTCCAGACGAAGTTAAGCGAGATCTCGGGCTCTTTTTCCCCGATGAGTTGCAAGCAGTAAGTTGAACAGTCCAAGTCGGGCTGTTTTTTATTTTTCTTATACACGCCACAAAAACCTCAATGTGGGTTATAATTCTTCACATGAGGCTCGTTCAAGTTCTCTGGTTTTATATTTTGTGGCACTATACGAAATCCTGGCAGGATGTCTTTCGAGTGATTTCAAACTATCTCTGGTTTGTCAGTAATTATTTTTCCATACAACTATTATCGAGAACGCTGTTTTCTCCGTGGCGCAGACTCTCTCTTTCTGGTGGCAAGGGTCAGGAGGATAGTTTTGTCGGAGCCTTACTCGTCAATACCATAATGAGAGTGGTTGGTTTTCTTATTCGATCTCTCACTATTTTCGCTGGTTGCATTGCGCTCCTACTCTCGGTTTTTGTCGCTGGCATATTTTTAATTTTGTGGCTCATTTTCCCGGTCGCTGTCTTTTTCTTATTTTTTGGAGGTTTGGGGAAAGTTTTGCAGGGTTTGTTGGGATGATTAATTACGTTATGAACCAAGACGGCATTAAAAAATCAATAGACAATTTTTATCCCGCGATTGTATTCGATGCGTTTTTGAGTCGACAGACCAGAGAATCTATCGACCGGATTTTGAAAACATTTTTAATTTTGCTCTGTATTCCAGTGGCCTTTTGTATTCTGATTTCGATTGTTGAGCATTTTTCCTCGCAATATTCTTTTTTGGTTTTTCCAGCACAGGTTTCTTTTTGGGTTCATCAAGTGACTGATCGATCCGATTTAATTTACGGAGTTTTCATGATGTTCCTATCTGTTTGGCTAATTTCGCAAGCCTTTCGGGCGTTTTACTATTCCTATTATTTCAAAGGTTTTAAAACAAGAATGCCTGAGAGTCATTTGTCAGATGAGGCGCCAGCCATGACGTTCGAAGCGGCAAAAGTTTTATATGAATCCTATTCTTGTGGCGATTTGACTATGGGTTTTGTCAGATCAGATTTAGGTTTTCTTTCTTTAATTCGTTCGGGTGTTGGCAGAGATTTTCTAAACAATTTTTTTGCGCACCGGGTTGGAGTGGCGGATCCTTTGCATTGTTCGTTTAGTAAAAAGCCGGAAGAAGGTCCGGTGGGTCTCGCTGATGTTGCAGAAGCCCTTGCATCGATGGATCAAGAATTTATGAAAGCTCTTGCGTTACAGGAAATTTCACCGAGAGATTTTTCCGGCGCGGCGCATTGGGTGGAACGGACAGAAATTTTTTTCCGAAGTCGAGACAGATTTTGGGGCAAGGATTCACTCGGGAAAATTCCTGGTATTGGCAAAGACTGGGCGTACGGCGGTTCTTACACGTTAGAAAAATTTGCGCATGATATTACGGAACGGGAAATTAGCGAGGAGGATGTGCGAAGTCACGAGAAAGAACTCGAGGAACTGGAAGCGGTACTCGCGCGCACCGGAGAGTCCAACGTGCTTTTGGTGGCGGAAGAAGGCGGGGGAGCGCTTGATGTGGTGTTTGCCTTGGGCACAAAAATTTCTCGAGGAAATGTTTTGCCGGCGCTCGAACATAAACGTCTATATCTTTTTGACACCAACGCATTTATCGCTTTTGTTAAGATCAAGGCAAAATTTGAATTTGAATTGTTACATATTTTAAACGAATCGGTTCATTCAGGTCACGTGATTTTTGTTGTTTCCGATTTGCCCAATTTTGTGGAGAGCGCAAAAAGTTTAGGTTCCGATGTCCTAGCGCTTCTTGATCCGTACTTGGCCCTGCCAAAGTTTCAGATGATTGCTATCTCAGACACTGGGGCTTTTCACCAAGGGCTCGAAGAGCAGGGAAAAATTTTGCACCGGTTTGAAAAAGTGTTGGTACAGGAGCGAGATGTGGCATCGACGATGAAAGTTTTGGAAGATCGAGCAATTTTGGAAGAGGGAAAGGGTGATGTTTATTTTACATACCAAAGTTTGGAGGCTGTGGCTGACGGAGCGAAACGATATTTTACTGAAGGTGTACTTTCCGACAAGGCGTTGCACCTTTTGGCAGAACTGGTGCCAGCCGTTGAAGCCAAAGGAAAAAAGTTTGTTGAGCGAGCCGATGTTTTGAGTTTGATTCAATCAAAAACTGGCATCAAAACTGGCGCTATCGCAGGGCAGGAAAAAGACACACTGTTAAATCTTGAGGCTATTTTGCACAAACGCGTTGTCGGTCAGGAAGAGGCGGTGAAAGTTATTTCGGATTCAATGCGTCGCGCTCGATCGGATATCGAAAATCCAGAACGTCCGATGGGTTCATTCTTGTTTTTAGGGCCGACAGGTGTTGGAAAAACTGAAACTACCAAAGCGTTGGCCGCAGTCTTTTTTGGCAACGAAGATTCTATTATTCGATTCGATATGTCCGAGTTCCATTCGCCTGACGCCATCACGCGGCTTATTGGATCATCTGAAAGTGGCAAGGCAGGAGTGCTGTCGTCAAAACTGCGCGAACAATCCTACGGAGTTTTGCTTCTCGATGAATTTGAAAAAGCGAACAGTGAAGTGCACAATCTTTTTCTCCAGATTTTAGACGAAGGATTTTTCTCAGACATGTCAGGCAAAAAAGTGAATGCCAGAAATCTTATTATCGTCGCCACTTCAAACGCGGGGAGCGATTTAATTTGGAAATTGATGCAAGAAGGGAAGGATTTGACGGCCAACAAAAATGAAGTGATTAATGCGATTATCGGTCAGGGAGTTTTCAAGCCGGAACTTCTGAACCGATTTGATGGCGTGGTACTGTTCCACCCACTTTCTCCCGCGCACTTACAAAAAATTGCCAATTTTATGTTGCAAAAATTACAAAAGCGTTTGGCGGAAAAGGGAATTGAACTGGTGATTAATGATGTACTTTTGGCGGCGGTGATGAAGGCGGGAGTTGATCCACAATTCGGTGCGCGTCCGATGAACCGCGCTATTCAAGAAAAAGTGGAGCAGGCGGTGGCGCAGAGAATGATTGCGGGAACGGCGAAGTCGGGAACGAGAGTTGAGTTAACACCTGAGGAATTGGTATAAAAAAACTCTTCCCACAAGGAAAGAGTTACTCATTCAAGGTCGCACGAGGTGGTCCGCCCAACCTTCGAGCCTCAAGGGTCCTTAAATCTTTTCCGGTCGCCGGTAGTTCGACTGCAGGAGCGTTGGTTGTTTGCGGCGAATTGAGATCGCTGAGATCAACCAAGGAAACTCCAGTGTCATCCTTGTTTGCCACAACGACATGGCCCACTATAGATGCCGGCACCGACCGCGAAAGGTTGTATATTTTGCTTTCGCCATTCGGTGAGAACTCTTTGCTTCCTGGATTGAGTTCCAAGGGTTGGAGTCCGACGAGATAGTCGAAGCTGGTTGATCCCCGGTTGCGAAAGGCAAAAGTCACTTTGTAAAAGCCTTTCTGCTCGAGAGCGGTCTCGGGTGCAGGTAACCCTAGGTGTTCTTTTTTTTCGTGTACTCCCAACAAAAGTACTAAAAATAGTTGAGCTAAGACTCCCAAGCCGACGGGGATAATTCGATTGGGGCGGCCTTCGAGACGTGAAGCAAAAACTATGTACAGTGAAGTCGCGGCAATTCCTAGCAAGAGTAAGTTATATGAGTTCATTTTTTACGATTCAAATTTCTTCTGTTTTCCACACTACTATTTAATTTGGTTTTTGTCAAATAATTTGTCAAAAAAATGCCCCGATGGACATCGGGACAACCTTGAGAATTTACGGCTCGAGAAGCGGTTGGTTTAAGCTGTTTGCCAGTTCACGCAGAGTAACCACAGCAGAATCAATTTGAACAACTAGCCCGCAAGTTTGGCAATGCAAAACCCTGACGAGTGGGGAACGATTTACCAACTGTATCCTTCCTGGTGCACACGAGTGGGCAAAGGTACTCTCTGCAATTGTCCGGATTTGCCGCACCTCGTGGGTATTTGTCTCGAGTGGTTTTCCCCAAACAAGAAGGTCTCCATCGCCGTTTGGCAGTCTGATTTTGGCGATGAGCCGCTGGCCTCCATTTTGTCTTTGCATAATCTTGGATCTGAAACTTTCGGCACTGTAACACGACCTTTTCCGCATATCAAATAGGTGTGGTAGAGTGTCGTTTATGAATCAAGGATTTTGGGAAAAATTGAAGAAACCTATTATGGTCTTGGCGCCAATGGCGGATGTGACTGATGCGGCCTTTCGACGTTTAATAGCAAAATATGGTCGGCCGGACGTTACCTGGACTGAGTTTGTTTCGGCCGATGGACTTTGTCACCCCGATGGAAGAAAAAAACTTTTGATTGATTTGGCGTACACTGAAGCTGAACGTCCGATCGTGGCCCAGCTTTTTTCTGGCAATCCGGAAAAAATGTTTGAAGCGGCAAAGCTTGTTCGTGAGCTCGGTTTCGACGGGCTTGATATCAATATGGGCTGTCCTGATCGTTCGATTGAAAAATCCGGCGCGGGAGCAATTTTAATTAAAAATCCCGCCCAAGCTAGGGCTGTAATTCGTGCAGCCAAGGAGGGCGCGGGAGGATTACCGGTGTCGGTCAAAACCCGCATTGGATATAACAAAAATGAATTGGAAACTTGGCTTCCAGAACTTTTGGAAGAACATCCGGCGGTAGTCACGATTCACGCGCGAACTCGAAAAGAAATGTCGCTTGTGCCTGCGCGTTGGGAGCATGTGAAGCGGGCGGTAGAAATTCGCAACGAATTAAAAAGTGAGACGCTGATTTTTGGCAATGGTGATGTTTTAAATTTAGATGATGCTCGGGCCAAGGTGCACGAAACTGGATGCGATGGGGTGATGCTTGGGAGGGCAATTTTTGGCAACCCGTTTCTTTTTTCTGACTTAAGAAAAAAGAAACGTCCTGAGGCTTCCGAAGGGCAGCCACAAATGGAAAGTGTGTCTGGACGTCTTCAAGTAATGCTCGAACACACCAAACTTTTCGATGAACTTTTTCATGGTATTAAAAATTTCGCCATTATGAAAAAACATTATAAAGCGTACGTTCAGGGTTTTGATGGATCAAAGGAGTTACGAATTAAACTGATGGAGGCGGAAAATGTGGCTGATGTTGAGAGGGTGGTAACGGAGTATCTCAAAAGTCTATAGGTTGTTGTTTGTTACGGTGACTTGTGTTATTTTGCTTTTTCTTGTAAAATGTCGTTCTTGCTTTAAGGTGATGGCAAATCAAATAGCGGGGTAGAGTAACAGTAATTCGCAAGGCTCATAACCTTGAGATTCCCGTGCAAATCGGGACCCCGCAACAAGTTAAGAAAGACATCACAACTTTATTGTGGTGTTTTTCTTTGCCAAAAAGTTTTTGTTTTTAGCGAAATTTTGTGTATTATAGAGTCCATTAGGCCATTTTTATATATTTTATTTGCCGAGGTAGCTCAATGGTTGAGCATTGCACTCATAAAGCAAAGGGTGTGGGTCCGATTCCCACCCTCGGCACAAACGCAGTTCTGATGAAAGTTGGTTTTATGCTACAATTGCATTAGTAAGTAGTCAGCGGTAAAAATAAAAACGAAGGAAAAAACGATATGAAAATCATGGCTGTTGCCGTGGTTGCAGTTTGTTTGTTCTCGCGGGTGTTTGGTCAAACGAACCTCTCGACATTTATGAGCTCGCCAATCTTGGCGGCGGGTTCAGAAAGTTTTGTGGCCAGGAAATCAGTTGTGCCCGTAGTCGCGAAGGGAAGTGAGATTGGGTCGACTTTAACCAATCTGTCGATCAGCATGGTCAAACCGCCTAAAGCGGAAACCTCGCCTATTGGCAGGAAGGTTGATCTCGCAGAGTACGAGCGAGCGCCGAAATCGGCATGGGACAATCTATACTACGCCCATCAGCAAGAGATCCGCGGCCAGAATCTCGAAGAGGCCGATCTTTTTGGGAAAGTGTTCCAGTTTGGAAAAACTACCGTGGTGTTTCCCGGCTGTTTGTGGCAAAACCCGGCGTTTAGTAAAGAGCGGGTGACCATCGGAGGTTTCGTTTTTTGGAAGTTGCAGTAAGTGATGCGGTCCGACTCCCGGGCCGCTCTTTTTGTTTTGAATGATTAGTATATTGTCCTGTCACAGCGTATACTAGTAACTGTGCCTGTTTATAAAAAAGTTAATAAAAATTTCTTTAAAAAATGGAGCCCTCAAATGGCTTACGTTTCAGGATTTTTTGCCGCCGACGGTTACATTACCGTCAATCGACGCGGTGGTCAGTTTTGGTGCATAGACATCGTTGACAAAAAACTTCTCGAGAGGATTAAGACAGAAATTGCAGCCGATCATAAAATTAGTATTCGTAAAAGACATCAAGATAAATATACCAGTTATCGTTTGCAAATTGGCAGTATTGAAATGTGCGACGATTTGCGAAGTTTGGGTTTTAATGAGAGAAAAACAAAAAGTTTAGCTGTGCCGAATGTTCCTCGTAAGCATTTTTCTGATTTTGTCAGAGGCTATTTTGACGGTGATGGTCACGTGTGGATGGGTGTATCCAACAGGGAGAGGAAAAAAACACATGTGGTTATTCAAACGGTTTTTACTTCATGCTCAAAAATTTTTTTGCAAAGACTCAGTAAAAAATTAGAGTTTGGAAAGATGAGCAAAGGTAGAGTTTCTAAGGGCGCGGGTGATTATTACCGATTAACCTACAGCGTTTCCGACTCTTTGAAATTATACGATTTTATGTATAATAGTCGTATTCTAGAAAACAAGCTTTTTCTACAGAGGAAGAAGTCTGTTTTTGAGAAGTTTAAGAGTTTGCGGCTGTAGCTCAACGGTAGAGCACTCCCCTGTAGATATTGCAGCTTTCTGTCGAAACGGCAGATTGAAACTCTCTGGGATAACGGTGAAGGCTAAATTTGCCAAATGGTGAACAAGCGAATACCGTGGGAACCCTTCCACAATTTTACTTTCATAACCAATAAGTAAAGAGAAGGGGCGCCGTAGAGACTAGATACCAGAGCATCTAAATTCCGTTTTTTTGGAACACGGTGAAGATATAGTCCACGCCTTTATGAAAATATAGGATAAGTGCACGGGAGAGGCCGTGGGGTCAGCACCCATCAGCCGCGCAAAATTAAACGCCGAAAGGCGTTTTAATTTTGCGCGGCTGAGGAAGCAATTGGTATTGCTTCCGTATGGGTGCTGACCAGCGGAGGCATATTTTTTCAGTAGAAAAAATGCCCCACGCTGGTGCCCAGAAAATTTTCTGCGACGGCAGAAAATTATTCGCGGGCAGCACCCACCGTATTCAATTTGGAAAAAGTAACGGTCGCTGTACTGTTCCTGTAAGGAAAGCCTCATCAGCCGCGCATCGATTTGGTATAATTAATATATGAAACTTGGGGATGTCAGAAATGACGGTAAGTATATAGACCTATGGTCAGTTAATCATTTTCTGTCTGGTATTGTTTATTCTGGTTGGATGTTTGAATGGGGATTTAGTCTGTGGTTTGTTTTTATCAGTTACTTTGTTCTTGCAGTACTATGGGAACTTTATGAATTATACGCAGGTATATTTGAGCATTTAGGCAATAAAGTTATGGATGTTGTTACAGGAGTTATAGGATTCTTTCTAATCTTCCTGACTCATATTTTTGATTATAAAAATCTTTTAATAGTTACGGCAATATATATTATTTTGGAATTGTATTGTTATATTGATTATCAATTAAGAGGAAAGCACCAGCCCAGTTCTAATATCCTCCACTAGTCCGCGCATAGGAAGATTTCTAGATAATATCTTTTAGTGGTAAGGACTTTTTAGTTCTAACCTGGTTTCTTAATATGTTATAATTTTCTGATGCCCCAGATAAATTACAAAAATAAGCCACGGCTTTCAGAGCATGAGATCGATAAAATATCCAATGATCGGCGCATAACACTTGTTCCACTTCTAGAATCTTTTCTCTCTTCCGATGAAATGTTCGTTGGTAAGGATATCTCCGTTGAATATTCCCACCAAGGTGTCTCAGCCTTGGTGGCATTTATTGAAGCAGGCGCAGATAAGTATGTTCTTAAAATTCCTTTGAAACCTACTGCCGAAGGAGAAGCTCTGTTCCTAAAGAAATGGGAAGAGGTTGGAGTAACGGTGCCACACGTGTATAAGGAAGGAAAACTAGGAGACCACCACTACACACTCATGAGCTTTGTCGACGCACCTATGCTTTCCGAAGCAATAAAGAATGGTCTAGTCAAGAGTGATATATGGGTCGACTTAGGAAAGATTCTTCGTAATATGCACAAGCCCAGCGCTGAAGGTTACGGCGGCGTTGTTGATGGTAAGGCAGAATACACGACATTTAAGGATTGGATTACGAGTGAAAAAGTGCAAGAGAAAATCAAATACGTTGAAGAGGCGGGTTTATTAGATACGAAGCTTTGGCCGATCTCAAATGTGATTGACACTCTTGTCGCTTATGATGAGCGTAATCCAAAGAGTTCTTATTGCCATATGGACTTTTGTGCAGATGATATTATGGCATCTGTCCCTATTACAATAATTGACCCAGACCCAATGCTCAACAATGGGATCATAGACATCGGCTGTAGCCTCCAAGTACTGAGTGCGCAGGGCAACTATGATCATGTTGAAGATCTCAAAGAAGGCTATTTCTCAAACAATGTATCGTATGACAAATCAGCATTACGTGCGGCCATTATTCTAAGCGCTTATATGAAGTTCCGATATTGGCATAAGACTGGTAGGGATAAGGAAATGGCAATGGTAAAGAAGTATTTAATTGAGACTTGCTGAACAAAGTAAATTATTGCTCTACCCAAACACTCAAATTCGGTACATAAGGACTAGGGCTAACTTTCATAAGTTCAGTTCTCACGTCGTCCACTAGTCCGCCCAGCAAAAAAGCCCTCCGGGGCTTTTTTCTTTGAGATATTTTGCAGTTCCTGAGATAATTTGTTACGCGCCGCCTGCGGGGTGTTGATGACGGCGCTGAAGTTGTCGATCCCGTACATCCC
>JAZJZC010000002.1:168738-189921 GCA_040390045.1 Patescibacteria group bacterium
GCTTTTTTGCTGGGCGGCTAGAAAGCGTGGGACGCTTTCGTGAGGGGCGCTGAGACCTTGCCTGATTTTTTCAGAGCAAAGCGAATGAAAAAATCGACAAGGTGTACTGTCCCTGTAAGGGAAGCCCCATCAGCCGCGCATTCAAAAAAGAGCCTGTCTAGTAAAAGTTTTTTCTTTAGGGCAACGAGGTGGTTGAACTGCTATACTTATCGTATGGAAAAAATGTACACCTGCCCGATGCATCCAAAGGTAATGCAAGATAAGCCCGGCATGTGTCCGGAGTGTGGTATGAATCTTGTGCCGACCAAAAAAAGGGAAGTTAATCATTCGGAACATACAGAGCAGGATAAACATGCCGGACACAAAACCTCGTCCTTCCTCTCGAAATTTTGGGTTGCCTTAGTTATAACTGTTCCCATTTTTTTCTATTCAGAAATGGCTGTGACGTTTTTTGGCATCAATGCTCCAAAATTTCCGGGATTGTCATACATACTTTTGATACTCGGAAGCATCGTCTTTTTCTATTGCGGCCTGATTTTTCTTACGAGCGCCTATCGCGAACTTAAGGCTCGACTTCCGGGCATGATGACGCTCATTGCCATCGCAATCACAGCTGCCTATCTCTACAGTTTCTTTTCAATTTTATTTGGAACTGGCAAGGATCTTTTGTTTGAACTCTCGTCACTCATCGCCATCATGCTCATTGGCCACTTTATTGAGATGCGATCGGTGCAAAGCGCACAAGGCGCATTGAAAGAAATTACAAAACTTTTACCAGATCAAGCCGAGGTAATTCGCGATGGGAAAACAGAAATCATTCCCTTACGTGAACTTAAAATCGGTGATGTGGCACTGGTCAAACCTGGAGCAAAAGTGCCAGCCGATGGCAAAATTATTGAGGGTCGTTCAGATTTAAATGAATCAATCATTACCGGTGAATCAAAGCCAGTAGAAAAATCCATCGGGGAGATGGTTATCGCTGGTGGAGTCAATGGCGATGGCAGTTTGAAAATTAAAATCGAAAAAATTGGAGAAGAAACGTTTCTTGCTGGTATCATGCAGCTTGTGGCGGACGCGCAGGCTTCCAAGTCTCGATTGCAAATGGTTTCTGATCGTGCCGCATACTACCTCACCATTATTGCGATCGTTGGAGGCGCTATAACTTTTATTTCATGGCTTTTTTCTCGCGCTGGTATTGCTGTGGCAACCGAGCGACTGGTAGCGGTGCTTGTGATCACGTGTCCGCACGCTCTTGGTCTTGCCGTTCCACTTGTTGCTTCAATTTCAACTACGATGGCGGCGCGTAACGGTCTCCTCGTGCGAAAGCGCAGTGCTCTTGAAGCGGCTCGCAATATTACAGCTGTTTTGTTTGATAAAACTGGCACGCTTACAGAAGCAAAATTTAAGGTAACAAAGTCGAGCTCTGATGAAGCCTTGGGCTTGGCGGCATCAGTTAACACGTACTCTGAACATCCAATTGGGAAGGCGATGGTGGAAGAGGCAAAAAGACGGTCACTTTTAATTGCAGAGGTTTTTGATTTTAAACGTGTGCCAGGCCGGGGCGCAGAAGGCATAGTCCTCGGCAAGAGAATTTTTGTTGGTACGAAAGGTGGCGATGATATTGTTGTGGAACGAGAAGGTGTCATTGTCGGAAACATTTCAGTTGCCGATGCCGTTCGTCCTGAATCGAAAGAGGCGATTGATCATCTCAAACAATCCGGAATCCGTGTGGCGATGATCACCGGCGATAGCGAAGAAACAGCCAAACGTGTAGCAAGTGAACTCGGCCTCGATGAATATTTTTCACGAGTTTTGCCTGAAGATAAAGTAAAGAAGGTTCAAGAGTTGCAGACTCGAGGACTCCGTGTGGCGATGGTTGGCGATGGGGTGAACGATGCTCCAGCTCTTACTCAAGCTGATCTTGGTATCGCCATCGGCGCGGGTACGAATGTTGCCATTGAATCAGCCGGAATCATTTTGGTGCGGAATGACCCTAGAGATATTGTAAAGATTTTTAACCTTTCCAGACTTACGTACAATAAAATGATACAAAATCTTTTCTGGGCTACGGGATACAATGTGATTGCCATTCCTCTAGCTGCCGGTGTCCTGGCTTCTCGCGGTGTTATTTTGCAACCTGCTCTCGCAGCCGTATTTATGTCGGCGAGCACGGTGATTGTGGCATTCAATGCAGTGTTGCTTAAGAATAAGAAAATATAATTCATGAATAAAAAATCATTACCGTACATCATTATCGGACTCGTCCTTATCGTAGGGATCTTTTACACCCTTACTTCTTCAAAGGGCTTTTCTTCTATAACCCAAAACACTGCACTTGCCAGCGAGTCTCAAGTTGTTGAACTGAAAAATGGCGACACCTACAATCTCACTGCTTCTATTGTGAAAAAGCAGATCGCAGGTGCTGAAGTGAAAATGCTTGCGTATAACGGATCGATTCCTGGGCCGATAATCAAAGTTGCGCAAGGCTCGGAAGTGACTATACATTTTAAGAATGAGACAGATGTGCCTACGACACTTCATTCTCACGGTGTTCGCCTCAGTAATACCTTTGATGGTGTGCCTTCAACTACGGAAGAAGAAATCCAGCCAGGAGAATCATTTAGTTACAAGATAAAATTCCCTGATGCCGGAATGTTCTGGTATCACCCTCATGTGCGAGAAGACTATGCGCAAGAGCTCGGTCTTTATGGAAGTTATCTCGTCACTTCAACAGATACGAATTATTGGAGTCCGGTCAATCGAGAAGTACCGCTTTTCCTAGACGATATTCTTATAGAAAATGGCAAGGTCGCTCCGTTCGATATACAGAAAGCTGATCATACCCTCATGGGCCGATACGGAAACGTATTTCTTGTAAACGGCAGTGATGCATATTCACTTCAAGCAAAAAAAGGAGAAGTCATCCGGTTCTATGTTGCCAACTCTGCTAATGTCCGCCCGTTTAATTTTACGATTGTAGGAGCAAAAATGAAGCTTGTCGGTGGCGATAGTGGCGCATACGAAAAGGATCGGTGGGTAGATGCGTTAACTCTCGGGCCATCGGAACGAGCCGTGGTAGAAGTACTGTTTGATACCGTAGGAACATTTGTCGTTCAAAACAAGACTCCGGACAAGACAGATCAGCTCGGTATAATAGTGGTATCAAATGACACGGCTTCTCCCTCGTATGCAAGCACTTTCTCTACCCTTAAAACGCATGATGATGTGGTAAAAAGCATCGATCCCTTCCGGTCGTCTTTCAGTAAACAGCTAGACAAGCAACTTAAGCTCACCGTTGATCTAAAGGGGGCCATGGGTGGAATGAATATGGGAAGTATGAATCGTGGTGGCGGAAATATGATGCCGAACGGCACGATGATGGGTGTATCGAAGGATGGAATTGAGTGGAATGATACAGGAATGATGAGCACTATGAATCAGACATCAAACACCGATACTGTTTTATGGAAAATCGTTGATGTTACGACTGGCAAGGAGAATATGAATATCGATTGGAATTTCAAGGTTGGTGATAAGGTAAAGATACGTATCACCAATAATTCGAACTCGTCACATCCAATGCAGCACCCCATTCACTTCCATGGCCAGCGATTTCTAGTGCTTAATCGTAACAGTGTTGAACAAACTGATTTTGTCTGGAAAGACACCGTCCTCGTGCCGAGCGGTCAGTATGTAGATATTCTTCTCGACGCTTCGAATCCAGGTACATGGATGGCGCATTGCCATATCGCAGAACACCTTGAGTCAGGCATGATGTTTAGTTTTAATGTTGAATAATGTGTGAATCTGAATATGCAGCAAAAAAGCATAGGGCGTTTTTATTAAAAAAGCCATCATTGAAGATGACCATGTCGAAGAACTTAAGTTCTAAAATTGAAATCGGGTTCTCCAACAAGAGCAATGAACGTGTTGCATCGATCGGCATCAGTACGAATGAAGAACTGTACGCCGTCTTTCCAGTTATGGACATTTTTAACTACACCATCGTGATTGGTAGTTGTTCCGTGCAGAGCAAGGGCATTGAGGATGATTTCTCGAGGAATAAGCTCATTTGCCTTTTCGCTCAGAAAGATGTTACCTAGCCCAAAGATCGGTTTCGATTCGCACGGCCTTATTGTCGAGTTTGCCATATTCCATCGGGTGTTATTACTACTCTAACTATACTTTAACAGATCATTTTGTGTTGTAAATGGAATTTACAATCAATAGGAATTTGCCCCTTTCTTTTCTCATGCTACTATTTCCCGCATGAATGCTCGCGATAAAAAAGTCATCATTTCAGCTGCGAAGGCTGGAGGAAAGGTGGTAAAAAGTTATTTTGGTAAAGTTTTAAATGTGGAAGAAAAAAGTTGTGCCTGGGATTATCGAACGCAGGCAGATGTTGAGTCTGAAGCAGCAATCCTCAAAATTCTTGAGAAAGATTTTCCAACTTACAATATTGTCTCTGAAGAATGTGGGTTGATTGACAAAAAATCCGATTATACTTTTTATGTCGATCCGCTCGACGGCACCAATAATTTTGTTTTAGGAGTTCCCAACTTTTCGGTTTTGATTTCTTTGGCTCGTGGCAAGGAGGCGATTTTTGGTTTGGTGTATCTGCCTATGCTTGATTTGTGTTACTGGGCAGAAAAGGGGAAAGGGGCATTTTGCGGAAGAAACCGATTGCAATTGAGTCTAGAAACTTCAATGGAAAAAGTGACGATGGCGTATGCTTGCGCCTACAAAACCCCGAAAGAAGAAGTGATGCGTGTGGTTTCAAATATAGAACTGAAAGGAGACCCGAAACGTCTGCTTTTCAGTTGGTCACCCGCGGTTGATTTTTGTTTGCTCGCTTCAGGAAAAATTGAAACGATTTTTAATGATAAAACAGAAATTCATGATTTTCTAGGCGCGAAATTAATTTTGCGAGAAGCGGGTTGTGTTATTACTGATACAAAGGGCAAGCCAGATGTTGATGATTTTTGTCCAACATTTCTCGCGAGCAATAACAAATCAATTCATAAAAAAGTACTGTCACTTATCTAAGATTTCTTGAGTTGCCAAAAGCTTGTGGGTTTTGCAAAAATAGCAAAAATGAAATAGTATATCGGGGAAGCTTTTAGCTTCAAGCTGTCAGCTGACAGCTTTTATAATTGCCGTTGTAGCTCAGTTGGTAGAGCACGTCATTGGTTAACTTAAATAGCCCTTTATTTTGGAAACGAAATAATGAAGCCCGAATTACGGTTAAAGTCCACACATGTGGGTAAGACCGTGGCGTCTGCTTTTAGCGGATTGCCCGAACGACTGACAAGGGATGCTAAACCGAAGTGGTATGCATAAGATACAGTCTAACCCTTTTATAAGCCGAGTCGGCGAAATAGAGGTACTTGTGAATGACGAGGTCATCGGTTCAATCCCGATCAACGGCTCCGAGCGTAGCGAAGGAAGACGGTGAGCAGGCGACTGCTCGCCTGCGTATCGGGTGAGAAGCGAACACTTGGAGCTTCGCAAGACCTTGAACATTTTGTATTCGAAATGTGAAAGGTGTACAGATCCTGTAAGGATTGAAAGACTTTTCCTTATCGACTCTTGGAGATGGAAAAGTACCTGGCGATGTAGTCGCCAATCCGGCGTACTCGCCTCCCGATCAACAAATTAACCAATCCGGACTCTCGTCCTCCCGATCAACAGCTCCTCATTTAAACCGAACTTTGCTTCTTTTCTTCTACTGCCTGCATGATGGCATCCTTGACCCTTTCTGGATGAGGAACTTTTTCAAATTTAAACCAATTTTCTCTGCCGGCAGTTTGGACTTCAACATCGCCGAATTTAAAAATAGTTTGGAAAAGTCCGGTCGTGTTTACTGAGGTGTCTTGCACTCGATCAAGATGAAGTTCTGAGACGATGCGTCGGAAAAACCCCCGTTGAATACTGTCGATAATTCTTTTGTCGGTTACGATCCAAACATCCAAGGTGTACATGGTTAAACTATAAAAAAGCGACTGCCACAGCATCAAATAGTACACGCTCGAAAGAAATAGAAATAAATTAAGTAACTGATTTGCTATCAGAAAGGGTGTGCTGAAAAGTCCGATTAGTATTGGTATGAACGCGAGTGGAACGAGATACAGCAGTTTCAATATAATTACCAAAGGATGTTCACGCACGAGAAGCACCACCTTCTCATCTTTTTCGATGCCCTCAAAAGCGTTTGTTGATTCGCTAAAAATTGAAAGAAATGATTTAAACATTATTGGGTGGAACTTTTAAGTTGTTGCAATAGATTTATAATTCGCCCGAATGTTGCATTGACATCAATGGTTGAAAACAGGATGATGCAGAGGAAAAAAATCACCATAGAGCCTATCAGAAAAATCGCCGCAAATTTTTTCGGTTGTGTTCCGACCCCGAATCGAATCAAATGGTAGACGGTAATGAAGGCGTAGACCCAATAAAAAATAACAAAAATAAAAAAGAGGGCAAAAGCCAAAAGCCCGTAGTTTATTGAAAATGGCATGTGATAAGTATACTACTTTCTGGAATTGTGGCATACTGCGGGAGGAATTTTGAAATCAAAATAGTTTCACCTGTGTATCAGGAACTTATCAACATACGAATCTCTTTTGGTTTTACATTGATCTGCAGTTTGGATATACTTGATTGGTGGGGAATCCAAAAAAACCTAGAGAAAAATGTCGTATTTGTGGAAAAGAGCCGGCTCGTGCCGGATACAAGTATTGTAGTCATGCATGTCAACTTGAGTGTCAGTACCAATCCTATATTGAGCAATGGAAGGCGGGGAACGTTGTGGGGCTGCAAGGTTTGGGCATAGTTTCAAGATATATTAAGCGCTATTTACGAAGAAAATTTGAAAACAAGTGTAGTTTATGTGGATGGGCCAGACTTAATCCAAAAACGAGAGAAGTTCCATTGGTTGCTGATCACATTGATGGAAATTGGCGAAATAATTCGGAAAATAATCTTCGGTTAGTTTGCCCAAATTGTGATGCACTATCTCCAACATATGCCGGGCTAAATCGTGGCAACGGCAGAAAAAATCGTATTCGAAGTAAGAGGGCAGAAGAAGGTCGATTGTTCGTTAAGAAATAAATTTGCCGATGTAGCTCAGTTAGTAGAGCACCACTTTCGTAAAGTGGTTGTCATCAGTGCAATTCTGATCATCGGCTCCAAAATTATGTTTTTAGATCACTCTAATTTAAGTCTATAAGTAGTAGTACAATAGGCGTTATGGAACGAGAACCAACATTTACATCTGAGCTCGTAGATAGAGAAACTTTATTACAGGAACAAGAGAAAAGAGCCCAAAAAGCCGTAGATGTTTTTGATGTTGGTTGGATTGAAAAACAAATTGTGGCCTGCGAGGAAGATACGAAAACATTTCCTGAACATGCGGGTTTAAACGAAAGGTATATTGCCAAATTGATAACTGATGGCCAGAATTTTCTCTTGAAACAAGAAGCTGAATTTCCTTGGAATGCAACATATTTTTGGCGGGTGGCACTTCAGTCGAATGATCCCTATTTTGCAGGTGTTCGAGAGCAGTTTACAGGAAAGAAAGCGACGTTTCAGGAATTTATAGAAAAAATAAAGGAAGATCTTACGGCGAGAACGGTACCGCAAAATTCGTGGATTGCGGGGCTTGCAGAGTATAAGAATTTTTTAGTTGAACACAACACAAAACTTCAGGAGATTACTCCGAGTATCCGAACATATATAGCGAAAAATTTTATTTCAAAAATAAATCCTCAATTAGATAATCCAAAAAGCGAAGAAGAGCTTGCGGCAAGATTGGAAGAAATACAATTGCAGATCCGAGATCCTTTAAATTCCTCAGAACTAATCGGTTCTCATAATGGCGCTGAAAATACAATTGGTCTTAGTTTGCAGGTATTACTGAGTGAAGATGCCGAAGGCGGAAAGGGATTATCCAAAGAGGCTCTTGCTTTGATTGCTCATGAAGCAATTCACGCTCTTTCATCGGGACAAATAGTGAGACATACTTCAAGCCGAAAATATGAAGATGGGATGATATCACGAGATACCATAACGAGCCCGCAGTGGGCGGGTCTTAAGGTTGCAGGATTTGCAGTCAGTAGATTTACTTGGCTTAATGAAGCAGTAACAGAAACATTGGGTGCCGAATTGGTTGGTGTAGCACCTTCGGGGTATCCAGAGGAACGGAAGTTGTTAGGTTTGCTCTTGGTAAAAGGGAAAAAGAAACTCGACATGCGTACATTTGTAAATGCTTATTTTGAAAAAAAAGGTTATCAAGCAGATGAAAGTACAGGGGTAGTTTTTTGGAACCGAATGAGAGAGGAAATTCGAGAATCTTTTGATCATGATCCACAATTTTTAGTTAAACTCGATATTTTAGTTCAGAATAAGGGAGTCGGAGCTGCAATTGCACTTCTTGAAAATTGGGATGTTACTAATCCAGCTTTGATTAATGTGAAGGAAGTAGAGAAGAAAGATGAAGAGTAGAGGCTGATAAAACCACTCAGAATTTTATGGACGAAAAACAAAAAAGAGAATTAAGAATTGCGGAACTCGAAGTGGCGATGAACGCGGCGGATTTTTGGACTGACTCGGCAAAAGCTCAGGCGCAAATAAAAGAGTTACAGCAACTTAAGGCTCAAGTGCAAGGCGGAAGCGTGTATGATTCCGGCAATGCCATCATGACTATTTTTTCCGGCGCTGGAGGGGACGACGCGGAGGATTTTTCGGCTATGCTTTTTTCTATGTATCGAAAGTATTTCGAAAAAAAAGGTTGGTCCTCGACTTTGCTCGATGTAAACGAAAATGATCATGGGGGATTTCGAAATATTACTGTGGAAATATCTGGAAAAAACCCGTCTCCGGGCCGGGCAGGCGTGTATGGTACTTTAAAAAATGAATCCGGTGTCCACCGCCTCGTTCGCATTTCTCCGTTTAATGCTAAAAAACTTCGCCACACCTCTTTCTCAATGGTTGAAGTCATTCCAAAATTTGATAAAGCTCACGAAAGTGACATGGTCATTTCGGACAAAGATTTAGAAATTTCTATTGCGCGATCCGGAGGCCCTGGTGGGCAGAATGTAAACAAAAGGGAAACAGCGGTGCGAATTTTGCACGTACCCTCGAGACTGTCAGTTCATGTGACCTCCGAAAGAAGTCAGGCGCAAAATCGTGAGAAGGCCATTGAAATTCTTCGCGGAAAATTATACAAACTTCAGGAAGACGAACGAAAAGCGCGAGAAAAAGGTATGTATGTTTCTAAAACTACTTCGATCGAATGGGGCAGTCAGATTCGCTCGTACGTGTTGCATCCCTACAAAATGGTAAAAGATCACCGGACAGATTTTGAAACATCGCAGGTGGACAAAGTTTTGGAAGGAGAGCTCGATGAATTTATTGAAGCGGAAAAAAATCTTTAGGGCTTGCCTGCCAGTAGGTAGTAACCTCACTCTTCTTTTGTGTTACAATTAGTGGAAGTTTTACTCCCTAGATGAAAACTTCTTTTCATTTTCATAATTTTTTTCAGTTCTCACTCGGATTTTCTATTTTTCTAGTAGTTGTTTCTGGAAGTGGGTTGTTGCTGGAAAATTATTGGCCCCAATCTCAATCTCAAGCGGCTAGCGTGTTATTAGCGCTAAATGAAAGAGTTTTTATTCCTTTCGGTTATGAGTCACAGATTCTTTCCCAAGAATCCCTGCTGACACCCGGCGTCGGCGGGTATCTGACAACCCCGACCTACACCTCGCAAGAAAGTAATAACGATCGGTATTTGAACGCGCCGAGCTACGCTCCGTGGACGAATTACCCATCATCCGATGCTAGTTCTGGTGGTGCGAACAGTCCTTCGTATTATCCATTTTATTTTGAAACTGAATCGATCAATCATCCGGGGAAGGTAGCACCAATCTATACACCCCCTCCTTCTCCCTTACCAAAACGGCAAGGGGTGGCAAAACCGGCAGGCATCAATCTAAACAGCTGTTTAAAATTTGCCCCAGAGATGTACAGTATATCTAACCGTGAAAAAACGGTCACAACTTTCGGCTCAGGCGTCGATAGTTTTAATATATCAATTGATAACAAAAATCCACCCTCAATCTTAAACATTATTCCTTTCTTCAAAGATCCAACTTGTATTTTTGACCAGCTTCCGTATTTAAATATCGGAGAGACAGATACTACAGATATTGCAGTCGGTAATAGTCTGCATAGTTTTCGTGCTTCAGTGGGCGGTCCAAGCTATGTCTACTTTAATCCGATGGAGTTTTTACAGAAATCCACCATCGATGAAAATTCCACCATTGAGGCTATAGATACAGACCATACGTTAAAGTTTTCATATGGAAAACTGGATGACCCGTCCCCAATAGTGGCTGAGTTTCCGGCCACCAACTGCGTGCAGTTGTCTGGTACAGGACCTAACAAGATTGTGTTTATGCGCGGAAGTGCACTGGCTGAGAGTGTTGGTGACTTTCTCTCGCAAGCACAAAGCATTATAGATGATGGATTTAAGACAATAGAGCCTTTTAAAACCTATCAAGACCAATTTTCATTTTATGTTGATTTGATGGAAGTAGAGCAGTCAAAATTGCCAACAGATCCTGGTGCCTATAATACAGAGGCTTTAAAATCAGTCTCTAAGTGCGGAGGCAATTCGACAGAATACATGTTAATTTTTTCGAATAAAAATATGCAAAATGGAGTATCCTTTACTGATTATGGTGCCTCTTCAATATATTTAAATTTAGCTACAGATACAGGAACGAGTCTCCCAGTAAATGCAATCCATGAGATGGGCCACGCCTTTTCATATTTAGCTGATGAATATGAACTAGATCTTCGAGAACCTCCGAAGTTTCAAACTAATTGCACACTTCATCCGCTTCAAGACTATCGTAGTAGTATAGATCACAAATTATATGGGCGAGTTGACCTGCCAGGCTGTACTTGTCCCGCAAAGGTGCAGTGCGAAAATTACTATCGCCCGAGCTCTAATAGTGTTATGCGGCATTCTAATGAGAGTAGTCAGTTTAATGTAATAAGTTGCGGTTATATTCTTGCGAGGATAAAGGATAACGATGTCAAAAAATCAACAGCGGAAAAATATTGGCCGGAGTGCATGAAGATGGATGGTATTATAAAAGAAGTTTCTTCCGAGAATATAGTTCCAGTTATTTCCTCGGCTAAACTTGAGGGTAGTAACCTCACCTCAATGAATGTGAAGGGTATGTATTTTGCGCCTACAGACAATACTGTTGAGATGACCACTAATACTGATGATGGGGAAAGTGGAACTGACATTAAAACGTACAATTTTACTAATATAAATAACTCTAGCCCCGAGTGGAATAGGAGTGAATTAAATTTTAACGTGCCCGCTGAGGTAGTTGATGGCGCATATGATTTAAAAGTTCAAACCCTTGGCGGCCGGAGTAATATCGTTAAAGTTTTAGTTAAAAGGCAATGTCCGGTGCCAACAGAAAAACCAAATCTGACATATCCGGCTAACTCGGGAGATGCAGTCAATTTACCAACTCCTCGCGTTGAAGGAGTTTCTTCACTCACGCTCTGCTTCGGTCATTTGAACAGTACTAGTAATTCGATAATTATTTCAGGTTCCAATTTTAACAGTCAACTTTTTTCTCCTGGGTTTTTTGATTATATAAATTATGTAGAATTTACAAATCAAGATGATCCATCTGTTACATATTACACAGAAAGAGGCACGGGAGAAGATCAGGAACAAACTCAACATTTAATTATTTCCGGTAAATCTTACGATGGAGATGAGGAAGGGGTTACTGGGGGTTCGTTCCAGCTTACTCGGCTTTTCAAGATTACAGATCCGAAAGATGGTCAAATTTTAATTGGTGGTAGGTTATATCCATGTCAAGGAACTATTGTGCAAAAGGGTAATCCGGCGGGTACACAATATTTTGATTCTTCAGCTTGCTCACATTTTGTTGCTAGAGAGGAGGTTGTTCCAGGTAATTATTCCATGAGAGTAATGAGCATGGGGCTAGGTAGTCCTTATTATGGTGAGGAAGGTGTATTGAAGCGCGGTGATTGGAGTAATGCTGTCAGTGTAAAAATTTTAGTGGAGCAGAAAAAAGTAGCGCAAACCTGCCCTGTGCCTCAAGTGGGATCGTATGCGTTGTATTCCGATAAATTTTCAAAATTGCAAGCCAGTGTTGACAGCGCACTCACGAACACAAAAATGAGACGAACCAAGTGGCGCGACGAGACCATAAAAGCTGGTCGTGGAAGCAGTGTTTTGGAGGGTAATCCAGCTCTGGATGGACCGATCTATCTTTTGGGTATTATGAAAAAGGATCTAATAACTGACGGAAATGGTAGTTTGAAGAATGATCAAGGCTTGGTGGACTTTTTTGTTCGGCTCCAATCTTTGGAGGTCTACCACGATTCAGCGTTTTCTAATGTTACTTCTTCCGCAAATGATCTTTTAGGATTTTCCTATATGTTTTCTCCAGTTAAAGATAAACCAGTATTGATTTTTATTCCTGGAGCTGGTGGAGAGCCTGGCTGGAGAAGCGCGTTACTTCTACTCAAAAAAGAGGTCGGTATGTTTAATGTTCTCGGATATACCTACAATCCGATACTGGACACTCCTGGCATGACAGAAAATCTCAGGTCTCGATTTGCCCAGATGGTGAAAGATTGGCCACAATCTTGTAAGCCTGTGATTGTGACGCTTTCGATGGGATCGACTTTGATACGCTCGGCGATTTTGGCTGACGGGTTAGGACCAAAAAATATCTTTTCTAGAAGTTATATTGTTAGTACAGGATTTGTGGCTGGCGCCGCAGAATTTTTTGGACCGCTGAAGATCTTTGTTCCGCTTATGCCCCATGTGTATCCGAAAAGTTCTGGTGTCGCTAATGTTATGGATCCGAAAAACCCTGTATATAAAGCTATTGCAGAAAATATGATTGCGATCAATGATTCAACAAGGGGTATTTCTAATGTAAATGCGATAAAGGATAAGCATAATAATTTTACCGATTCAGTGCCGGATTATTATAAGTACAACAGAGATCTTATATTTACACAGATGGAAATTGCTAAAAAGAAGATTGGTGTTGAACCTCCAAATGAATATATAAACAACAATGGGGAAAAAGGTCCCGATGAACCCAGTTCGCATATTAATTTGCTGTATGCTCCAGAAGTAAAAACTGAGATTGACAGTGATTTAAGAACAGCCGCAGCACATGATATGCAGGCTAGTGTTATACAATCCACTTCTCCAAATACAGATAACTTTTTTGTGAGAATTTTCAAAACATTAAAAAGTATTTTCTTTTCTTCTTCTGAGGAAGGCGTTACGGAAGTCCCAGAGTCTTTGCCAATAAACAGCACTGAGAATATCTTTGACGTTAGCCAATCTTTCTTTGGTGGAGTTGATGGCGAGTGCGATGCGTTATCAGACGATCTTACAGATGACCTAATGACCGGTGTCACAGGTTTGGGAGTTCAAATTGATTCTTTGAGACAATATACGCAACTCGCACAGAGTAATCTATCTTCTACCTGTACCTTCGACAAAGTAGTTTCGGGAGCAGAAGTAAGACTTTCCCAAATTGTCCACGGCTCACCGATCGATGAAATTATTTCTGGTTTAAAAAATAACAATACCGTCAATCCGTCTCTTTCGTTCAAAAATTCTTCTCGCGTTCCTTCGCAAGTTATTGTTCTTAATAAACAAGTCCCTCTTGGCGGGTTTACAGCAACTCTCAAAGGCTTGCCGGTAACTGTTAAAAAACTGCCGTTTACACTTACCAATAAAGGTACAGAGAAAGAGTGGTCAAAGTTTGATATTTCAAATATTGAACTTCGCGACAAGAATGGAATTGTTGTTTCAAAGGGATTAAAAAGCGCTACAGAAAATGAAATTGTTTTCAATAATTCTTTTACAATTGCTTCAACTTCAGACTACGCGATCTTTGCTACAATTAAATCTGATTTTAAGACAGTTACCCTCTCTGCCAATTTTTCCAAAAATGGTGCGGTCTTTATTGAAGCTCAAACGGGTAAAACTGTCGAGTCACCAAAAACAGATCTTATATTGAGCACCATGACGGCTTTGGCAGGGAGCGCCAAGTAGCATATATACAGGAGGTTTAAGGATGAAATGTTTCAGCCGTGATATAATATTTCTAATCATGTTCGATATCTATGATTTCCCGATGCTCCGTATCCGGAGTTCGGGATCCCGAACGCATTCGCGTCGGGACATGATTCTATTCCCATGATCTACTTCGACAACGTTTCAAAAATTTATCACGATGACAGTCCGGCGCTGTCCGACGTCACTTTGAGGATCGGTCCCAATGAATTTGTTTCTATTGTGGGTCATTCAGGTGCTGGAAAGACTACCTTACTCAAACTGATTTTGGCCGAAGAAAAACCTACAAAAGGGCAGGTTTTTTTTGAGTCGAAAGATATTCGCACGTTTAAAAAGCGCCAGATGAATACGCTTCGCCGTCGAATCGGGGCGGTCTTTCAAGATTTCAGACTATTACCCAACAAAACGTCTTACGAAAATATCGCCTTTGCTATGGAGGCAGCGGGGCGCACCGATGCAGAAATCGAATCAGACGTGCCACACGTACTTGATCTCGTGGGACTCGGCAAGAAAATTTGGAGTTTCCCTCACGAACTTTCCGGTGGAGAAAAACAGCGCGTCGCGATCGCTCGAGCCATCGTCAATCAGCCGGACATTATTATTGCCGATGAACCCACGGGGAACTTGGATCCCATCAATACCTACGAGATTGTTCAGATTTTAAAAAGAATTAATGATTTGGGTACCATGGTTATCCTCACGACTCACAACAAGGGTGTGGTTGATTCGGTGGGTGGTCGGGTGGTGACGATGGATAATGGAAAGATTGTGAGAGACGATAAGAATGGGAAGTACAGTTTGTAGTCACGCCTCGCTTCAGTTTGGAAGTTTAGAGGTCTTTAGCGTACAATATAACTAATAAACTTTTCAACTTTAAACTATGCTCTGGACCAACATAAAACGAGTAGTTCGAGCCGGTTTCGTCAGTTTCTGGCGAAATGGTTTTGTGTCGCTCGCCTCGATTCTTGTTATGACTGTCACTTTGTTTGTGATTGGCTCAGTTATATTTCTTACCGCTACGCTCGACGCCTCACTCAATGACATCAAAAACAAAGTTGATATTAACGTCTACATGACCATGAATGCTTCGGACGAGCAGATCATGTCCTTGAAAAAAACCATCGAAGATTTGCCAGAAGTTAAAGAGGTTGTGTATGTTTCTCAAGCCGAAGCGTTGGATAATTTTAAAGCCCGCCATGCCAACAACGCATCGATGCTCGCCGCACTTGATGAGGTTGATGGCAATCCTTTGAGCGCCGTGCTAAATATTGTGGCGAAAGATCCCGGTCAATACGAAACCATTGCCAATTTTTTGCAAAGTGACAGTGTACTTTCACAAGACAATCAGAGCATTGTGCGAAAGGTAAATTACGAAGATAATAAAACCGCGATCAATGTACTTTCAAAAATAATCGATTCATCTCGAAAAATTGGTTTCGCTGTTACTATTGTGCTGATGTGCATTTCAATTTTGATCATTTTCAATACGGTTCGGTTGGCAATTTACAGCGCGCGAGAAGAAATTTCTGTGATGCGACTTGTGGGAGCTTCCAACAAGTATATTCGTGGTCCTTTTATTATTTCGGGTGTTATGTACGGTGTTGTGGCGGCTATTGTCACTCTGGCGATTTTCTATCCGCTGACCTATTGGCTTGGTACCGCGACGGAAAACTTTTTCAGCGGTATTAATGTGTACAAGTATTATATTGTTCACTTTGGTGAGATTTTTGGAATTATTATGGGCTCGGGAGTGTTTCTCGGGGCAGTGTCGAGTTACTTGGCGGTGAGGAGGTATCTGAGAGTATAAATTCGAAGCACGAAATCCGAAATTCGAAATACTATTTAAAACACAAATTGGAAACTTAAAACAGGCGACAGGGTTCTATAGTTTGCTACAATTTTAGGGATTTGAAATTTAAGCGCATCGTTAATTTACAGTGACTTTTATTTGTATATTCGTATCAGATTTGTTATTGGTATTAAAATGAAACCAAAAAAACACAAGTTTATTTTCGTTATTGGCGGCGTTATGTCCGGAGTCGGTAAGGGTATCGCCACATCATCGATCGGCACCATTCTTCAGTCGAAGGGTTTTTCGGTTAACCTCATGAAAGTTGATCCGTATCTCAATGTTGATGCGGGCACGATGAACCCAACGGAACACGGAGAAGTATTTGTGCTCGATTCGGGTCTTGAAACCGATCAAGATATGGGTAACTATGAGCGATTTCTCGATCGCGATTTGTCGGCTGAAGATTATATGACCAGTGGTATGGTATACCGACACGTCATTGAAAAAGAACGCGCGCTTGGTTACAAGGGTAAATTTGTGGAGGCTATTCCACATGTGACTGATGAAATTCGTCAGAGATTTTTGAAAGCTGCTGAGGTGGCGAAGTCAGATGTTTCGGTGGTTGAAATCGGCGGCACGGTTGGGGATTATCAAAATATTTTGTTTATTGAAGCCGCTCGAGCACTACGATTACGCCAACCGATGGATGTGGTGTTTATTCTTGTTTCTTATTTGCCGGTTCCAGGCACAATCGGTGAAATGAAAACCAAGCCGACTCAAAACGCGGTGAGGCAGCTCAATTCCTACGGAGTTCAACCAGATTTTATTATTGCTCGAGGTCCCGTGCCGCTTGATGAAAAACGAAAAGAGAAGCTCGCCATTTGGTGCAACGTTGATGCTGATAGGGTGATTTCTGCGCCGGACATCGAAAGTATTTACGAAGTGCCGATTAATTTTGAAAAAGAAAATCTTGGAAATCTCTTGATGTCTGCACTTTCGATGAAAAGCCGAGTGCGCAAGGATGGATTGGAAAAGTGGAAAAAATTCGTGGCGCGTGTTTCAAATGCCAAGGAGCCAGTAAAAATTGCGGTCATTGGAAAATATTTTGATACGGGAGATTTTGTGCTTTCGGACGCCTATCTTTCAGTTATCGAGGCGATTAAGCATTCGGCGTACGCTGTTGGCAGGAAACCCATGTTGACCTGGCTTAACGCAAAAGATTTTTCGAGCCAGGGTGGACAAAAGCCGGTTATGGACGTCTCGAGCTTAAAAGAATTTGACGGAATTTTGGTACCCGGGGGGTTTGGAGAGACGGGAATTGAGGGAAAGATCAACGTGATTCAGTTTGCTCGCGAAAATAAAATTCCATATTTTGGACTTTGTTACGGTATGCAATTGGCGGTGGTTGAATTTGCTCGCAATGTCTTGGGTCTCGCGGATGCCAATACTACGGAAATCAATCCTAAAACCAACAACCCAATTATTGATATTATGCCAGAGCAAAAAAAGCACATGGCGGAAGGCAAGTACGGTGCAACGATGCGACTTGGAGCCTATCCTGCAAAAATCAAAGAGGGAACGATTGCCTATAAAGCTTACCTGTCTGCCGGAAAAATGAAGGCGGGCGGCGCGGCAGAAGTTTCTGAGCGCCACCGCCACCGTTATGAAGTAAACCCTGAGTATATTTCAAAAATCGAAAAGGCCGGTCTCGTCTTTTCTGGTACTTCTCCCGACGGCGTGCTCATGGAAATCGCTGAGCTTCCTCGCAAAGTTCATCCATTTTTTCTTGGCACTCAATTTCACCCAGAACTTAAAGCGCGACCACTTAGTCCGCACCCTCTCTTTACGGAATTTTTGAAAGCGGCGGTAGAGCGTTCAAGCAAAAATTAATTTGGGAATTATTACATTCTAATGTTCTCAAGAACATTAGAATGTACGTTGCAAAATAATGTCCATTACTATTGGAATCGGATTAGCCTTTGTCGCAATGCTCAGCTGGGGCGTTGGGGATTTTTGGATGCAACGCTCAATTCGAAAAGTGGGAAATTTTGAAACTTTGTTTTTCATCGCCGCCTTTGGAGCTCTCGTTACGTTCCCATTTGTCTACAAAAATCTACCAATCTTTTTTGCGAGCTCTTGGCAAACTTTCGCAGTTGTTTTCGGACTTTGTTTAATTTTACTTTTCGCATCTATTATTGATTTTGAAGCATTGAGAATAGGGAAGCTTTCGGTGGTCGAGCCTGTCTGGTCTTTTGAAGTACCCGTTTCAGCGATTCTCGCTTTTTTTATTTTAAGCGAACAGATACAGTGGTTTCAAATCGTTCTGATTGCCTCGCTTCTTGTGGGGTTGGGTTTAGTTTCTGTGAGCAAAAGATTACGCATAAAGGATTTACTTTTTGAACGAGGAGTTTTCGTCGCGCTTCTTGGAGCGACACTTATGGGCACTGCCAACTTTTTCATGGGTTGGGGTTCACGTGTGACAGACCCTTTGATGGCAAATTTTTTGGTTAATATTTTTATTACCTTTTGTGTCGTGCTAGTTCTTTTAGCGAAGGGCACATTTAGAAATTTAAAAAAGGCACTGAAATCCAACTCAGCAGTGCTTTTGCAAACATCTATTTCCGACAACGTTGCCTGGATTGCCTTTGCCTTCGCCATGAGTTTGGCGCCGATCGCCATTGTTACGGCGCTTTCTGAAAGTTACATTATCGTGGCCGTGTTGTTGGGAGTTTTTATCAACAAAGAAAAATTAGCTAGACATCAAAAGTTTGGTCTTGTTCTCGCGCTTTTTTCTGCTCTAGTACTTGCTGGCAGTACTGTCTAGATTTATAGTGTATCTATTCTCTTATTCGCACGAATAAGAGAATAGTCGAAAGGACAAAGTGAAACTCTATTTTAATTTAGAGTTACTTATTGCAAGCTCGTATTGCGTACAATTTGCGCGTCAATGATAGGATCTTCGGCCTCACGAATGGCGCCGTAAATTCTTACCGTGTCGCCTTCAAGGTAGCGTTTGATAGAAACAGACCCGCGGGCTTTATTTAAAATGTTCGTGTTACTGTTTAGCGCAACGGTATAATTTTTACCCTCAATTTTCATTGCTAGGGTTGTTGGATTACTCGATGCAATTGCTGTAAGTGTGCCTTCAAAATTTCTTGGCAGGAAAATATTTTTGTCGATGTATACGACAACGACATCGGCTGCGATAGTTTTAGTGGCGTGATCAAAAGTTCCAGTGACATCGGTGACACTGTCGCCATTTTTTACAAGATCAGTGCTGATGATTCTGCTGCCTTTTTTGATTTGGGTTGTTGGGTTTGTTTGTATGGTGATGGGACCAGTTTGGGTATTCAAGATGAAGCTTCCTGTGGTTGAACCTGTGCCCGCCACAATGCCTTGGAAGTTGGTGACTTCCTTTTGGTTTGAGAAATTTATAATTTTACTGGTAATGATACTCAAGCTGTCCGCTCCACTTTCAATTTTACCTTCAACATTGAGCATGTCACCAACGTTTACTTGCCCAAGCGGAATTTCATCACCAAACCGGCGGAAAATTTTGGTAGTCTTGTCAGTTTTAATAAGAATCCGAAGAAACGCCAACCCAATGTAATAGCGAACGTAAATACTGGTGCCAGCGATTTGCATGACGGTGACCTGACTGGCGCGGATGTTGCCATCTTTATCTATGTGAAGTTCTTGCGAGGAATTAGCAACTGTGTTTGTGGTAGCCGCGAAAGCAGTTTGGACTACGCCAGAAATATTGCCCAATAGAGCCAAAGAAATGACTGTGGAGAGCACGCTTTTTTTGTTCATAATCATGGCTCTTTTATAACACAAAATACTCTATTTAACAATTTGCTCACTCAATAAATTGATTTTGCTTGAAAGCTAAAGAGGGGTATAATTACGTGGTCGGATTTCGTGTTTACCAGTAATATAATTATTATAGTATGAATAAAAAAAATATTAGTATGTTTTTGGCACTTCTGCTCGCTTTGTCAGCAGGAGGGGTGGCGTATGCTGAAACAACCGCAGATGCATCTGCCAATGCCGGAGCCTCGGCAACGGTCAATGCTGACGGGTCAGCGGTTCAGCCAACAGTGGCTGAGTTACGAGCAATTCTCTTGAAGAAACAGGAGGAATTGCGACAGAAAGCTGAAGAAGCTAAAAAAGCAGCGTTACAAAATGCACATGATGTCCGCATGGGCATCAAGGTAGATACACGAGCAGAGATTAAAGATGTTCGTGAAGGAACGAGTACAAGCCCATTAGAAAAAAAGATGGAAATTAAGGATATTCGAATGGGAGCCAACGCTGACCTTAAGACCAACATGATGAACACTCGCGATATGCTTCATGCAAGCACTACCGCAAAGATGGAAGCTTTGAAGGAAAATCGAGAACAATTCAAGGCTGAGTTTGAAGCTCGCAAGAAAGAACTTGCTTTAAAAATCGAAGCTCAGATTAAACTCAACAAAGAAAAACGAGTTAAATTGCAGGAAGATGCCAAGGCTCGAGTACTTGAGCACTTGAAAAATATTTTTGCTCGATTGGATGCGCGCGTTAAGACTTTGACTGACATTGACGTACGAATCGCGGCTCAGATAAATGTCTTAGCGACCGGTGGAACTGATACGACCGCGGCGAAGGCACAATTTGTGATTGCCCAGAGCGCTCTCGTGAAAGCTAAAACAGATGTTGCGGCCGCTAAAGCGCTTGCAGAAACTGAAGTTACAACTGACACTACAAAAGAAACTCTAAAAACTTTGGTAAAGACAGCTGAAGAGAGTGTTCAAACAGCTACCGCAGAATACAGAAAAACCATCGAATTGATTCGATTGAAACCTAATCTGAATGCGCAAATCAACGCGAACGCTCAAGGTACTACCACTACTCAATAATCTTCATTAAAATTATATGAAATCAACACGTCAAAATAATGGGGGATTTATAGGGATCGTTGTGGTTGTGGCAATTGTTATTGCTGGTGGTTTGGGCTTCGCCTTTTGGCATAAGGCCCAGACTCCTGCTGAAACAATGGATGCAAATTACATCCAGGCCAGAAACGACTCAGCAAATGGTGAAGCTGATAGTTTGTCAGCAAGTTTGGAAGCTTCGGCAAAAGTGGACAGTAGTGCAGATCTTAATGCGATAGATGCGGAGTATAAATAACGTTGATAGTTATTAGTTTTTAGGGATTATAATAGAAAAGCCGCCGCGCCAAAGGCGC
>JAZJZC010000003.1:0-117668 GCA_040390045.1 Patescibacteria group bacterium
GCGGCGGGGAATTTTATTTTCAAAAAAACTTTTGAAAATAATCCCGATTCTGCTACACTAAAACCATTACAAATAACTGAGGCCTCCGAATATGTAGTTTTTGTCCCTCAATACTTTCGGGACGAAATCTAAAACCCCAGTAGTAGAATTCAATTTTTGATATTCCTCTTGATAATCGAGAGTAGTGCCAAGAGTTAAATTCTAACAAGTTGGGGTCCCCGTGAATTCACTACGGGGCAAGTTTGTAGGTCTCTCAACGCAATGAAGAAAAAAGAATACTCGATTGAAGTTGGTGGAAAAACGTTAACTGCTGAATTTAACGACCTTGCCGAACAGGCAAATGGATCGGTGATGTTGCGCTACGGCAACACAGTTATTCTTGCGACTGCCTGTATGTCGAAGAATGCAAAAGAGGGAAGTGATTTTTTCCCACTGACGGTTGATTTTGAGGAACGATTTTACGCTGGAGGAAAAATTGCTGGAAGCCGATTTATGCGACGCGAAGGACGACCTTCAGAAGAAGCGATTCTTTCGGGAAGAATTGTCGACCGAACTATCCGACCAATTTTTGACCAACACATTCGACATGAAGTACAAGTGGTGATTACGGTGCTTTCAGTTGATCAAGATGATCCAGATGTTTTGGCGGTGCTCGGCGCGTCGCTTGCGTTAGGTGTTTCTAATATCCCTTGGAATGGACCAGTTTCGTCAATTCGTATCGGTATGGAAAAAGGCAAAAATGAATTCTCAGTCAATCCTGTCTATGCAATTCGCGACGTAGAAAATTACGATGGCGATGTTGTCGCCTGTGGTAAAGATGGCAACATCAACATGATTGAAGTTGGTGGCAAAGAAATCGGCGAGGAAATTTTGCTTTCCGCCCTCAAAAAAGCCTCTGATGAGATCGAAAAGCTCCAGAAATTCCAAGAAAAAATAATTGCCGAAATTGGCAAACCCAAAAAAGAAATCTCCGCTCCAGAAATACCAAAAGAAATAACCGAACTCTTTGAAGCTGAAATTACCAAAAAACTTCCCGAGTTTGTGATGAGTGGAAAACCCGGAAACGCCAGTATTTATGAATTGAAATCGACATGGATGACCCTGCTCAAAGAAAAATTACCTGAAGCTAAACTGAGTTTCGGTGATTTTATTTTCGAAGAAAAAGTAAATGAATTGATTCACACCGAGGCTGTTGAGAATAACCGCCGACCAGATGCGCGAGGTATGGACGAGTTGCGACCGCTCTTTGCTCAAGCTGGGGGCGTTTCACCCATTCTTCACGGCTCAGGTATCTTTTACCGCGGAGGAACACACATTTTGTCAGCACTGACGCTCGGCGGCCCGGGAGATTCTTTAATAATAGAAGGTATGAATACGCAGGAAAAAAAGCGTTTCATGCACCATTACAATTTTCCACCGTTTTCTTCTGGCGAAACGGGACGCATTGGTTCCACTAATAGACGAATGATTGGTCACGGTGCTCTTGCGGAAAAAGCCCTGCTTCCAATTTTGCCTTCGAAAGAAACTTTTCCCTACACTATTCGCCTCGTGTCTGAGGCGCTAGCTTCAAACGGCTCGACTTCGATGGGTAGTGTTTGCGGTTCAACCCTGGCACTCATGGACGGAGGCGTACCGATCACGGCAGCAGTGGCAGGAATTGCGTCGGGGTTAATGATGAAAAACGCGAAACAGTACAAAGTTCTCACTGACATCCAAGGACCAGAAGATCACCACGGCGATATGGATTTTAAAGTGGCAGGGACAAAGAAAGGTGTGACCGCGGTGCAAATGGATGTAAAAGTGGGAGGCATTCCACTGCACATTCTTGAAGAAGCGTTTGAAAAAGCTAAACTCGCTCGATTTCAAATTCTTGAAACCATTGAAACTGAAATAAAAATTCCACGAGCGGACATTTCTCCGAATGCGCCAAAAATTTTGGTTCTCAAAATTAAACCTGACCAAATCGGTTTGGTTATTGGAACTGGAGGCAAGACGATTAACGAAATCAAGGAAAACACGGGTGTTGATGGCATTGATATTGAAGACGATGGAACGGTCTTTATCACCGGCAAAAACGGCACGGCGGAAAATGCCAAGAAAATTATCGAGGACATGACCCACGAGTACAAAAAAGGTGAGCGTTTCATGGGTACGGTTGTTAAAATTGCCGAATTCGGGGCCTTTGTGAAAATCGGCGGCGGAGCTGAAGGCTTGGTTCATGTTTCAGAAATCGCCACGTTCCGCATCGATCGAGTTGATTCCGTTCTCAAAGAAGGAGATGTGGTTCCGGTGGTTGTTAAAGAAATTGATGAACGAGATCGCATTAAACTTTCGATTAAAGACGCGGATCCCAATTTCATCAAGCGCAAAGCTGCTTGATGAAATAAATTCGAAGCACTAAATTCGAAATTCGAGAAAGAAGTCAATCGGGAAAGTAAAGTTCGGGCCGTTTAGGATTTTGAATTTAGTGCTTAAATATTGTTTCGGATTTCGATATTCGAATTTCGTATTTAATTTTGTTTGCCCAGACTCTCTAATTTTGCGACAATGTAGCCATGCCTCCAACTAACGAATCTGAAAAAAACTCTGGACCGAAAGCTTTGAGAACATTCCAAGGTGATGTCGAGCAAATGATACAGGAAGGAAATGGTTCCTTGACGAAAATCGCCATCGCAGAAAGCAATAAAAGAAGCACGATGCCATACGTTGGCATGGAACCGGAGGCCCCGAAACATAACATTCTTCTCATAGTCGGAATTGTGGGATTGCTTCTTGTGAGCGTCGGCCTTCTCTCAAGTCTATACTTTTTCAAATCGTCTGATAAACCGGTTACCGAAAACAACACCTATCGGCCGGTGCTTTTGGCGGATAGTCAAAAAAATCTAAATGTCACGGGTCTCTCGAGAGATCAGATTATAAAAACCTTACTACAGGAAAGAGGCTCGGCCAGTTCAAATCTTTCAGCGATTGAATCCATCGTGATGACAGAAGATAAGACTGAAACGGCTCAACCACTTCCTGTTGAACAATTTCTCAGTAAATTACAATCGCACGCTCCAAGCGAGCTTACGCGATCACTTGACTCAGACTACATGTTCGGGATTCACGTGTTAAATAAAAAACAATTTTTTCTTGTATTGAAAACGAGCTACTATCAAAATGCGTACGCGGGGATGTTGTCGTGGGAAAAGAATCTCAAAGAAGATTTGGGTGCATTTTTCATCTATCCTGACACAGCAAGTACGGCGACAACGAGTACCGCCCTGTTGCAAAAGGTTTCTGGATTCCAAGACGCAGTGGTTAAAAATCGGGACGCGCGGGTGTTGCGAGGAGCAAACGGGGCAATCAACTTCCTGTACTCTTTTCCGGATAAAAACACCATTATTATCACCACTAATGCCGATACGCTTGAGCAGGTTACTTCAAGACTTTTGAAAAATAAGCTTGTTCAATAATAGTAAGGTGAAAATTGCCGCCGCGACTCCGTCGCGGCGGCAATTTTCTTAAGTGCCTCAATAGGATTGGTCGAAATATTGAAGCCGTTGAAGTGGGATTTCGTGACATTGACAGGTGATTTTGTGCTACAATTACTTTTCGGTATGAAAACACTCGGCGACAATCACAGTGTTCAGAAGAGCGACAACCCATTTCAAAAAACTCGGGTACAAACGGCTGGCGTCTTTTTTCTGATGATTCTCGTTTCTAGCATTTTTCCAATCTCCACTTTTGCAGCAAATATTTCAAGTTCGCCCTGCCCATACGTTTGGAAGGAAAATTTAAAATTGGGAAGTTCCAACACTGACGTTCTAAAACTCCAGCAATTTCTAAATCGTAATCCAGAAACAGCCGTCGCGCTCACGGGCAGTGGCTCAGTCGGCAAAGAGGGGACATATTTCGGAGCGCTGACCAAACAAGCCGTCATAAAATTTCAAGAAAAATATTCAGCGGATATTTTGACACCCAACGGTCTCTCGAAAGGTACCGGCGCAGTAGCCGCGGCGACTCGCTCTAAACTCAATGCACTTTGCACAGGACAAGTAGCGGGAGCTTTCACTTCTGTGGATTCTTCTAAGACGGCCACAACGATAGCTGTCGAAACAAATATTTTAACCGTCACTGCACCAGCTCAACCTGCTAACACCATCGCGCCAGCAAACGCCGGCGGTGTGCCATTTACCAATTTTACTCTGACCGCAGGCAGTGAAGACGTGACAGTCAATAACGTGACAGTAGAGCGCACAGGACCTGGCGAAGACGGTGTGTTCTATTCAATTGCACTCAATGATGCAGACGGCAATCAAATTGGAATGGCAAGAAGCTTGAATTCAAATCACAAAGTTGTCTTGGGCGACCCGTTTGTTGTTCCTGCTCACACCTCACAAACCTTTACCATAACGGGAAACATGGAAAGTGACCTTACCAATTACGAAGGTCAGGCACCGATATTGCAAATTGATGCCATCAACACCTCGGTAAAAGTCGTAGGCTCTCTTCCAGTCAGGGGCACTAGTCAAAACGTAAACACTACGCTGGTCATTGGCACAGCCTACACCTCGCTATCTTCTTTTGATCCTACAGTGGCGACTACCCGCTACATCAATGATACCAATGTCCGCTTTTCTGGAATTCGGATCACGGCAGATTCACAAGAAGATCTCAGTCTCTCATCGATCGGTTGGGAAAATTCAGGTACCTCTGGAAGCAACGATGTCGATCATGTCGTGACAGTCGTACATGAAACTTCGTACCCAACGGAAATAGATGGTAGGATGTTCACATCGGTTTTTGATCCGCCAATCGTTATTCCAAAAGGTCAGTCGCTCGAGCTCTACGTGCAAGGAAATATCAAACCAAGCGCGGTCAATCGGACTATTAAATTTGATATTCACACGACAGATGATATCGCTCTTTTGGGAAATAGTTTCGGTTTTTATGTTTCAATTCTTCCTGAAGGCAATACGGGTGCTTCAGGTAATTCTGTCTTTATCACTTCCGACGGCTCACCAGATGGAGATAGCGGCTCGCCGTTTTTCAGCGCCTCTCCGGTGAGTGTAAGCGGGGGTACGTTTACGGGTGTAGGGAAGGCAACGTCAAATTAATTTTTTATGGAAAAACTCCAACTTTGGATTTATATTATTGGTGCGGTCATTGTTGCACTTTTTGCAAATTCAGCCAGTGCGATTTGGGCGAGCAAGGAAAATAAATTTTCACTATGGCTTCTTCTTCTGATACTTATTTCTCCTTTTGTTTTTATAACTTTTGGTTTGGTTGTGTCAAAGGTAGGAGTAGCAATAAGCTCAGCTACAATTGACTCTCTTCTCACCGTGACAACAATTACAGTCGGACTCATTTTTTTTAATGAGTGGAGCAAAATTTCACCATATCAATACCTTGGAATAGGGCTCGTTCTTGTAGGCATCTTCCTGATGCAATTTCCTTTTAAAACCGGAGTCTGAAAACTAAAAAGTTTATGACAGAGCAGTTACACGAGGTTTTAAAAAATAAAAAAACTCCCCCCTCTTTATCCAGAAAGTTTGTAAAATACGAGCCTCTTAATTTTGCAAGAATTGAACGCCAGTCTAAACGTTTGGCAGATTACATCGAGGATCATTTTGAGGATCTAGCTCAAATATTATTGGAGTATGAAAGTTATGAGGTCGTTGAGGATGAAACTTCGCGTGTACTAGATTTATTACGAAATCTGAAAGAGAATAAAAAATATTTTGTTTTGCGTGTTGGTGAAGTTGCCGCGTTTTTACCCAGAAATCAACCTTTATATGCTCTTATGTGCTTTGTTGTTGTACCCTCATTTATGGCAAGTGCGGTACATTTTCGAATCCCTCACAGCATGCGGCATTTTTTCCCTAAACTGCTTAGGTTCCTTAATCTACAGGGATTATTTCCGAACATAATTGTTTCCGACAAACAGCGTTCAGACTTTTTACGTGAACGATCTGCTTTACGTGTAAATCCAAACACCAAAGAAAACATACCGGTTACTGATGTTGTAATTTTTACTGGCACACCTTCCCACGCAGATCAGTTACGATCAATTTTCGACAAGCGAACCTTGTTTATTTCAAATGGTGCAGGCCATAACCCCTTAATAGTTACCGAAAGTGCTAATCTTTCGAAGGCGGTTGAGGCGGTTCTTGTCCTTCAACTTTACAATCAAGGACAAGACTGTGCTGCCCCCAACTCTATCCTTGTACATAAAGATGTATTGGCTGCTTTTCTCAACATACTTCGAAACAGACTCCAGTCAGTAAAAGTTGGTAGATACAGTGATAGATCCTGTAGAATTGGACCGATAAGTGACCCGCAAGATTTAGTTAGAATAGAAAATTTTCTTATTGAGCAACGGGCGTGGATTGATAAGTCAACACCTGGAACCATTCGCTCCCGTGAAGCTATTTTAGAACCTACCATTATTTGCAAGCCACTCAGAGAAGGGGGAAACTTCAATGAAATTTTTGCACCCGTAATTTTTGTACAAGAGTATGAGAGTGACCCTGAGCTGGCTTGTTATTTTGAAGATTCACAGTATGCGCAAAACGCAATGTATATTTCCGTGTATGGAAAAAGCGAGTATATAGAAAATTTAATTGGCCGTTCCATTGAAGGGAAAGTTCTTCATGATAAAAAGTCTGTTCTTCATAACACTCACTTACATGCACATGGACAAGAGCGGGGAACAAAACCGTACGGAGGATATGGATCAGGTGCTTCAAGTCTTAGCATAAACGAACGAACTTTTTCCAAACCAACACTTCCACAAAGAGATATCTATGAATGGATTGTTAAACCATTTTTTAATGACAAGTCCTTTAAAGACAACAAATCTAGTTTGGGTCACTTTACTGAAGTGCATCAAAAAAATGTCGACAAATTACTAAGATTGAAAGTCTCAACACCGACGCAAACTCAAAAAGCCACAACAGGTATAACGTACATAGATCTGGAGGCGTATAAGGTGAATACTAAAGATTTAAGATATGTTGAAGCTGATCCTGAAAAAATGTATTACTTGCTCGAAAAACCAAACTTAGAGTATATTGCGAAGCTAAACCTAAAGGATATTGACATGATACGAGCCTTGCGAACAAAACTTCTTAATAAATCCCTAACAACTTTCGAAAAATTCCACAACGAACTTTATGGACTATCGGTAGAACTAACCACTTCAACCACCAGTAATCGAATTTACCAACGCGTTTTTTTTCAACATGTTTACGAGCTTTTATTGGGTAAAAAATTTGGACCTCGACTCTCTCTGTTTCTCTGGCAGACAAACTCGAAAAAAATACTCGAGCTACTTGATATTTAACAAGATAACAATTTAGTGTAATAATCTGTAGGAGTATATAACCGCATGTCTTTCAAGAAAACCAATATGCCGACTAAAAATAAAAAACCAAGGAGATTGATCTGGATCACAAGCTTCCTCGCCCTTGCGACTGTGATGATTGCGATTTCAGCATCGTGGCTTCTATATCAGCATACAGTAACTCTTATTACAGAAAATCTACGGGAACGTCTCTTAACGATATCTATTACAGAAGCTGCCAATATCGACGCAAAAGATATTGAAGCTCTTCGGGTAGAAGACGATTGGCAAAAACCAGAGTGGGCGCGTGTCGTTAGTAAAATGCAGAAGGCAAAATACAGCAACGAAAGTATTGTCTTCATGTACATATTTCGAAAAACAAAGGACGACCCAAACAAGATGGAGTTCGTTGCAGATGCTGATTCTCTCAATCCTTTTGCAAATATGAGTGGTGACCCCTCAATATATGTTGATGTAAATAGAGACGGAAAGATTGAACCAGATGGTCCAGATAAACTTCAGTGGCCAGGACAGCCCTATCCTGAAGCCGCGGACATTCCAGAAACTGAGCAAGCCTATGGTGGGCCAATTACGGTAAAAGATTTGTATACTGACGAATATGGAACTGTCCTCACTGGTTATGCTCCGATTAAGGATGATAACGGAAATACTGTTGCGATTCTCGGCACAGACATCAAGGCGGACGATTTTTTTGCTGTAACTGGGCAAACACTATATCCATTTTTGGCCTTTATTGCTTTTCTAGTTTCTATTATTCTAACTTTGGCAGTCGTCTTAATTTACATTTGGAGAAAGCAGGAGTTGGCATTGGAAATAGTAAACGACCGACTGAAAGAGTTGGATCAATTAAAATCAGAGTTTGTGTCTCTAGCAACACATCAAATAAGAGGTCCACTGGCTTCGATCAAGGGCTACGCCTCACTTATGATAGAGGGTGATTATGGTGAAGTTCCAGCGCAGCTCAATGAACCAATCGATGTTATTTTTCGCTCGAGTCAATCCTTGGCTATTGTTGTTGATGACTTTTTGAATGTATCGAGAATTGAACAAGGAAAAATGAAATATGATTTTACAACTTTTGACCTATGCGCCTTAGTCCAGGAGGTTTACACAGAAGCTAAACCCAATATTGAGAAAAAGGGCCTTTCAATTTCCAGCAAATGTTCACCAGATACAGTCAATATTAATGGTGACCGCGGTAAACTTAAACAAGTTGTTGGAAATATTTTAGATAACTCAATCAAGTACACCCCGAAAGGCAGTATAAATTTATCTCTCACAGCCGATAAAGCTTCTGGGAAGGCAATCCTCACAATTAAAGATACTGGTGTTGGTATTCGCGCTACGACTATTCCTCATTTGTTCCAAAAATTTAGCAGAGCGGAGGATGCTTCGAAGGTAAATATTCTTGGAACTGGACTCGGGCTTTATGTGGCACGCGAGATGATAGAAGCGCATGGTGGGCGGATCTGGGTAGAATCTCCAGGCCTTGGGCAAGGTTCGACGTTTTTTGTGGAGTTTAGAATGGTTTGATATAACCTTGCTGAATTTTACCTAGGGTAAATATCAGAACTGTTACTACAATATAATCTGGATCAGACGGGATCGATATGTTACAATTGTTGTAGGTTAACAACAAAAACGATGGGTCAAAAAAATCAGATGCTTCTTTTGATACTGGTAATTAGCCTTATTATTTCTGTATCAATCACTTTTTATCAAACTGTGGAACAGAGAAACTTTGAAGTTACTAATTTTGTGAAGTAATTAAAATTCAGCGATGACTTTAACCACACTGGGTTCTTTTGTTTGTAATCTGCAACAAACAGCTTTTCTTGGAAATTTTTTTGTACTAGCGGGACCGGCTTTTTTATACTATTCCTATGTGCCGATTGTTTTTATTGCGACATTTCTGGGATTTTACGTTTTTCTAAATGGTCAGCGGTCTATACAAAGCAGAACACTTCTCAGCCTTACGGTATTTTTTGTTCTTTGGATTTTAAATATTTTAGTTCAATGGATTTCGCCCTACCATACGATCATGATGCTTGCGTGGCAACTTACAGCAGTTTTTGAAGTTGGATTTTTTCTTATGGCGTTATACTTTTCATATACCTTTTTTAACAAAAAGGATCTTCCGTTTTCTGGAAAATTTTTATTATTTATTTTGAGTTTGATTACAATTATTTTAGTTCCTACAAAATTCAATATACCGCTATATAACATCATTGATTGCGAGGGTATTACTGGACCATTGTGGAATGTTATATATGCACTGGAGCCGGCAGCCATTGTTCTCATAATATATATGGGTTTTGATGCATATCGCAAAACGCAAGAATCACTATTCAAAAGGCAAATTATCTTTCTTTCTTCGGGACTGGCAATTTTCTTAACGTCATTTTTTCTTTCAAATCTCTTGGGTGAGATAACAAAAATTTATGAATTCAACCTTTGGGGCACACCGGGAATGCTTTTATTTTTAGGACTTTTGGCGTACATGATAGTCCAATTCGAAACCTTTAACGCCAAACTTCTCGGAGCCCAAGCTCTTGTTGCAGGTCTTTTGGCCCTTATTGCCTCAATTCTTTTTGTACCAACAGAATACGTTAGGGTCATTACCTCTATTACCCTTATCCCCGCTTTCATTTTTGGAACAATTCTAATTCGAGGTGTTAAGCGCGAAGCAGAGCAACGCGAACAACTCAAAGACCTGAATACTAATTTGGAGAAAAAAGTCTCCGCCCAAACCCTCACCATTCGGCATGCGTTGGAAGTCGAGAAAAAAGCCCATGGGGAGCTGGAAAAACTCGATCAAAACAAAAGCGATTTTATTATCATCACCCAACACCATCTTCGCACTCCGCTAGCCCAAATTCATTGGTACACCGATTCAATCCTCAACGGACTCTACGGCAACATCTCAGGAGAATTCGCTGGTGTCATTGCCAACATTGGCAAAAGTTCTGAGAAATTGATCAAAACTCTCAACAATTTCCTCGATATTTCGCAATTAAAAATTGGCACTCAAATCCTTTCTCTGGAACCCACGAATCTCAAAGAGATTTTGGAAGAATTACTACAGGAAATGTCCCCTGAAATCATAAAGCGTAAAATCAGCGTTAACTTTAGAGAACACGATCCTTGGCCAACCGTTTCAGTTGATCCTGCCCGAATGAGAGACTCCCTTTCTATTATTCTCGACAACGCCATCAAGTACAATATCGATGGCGGAACTATCGACATTTCAACCAGCGAAAAGAAATCTCAATTGCAGTTGGAAATCAGTAACACCGGTATACTGCTGACCAAAGAAGACCGCTCCAGAATCTTCAAGGAAAGCTTCTTCCGTTCAAAAGAAGCTAAAAAAGTTAATCCGCTCGGCATGGGCGTTGGACTTCTCGTTGCCAAAACTATTGTGCAGGCACATCGAGGAACAATTTCAGTTGAGAGTAATGGAGAAGGGGGAATGAAAGTAAGGGTGGGAGCGAGAAGGGGATAACAGAATATGTACGAGCAACCGGTTACTTGCTATAATTGTTGTTAAGAAATAACAATTAATGTTACAATAATAGTCTGAGTGACAGAGAACGATCTTTATTGGTATCATAGGGATATGGAAAACATAGACACAAAAAAATATCGAGAATTATTAACAAAAGAATTAGCAGTTGTCGAGAAAGAATTAAATACCATAGGCCGAAAAAATCCTTCGAACCCGGCTGACTGGGAAGCGATGCCTGACAAAATGGACACGCTTGCATCCGACTCAAATGACGTCGCTGACAGTATCGAATCCTACGAAGAAAACACAGGAATTTTGAAACAACTAGAAATTCGTTTTAATGAAATCAAGCGCGCACTAGAAAGAATCGAAGCTGGAACATACGGAACTTGTGAAGTGAGTGGGGAACCGATTGAAATCAAAAGACTTGATGCCAATCCGGCGGCGACTACCTGCTTGAAGCACATCAAATAAACTCGAAGCACCAAATCCGAAATCCGAAACAAACCCCGAAAATCTAAATGTTTAAAATTTTAAAAATTAGAATTTAGATATTGTTTCGAATTTCGTGCTTCGAATTTCGGATTTCATTCCCATGTCTTTCGCCAAGGTCTACAGCGCCCAAACAACCCTACTCTCCGCTCAGATCATTTCAGTAGAAATAGATTTATCTAAAGGATTACACTCATTTTCCATAGTCGGCCTCCCCGACAAGGGTGTGGAAGAATCTCGTGATCGTGTTGCCGCCGCCATCAAAAATTCCGGCTTCACTTCTCCCAAACAAAAAAACCAGAAGGTGACAATTTCACTGGCGCCCGCGGATGTGAAAAAAGAAGGGCCGATTTTTGATCTGGCGATAGCTTTGGCCTACCTTGCTGCTTCGGAAGAAATTAAACTGGAACCGGAAGGCAAAATTTTTCTTGGTGAACTGTCTTTGGATGGAAAGTTACGAAAAATTCACGGAGTGTTGCCGCTGGCTCGAAAGGCACATGACGAAGGTTTCAAAGAAATTTATGTACCCGAGGAAAACGCGCGCGAAGCGGCGCTCATCGAAGGAATTAACGTTTTTGGGATCAACAACTTAACGCAAATTCTGGAACACTTGGCAACCGACGCTGAACCAGATCGGGTAGGAAAAAGTTTGCAGCCTCAGGAAACCACGCGGATTGCGAAAAAATCTCAAAATTACGAAGTTGATTTTTCAGACATCAAGGGCCAGGAAACAGCAAAAAGAGGATTGGAAATTGCCGCGGCAGGAGGACACAACATTGCCATGTTTGGGCCACCAGGCACCGGCAAAACCATGCTCGCCAAGGCCTTTTGTCATATTTTGCCACCACTTTCTTTTGAAAAAATACTTGATGTCACCGCCATTCATTCTATCGCCGGAATTTTAAAAGGCGACATGCTGAGCGAGCCGCCGATCCGTTCACCGCACCACACCGCGTCCTACGTTTCACTGGTTGGTGGTGGATCGACACCAAAACCCGGCGAAGTGACCCTTTCGCATCACGGAGTTTTGTTTCTCGACGAATTTGCGGAATTTGAACGTCGCGCCATAGATGCCCTTCGTGAACCTTTGGAAGAAAGGGTAATGAGCGTTTCTCGAGCGCGCGGTACAGTGCATTTTCCGGCAAAATTTATTTTAATTGCCGCCATGAATCCGTGCCCGTGCGGGAATAATGGCTCAACGGAAAAAAATTGTATCTGCTCTCCGATTATTCTCAAGCGTTACAAAGATAAAATTTCCGGACCGATTATCGACCGGATCGATATTTGGCTTGAAGTTCCTAGAATTTCTCACCAGACTCTTTCGAATAAATCCGGCTCTGAAAGTACAGCGGCAGTCAGAGAAAGGGTCATTAAAGCTAGAGAAATCCAAGAAGCGCGGTTCAAGGCACATGGCCGAGCCATCGATACCAATAGCGACCTTTCGGCGCGAGACATCTCAAAAATCATTGATCTTGATGAGAGTGTCACAAAAATATTAAACACTTTGGCTGAGCGACTCGGTCTTTCTGGACGAGCCTACCATCGCGTCATTAAACTAGCTCGAACTATCGCCGATCTCGACGGCTCCGAAAAAATAGCTGAGAATCACGTACTTGAAGCGCTCCAATATCGCCCGAAGCAGCTGGCGTAGTGAGGCGGAATCAAGACAAAGAAAAAGCCCCTTTCGGGGTTTGCAGGAATCTTACCCATTCGACTCGAAGACTCGCTCAGGGTAAAAATCTTAAGAAAGATTTTTAAAACGGGTTCTTGGCTCCTCGGACTTCAAAGTGAAGATGTGCCCCGGTTGATTTTCCCGTATTCCCTACGAAACCAATAACCTGACCTTGATTAACATGCGTCCCCTGAGCAACAATATCGCTGGACATGTGCGCATACAACGTTTGAGTACCATTTGGATGTGAAATAACCACATACTCGCCATATCCTCCATTCCAACCTGAATTTTTACTGATGATGACCTCTCCAGAAGCGGCAGCCATAATTGGGGTGCCAACGGGATCTCCCAAATCAACACCGTTGTATCCGTGTATACCCTGAGTTTTTACGTATGCGCCAAGAGGGGAGGCATAATAACCATCCAAACTTGGACCTCCTGTGCCTCTTGGTTTGGAAGTTGGAGTGGTACCGGTAACTTTCTTAACGGTTGCCACTTCACCATCGGGAACGATCAAAGTGCCACCAACAGCCAAAGCTTCTCCATCTTTCAAGTTGTTGAACTGCTTAATTTCTTCAATGTCCGCCTTATACTTTGCCGCAATGCTTTTTAGGGTGTCGCCTGCCTTGATCGTGTGTTGAGTACCAGAAATAGGCAAAATAATAAGCTGTTGTCCAATTTTTAAACTGCTTGGAGTAACATCGTTAGCCCAAACAATCGTGTTGACTGAAACGCGGAACATCTTGGCAATCTGAGAAAGAGTGTCGCCTGGACGAACAACATAGATGCTGATCTGGTCTGAATGAGCCTCGTCGATATCCGCCATACTACCTGATGGACCGGTTTCCGAAAGGAGCGCAGTGTCACTTACCACCACGATGTCGCCACCACCTTTGGCAAGAGTTGGATTGGAACTGATAGTCGCTTGAAGCAAAGAAATGTTCTGTGAAGTTGCCACCGTAGCAACCTGAGCTTGGGCGGTGTCAGTAAATAAATTTGAAACAAAAGAAAAAATCCCCGCATACGCAAAGGTTGGGAGACTTAAAGAGATGAAAATACTAAACAGCCTTGTATAAAAAAGGGCCTGAATTAGCAATTTTGTGCCTCTACTGAGCCATTTTTTCGAATTTGGCTCGAGAGGTTTGTGGGAGTCTTTCAAAATAAGCCTATTTCTATGATTAATCTGGCGGTCTTACAGAAAAGTGGCTCTAATTAGCCACTAAAAGGAAATCTCCCATATCGGCACTTGCATACTACTATAAACCCTGGCGGGGCGAAGTCAACTGATAAAAAGACACCCTGGGGATAACGTTTGGGAGCAAAATTTTAGAAAAATTGTAAGCCAAAACGAGAAAATTAGTCCCGGAAATTTTGCCGCAAAATTTCCAGACAACATTCATCCCTAACTCGTCTCTCATGCTATAGTATTGTCTCAATGAACAACCTCGAAGGACTAAATGCTCAACAAAAAGAAGCTGTACTTCAGACCGAAGGGCCATTACTCATCATTGCCGGAGCGGGAGCTGGCAAAACCAAGACCATCACGCACAGAATTCTTCACTTGATCACTCAAGGTGTAGCTCCCTCCAATATTCTTGCTGTAACTTTTACTAACAAAGCGGCCAAAGAGATGCGCGAGCGAGTGATGAAGCTCTTGGCGGAAGACAAAAGTCTCAATTTTCCTGTTTCGAGTTTCGATTCTTCTAACAACTACCGATCACAAACCACGAACCTTCCTCTTGTCTGCACCTTCCATGCCCTAGGCGTGAAAATTTTGCGTGAAAACTGCCGACTGCTCAACATTCCACTCCATTTCACCATTCTCGACAAAGGAGATTCCATGAGATTCATCAAAGACGCAATGGATGAGGCAGGCGTTGATAAAAAAAGCTTTGACCCGGCGGTAATCCAAAACCTCATCAGCAGAGAAAAAGGTTCGGGCATCACCGTCGAAAAATTTCAGGAAAAAATTGGCAACGAATACATCCCGACCGTGGCACTGTCAGTCTGGAAACGGTACGAAGCCAACTTGGCGAAGGAAAAAGCGCTGGACTTCGATGACCTGTTGCTCAAAACAGCCACATTACTCCGCGACAACGAGGCCGTGCGATCGCACTACCAAAAAACCTGGCAATACATTCACATCGACGAATACCAGGACACCAACAAGGTTCAGTATCTCATTGCTAAATATTTAGCTGAAAAAACCAAAAACATTTGTGTGGTGGGGGACATCGATCAGACAATTTACAGTTGGCGCGGGGCAGACATCAAAAATATTTTGGGTTTCGAAAAAGATTACCCAAACGCCAAGATGGTGATGCTCGAGGAAAATTATCGTTCAACCCAGACTATTTTAACCGCGGCCAATCGCGTCATCGCTAAAAATAAAGTGAGGAGAGACAAAAATCTATTTACTAAAAACGGCGAAGGAGAAAAAGTGGGAATTTTTGAAGCCTACGACGAAACTGACGAAGCTCGTTTTGTAGCTACCAAATCTCGGCAATTGATTGAAAATGGGACCTCGCCATCTGAAATTGCAGTCTTATATAGAGCCAATTTTCAGGGACGAGCGCTTGAAGAAGGAATGCTGAGCTTGAGCTTGCCGTATCAAGTTTTGGGAATTCGTTTCTTTGAAAGAAAGGAGGTGAAAGATATTATTTCTTACCTCAAAGCCTCTTTAAATGAAGAAGGTCTTTCTGATATCAAAAGAATTATTAATGTTCCACCGCGAGGACTCGGTAAGGTGACCGTCTTAAAAATTTTTGCTGGCCAGGAAAATACCTTGCCGGCCAATACTCTAAAAAAAGTAACGGCTTTCAGAAAAATCCTAGGGGAGATTAGGGAAGTTGCGGCTAAAGAAAAACCGTCACAAACCATTAAACACATTATCCGTGCCAGTGGCATCGAGCAAGAATTGAGAAATGGTGGAAACGACGATGAAGAGCGTTTAGAAAACATCCGGGAGCTTGTAACCTTTGCCACCAAGTACGATGTCTATGAAAAACCCGAAGATGGTATTCTAAAATTTCTTGAGGAGGCGGCGCTAGCATCGGATCAAGATGAAATGATGAAGGGAAGAGATGCCATCAAACTAATGACGGTGCATGCGGCCAAGGGATTAGAGTTTGAATATGTGTTTATCACCGGACTTGAAGAGGATTTATTTCCGCACAAAAAAATGAGTGCCGGCAAGGTTGATGAGCGACAAGAAGAGGAGGAACGCCGATTGTTTTATGTCGCTTTGACGCGAGCTAAGAAAAAATTGTATCTTTCATACGCTAGTATCCGAACGATTTTCGGTTCAAAACAAATCAATGTGCCGTCGGAATTTGTATTTGATATCGATGAAGAATTGTCAGAAAAGGAAGAATCATTTGCAGGAGGAGGTAAAATAATTTACCTGGATTAGGAAATCCAGGTAGCTGATACTAATATACGAATGAATGCGAATCTACAAATAACTACCAATGCTTGGTTGTGGGATTTTATTCGCAGTTATTAGTAGTATTAGTATAATTAGTTGATTAGTATGCTTTACGCTAAAAAATCATTAGGTCAAAATTTTCTCCACTCAAAAAAAGCCATCAGCGACATCGTACTTGCTGGAGAAATACAAAAAGGGGAGACGGTGCTCGAAGCTGGGCCAGGTACAGGAATTTTAACTGAAGCTCTTCTACAAGCTGGAGCAAAAGTGTTGGCCATTGAAAAAGATCGCCGACTCATTCCAGTTCTTGAGCAAAAATTCGCCGTTGAGATTGCCTCGGGCAACCTGACCCTCATCGAAGGCGACATCTTAGATTTTGATTCTTCTCTCTACCCACTACATACTACCCACTACAAACTAGTGGCCAACATTCCCTACTACATCACCGGTGTTTTCATCCGAAAATTTTTAGAAACCGAACATCAACCAAATAAAATTGTTATTTTAATTCAAAAAGAAGTGGCGGAAAGAATCGTGACCAGAGATGGCAAAGAAAGTTTGCTTTCTTTAGGGGTTAAAGCCTACGGCACACCGAAATACATCGCCACAGTAACAAAAGGGAATTTCCGTCCGGCACCAAACGTCGACTCAGCAATCCTCGCCATTGAAAACATTTCCCGAAACAATTTTGAAAACCCCGAACAAGAAAAAAAACTTTTCGCGCTAGCCAAAAAAGCTTTCGGTCAAAAAAGAAAAATGATCACCGGCACACTCGGTGTAAGTGCAGAGACACTTTCAGCCTGTGGCATCGAGGCAAAAGCTCGGCCAGAAGAACTGAGTTTAAAAGACTGGCTTTATCTAACAAAGAATATCTAAAATATTATCTACTGCCTGTCACTCCACCAATCAAACCCTCCTGTGGCAGTGAATAGCACGAAGGGTAAGCGATCATCAGACACGTCGACGCTGGAGTATATGCCCCAACAGCGTTTAACGAAAATGGCAAACTGTAGGTCATATACATCTGGGTACCCATATAATATGTTAAAAGCGCAGGGTATTCTGGAGGCAAGGGAGTTAGGGTTATCAGCCAATTACCGCTACAAGTGCAGGGGAGAATAAATAGGATTCTTGCACCAAAGGGTAGACCCGTCGTTAGTGCATTAGCCTTTTCGGGAGCGAAAAGTCCAACAATATTTTTAAAGAAACCCAAGAAACTGCCGGGGCCAGCTTTTGATGAGGTGTTTAAGCCGTGAATTTCAACGCCACTTTTCTGAACTTCCTCAATAAATTTTTTTTCTGGATGATTTAAATCGATCTCTTTTTTGACCTGCTCCTTGGCAAAAGTGAGCGCATCTTTAGTATACCCCTGTTTTGCCCCAACCCTATCAAGAGCGGCAAAAAGGGCAGACTCATCGAAAACAATTTTGTCTAAAGGCGTTTCGGGGTTTGGGGTAATGAGTTCAGTGGCAGGGGTTCCTGGAAAAGTAACTTCAGGTTGTACAGGAGTTGGAACCACAGGAGACGTGACGACAGGAAGATTTTGTTGAGTAGAAATATTTTGTAATGAAGAAAGTTTTTTTCGTGTTGCGGCTCCCACAAAACCAGTGGCCTGGGAGAGCCCGTTTGGAAATAAAATTTCATCTCGATATTTCCACTGGAAACGCTTCACCGCATCAAAGGTTTTTGAACCAAAATAGTCGGTTTCAAAACCGATTGAAGCGATACCGCTTCCAGAAACTTGAGTTTCAACATCGGTATTTAACATTTTTTGAAGCGCGACAACATCTGCGCCCTGAGAACCGACTGAAAGGTTTCGATAAAAGGAGGAAGTGGAAATTTCCTCGGCCAAAACTGGAATTGAGAGTACGAAAATGGATACTGCCACCAAAAAACTTTTGAAAAATAGGGTGCTACCTGTCTGCTGTTGTTGTACCGAAATCATATACACAATTATATCATGGAGGAAAAGCAATGTTGCTATTTTTTTGGTATACTTTCTGCTAAAGAAAGGAGGGACTCTGAACCTGCTGGAACTTTTGTATATAAATGAAAAGTGTACACAAAAAAACTATCGTAATCATCGTTGTACTAGCTTCTATTGTCGCTCTTTTAGTTGTGGTTTTTATTAAATTCTCAAAATCCACCACCTATACCAGCTCACTCGATGAAAGTACCATTCAATCAAAAATGCTGGCAGTTGATACCGACTCAGATGGTTTAAAAGATTGGGAAGAACAGCTATGGAAAACTGATCCGAAAAATCCTGACTCGGATGGTGATGGCGCGCTTGATGGAGAAGAAATTAAAACTGGGCGTGACCCGTTGAAGGCAGGGCCAAATGATAAGCTCGACACCGACACGATAACCGCCAAAATAAATCCTGAAACAGAATCTGACCTCTCCGAAACCGACAAATTCTCTCGAGAACTTTTTGTAAAAATAATTGCAGCTGGGGAATCTGACACTCCTCCGACAGAAGCCGATTACGAAAATTTTCTGAATCAAACTATTCAGCAACAAATTGACGCTCAAAAAATTAAGAATTACACTTCTGAAGATGTAAAAGTTGATGCAGAAGAAACTCCTGAAAAAATTAGAGCTTACGGCAATACTATTGCCAGCATTCTGACCAAAAAGCCCCCTCAAAAACTTGAGTTTGAAATTGCCATTGTGGATAGAGCCCAAACAAAGAACGACCCCGAGGAATTAAAAAAGCTTGAACCTTTGATTGCTGAATATAAACGCATTGAACATGATTTGATCAAGGTAACTGTACCGAAAAGCGCGTTGAAAAATCATTTGTTACTCATAAATGCCACAACAGCCATGGCGTGGAGCATCACTGGCTTGGAATATGTTTTATCTGATCCACTCAAAGCCTTGCCGGGAGTTACCGCCTATTCAGACAACGCGGACGGTTTTCAAAATGCAATCAGATCGTTTAAAAGTTATTTTGATTCGGCGGGAATTATTTTTCAATCAACAGACAGTGGTTATCAATTCTTCGATACGATATAATTAGTAGGACTTATTCAGTCGGCATCCACAGGACTGCGTTTTGTTCTCACATAAGAATGTGAACAAAACGGGAGCATTTCAATATGAAAAGTTTTAAAAACACCACGCTCTCAATCCTCATCGTTTCGCTCATCGCGGGACCGACGCTCTTTTCGTTTCCGACTCAGGCAAAAGCAGGGGTGACAGACTGTATCGCTGGAATGTTGCTCAGCAAAACTAAAAGTACAGGAACCACAGTGGCGGCAACCGCGGTAGGTACCGGCGCCATGACCAGCGCAAGCGGCGTAGCAACCGCCAACAAAATTACCTCAGTTCCAACGAGTGACGCTGGGGTAGCGGCCATGATTCAAGGCCAAACCACCGCCATCACGTCACTCGTCAAGGCTGATGCAACGATAAATTCTGGAACTAACAGCCAAACCACAGGCTTGAGCATCAAGCGCTGTATTATTGAACCGATCGTCACTATCATGGCGAGAACCCTTCTCACCAAATTTACCGCTCAAACAGTTAATTGGATCAATGGTGGTTTCCAAGGCAGTCCACAATACGTCACCAACATTCAGGGTTTTATGTCTGATGTTGCCGATCAAGCAATCGGTAGCTACATACGAGGACTTGGCCCCATCGGGGCAATTCTCTGCGGACCGTTTGACTTACAAGTGCGACTTTCACTCAATTTACAATATTCTAAAGGACCGAATCTTCGAGAGATCGGTTGTCGACTCTCAGATATCCAAAAAAATGTTCAGAACGCTTTCACCAAGGGAGTTTTCGGAAAAAATGGTTGGGATAACTGGCTTCAAATTACTCAGACCCCGCAAAATAATCCTTACGGCGCATATCTCAAGGGTGTGGAGTCAATCGACGCTAAGATTGCCGGTCAGCAATTTGCCCTGAAAACCCAACTTGATTTTGGCAGAGGTTTTCTTTCTTCGGTTGATCCAGCAACTGGAAAAATCACAACGCCCGGTTCGATCATCGAGGGTCAGCTAAACGCAACACTCATCCAACCGCTCCAAAATATTGGGTTGGCTAAAGATATCGACGCTATTTTAAATGCACTAGTTGGACAAATGATCAGTCAGGTTATGGGTGGCATTGGGGGACTGGCCGGCGCAAGCGACTCTCGCTCCGCTTCTGGTGGATATTCGTCAGCAGTTGATCTTGGTCTAAAACAGACTCCGGCCACTGTTTCTAATGCAAATAATCAGGCTCAAAGTCTTCAAGTTGGTTTGTACATGAATACAATTGGTGGAGGAAGAACTGCCGCCACAACAGCCTGTCCAACAAAAACAAGTGATTGTCCTACCGTTACGGGCGGTCCGACACCAACAGAGTTTTGTACGCAATTTAAGGCAAACGTCTACGGCACAAAACCAAACGACGCAAGAGTGTGGGTAAAAGTGAACGGTACAGGTGGCGACCAATTGACTTCAAAAACTTCTGCTACTGGTGACGTACCATGGACTCTTGCTGATTACCGAGCGACGGCCAACTTCTGCCAATTCGTCGATATTACTACGCCGATCGGCGGAGAGGTTGATAAATTTGTTGATCAAATAACTCCAAAAGGTGAGGTTACCGCTCCTGTTATCACTCCAGCAAAACCACCGGCAAATAATAATGCCAACCGAGAAATTTCTCTCTACACCGCGAAACTTAATCAGTCCTTCGTCTATCGTTCCGACGAAGGAATATTGTATGGGCCACAAAACGTCTTCGGCCAAATTGGCGCACTCACATACGGTGGCCCCGCGCCGCATTGGTGGACCGCTTCCTTAAATCAAACTGAGAAGATAGAAACCATTACCGTTAAGTCGATAGTAGACGGACGAACTACTGGTGCCCACACAATTAGATTCTCCTTACTCCCAGACAGTCAGTCGGGCGTAGCTGTTTCACTAAATCAAGTAAACGCTGGTCAAAACGTCTTCGAGTTTACAATTCCATCAAACCCTTCTTTTGGTTCGTACTCTATTAGGATCGGCGGGGTCGAAGTAGCAACTCTTTCTGGAACCAACAATGATTTCACCATCACTTTCAAAAATCCGATTTCCGCAAATGCCTTGGCAATATCAAGACCAACCTTCCTCTGGCTGTCCCAAGTTACGCTATCGCGCCCACAATCGGCTACTGTTTCTTTCGATAATGCAATTTCAGATATGGTCCTGCTAAGCAAATCTCAGCCGACAAATATCAGTGTTGGTTTCTCTTCTCGTCTCGACAAAACGATTACTATCAAAACCTCGCTTCAAAAATATTTCAACGGGTCATATGTGGGCGAAGCCTTCGCCGGCGGATCAGTCTTTGAAAGTTTCTCTGCTGACATTCAACAGCCGGCGAGTGGATTGGCAAAGGGTCCTTTTAACGCTTCCGCCATGGAAAGTGGTCAATCTGTAAATATTACTGCGGACAATGGGGCCTTTATAAATTACAGCATAAAACCGCCGACGCTCAGTGCTTGTGACGACTCGAGCTTACCGCAATACCGATTGATTACGACTATAAGTGCCGATGAAACCTGGACACAAGTAACGCCGCTTAATATAAAGTGTAGCGAGTAGTTTGGTCACAAAAGCATGCGGAAATTTTTACTTTCATTTTTCATAGTCACCCTCACACTCTACGCGTCGTTTTCACCGATGGGGAGTTCAAGGGTGTTTGGCCAACTCATCGATATTCCTCTTGATACTGGGGGAGATACAGGTGGCCTAACTTCACCAAATCTTCCAACTCTTCCAGATTTTCAACCAGGAGATGGCGTGCGCGCCGACAGCGGAACCAGTCAGGGGGCTGTTGCCGCGGGATCAAACACCGTGGGAGGTGCAAATAATTCTCAATCTACACCAGCGGTTATGCAGTTCGCGAGCTGTTTTGTTTTTGCCGCAACAGCTGGATTAGCTGGAGGTTTACACCTAGAAAATTGCGCCGCCAGTGTTATGTATATCATCATGTGGATTTTCTCCTGGATACTCTGGTTGTCTGGAAAAATTTTGGACATGTCGGTCTATTACACCATCAACCTTGCTGATCTGTTAAACCATGTTCCTGTGGTTGATATTGGGTGGAGAATTTTCCGCGATCTCGCCAACATTTTCTTCATATTTATTCTCTTGTGGGTAGCAATCGGTACGATTCTTGGACTGATCTCGGGAAAAACCAAGGAAATTATTGTGCACCTCGTCATCGTGGCGCTTTTAATGAACTTCAGTCTTTTTATAACAAAAACTGTCATTGATGCTTCAAACATCGTCGCGATTCATTTCTACAACCTCATCGTTACTGGCACTTCCACGGGTACACCTCCAACCACAAGTCTTTCTGGAGCTTTTATGGAAGGCTTGAAAATTCAAACTCTCTTCCAACCTCAAACTCCTGGAGGGCAGGCGGGAGGAATTGCTGGTTTAGCGGCAGACTATAGTGGTGGAATAATAGACGCCTTTAAAGTCATCCTCATTGGCGGTTTTGGAATTGCGGTCATGATGATTGCCTCGTACATCTTTTTTGTGGCAGCAATCTTATTTATCGTCCGTCTGATCAATTTAATGATGGTTATGATTCTCTCACCGTTGGCTTTCCTGGCTTTCGTCCTACCTTCAACGGAAAAATATGCTGACCAGTGGAAAGAGAAATTGATTGGCCAGTCAATTTTCGCGCCGATTTACCTCGCGATAACCTATGTAGTAATAAAAACTATTCAATCTCCGGCATTTACAAGTGTGGTCTCGGTCAACAATAGAGACACTGGAGCGTCAGTTATGTCAGCTTCTGCTCTTATATTTTATGGCGCATCTGATACCGGTTCCGCTGCCGGCTTCGCCTTTGTCTTTAACTTCATTCTACTCATTGGACTCATGCTTGGTTCGATTCTCGTCGCCAAAAAAATGGAAGCGGGTGGAATCGAATTTGCTGTTGAGGCTGGAAAAACAGCGGGAGGGTTTATCGGAAGAAGTGTGGCGAGAGGGAAGTATATTACCGCAGTTTCGTCAACCTATTCTGGGGCCGTGGGCGGTATTGGGGGTAGAGTAGCGAATGTTTTAGGTTTCAAGGACACAGCAAAATCTTTACGAGAACATGCGGCAAAAGTATCCGCTAAGGGCGATTTTGCTCAAAAGAAAATGGATATGAACGAGTGGGATAGAAAATTTGGAAGGAGCGCTTTTGGTACAACCGAACTGGGAAGTTTTATTAGGGAGAAAACAACTGGCGGCGCCTTATTCGGAACTAAAGCCAAATTTGGTGGCGAAAAATCAGTAGGCGAGTCCTATGAGGAGAGCGAACATTTGCGTGATGAAGCACAAGATGTGGAACGTGCAAACGACGTCAAGAGAGCCGCTCTTGTGCTACAAAGTGAAATAAAAAACCCGAAGGCAACAAAAACAAAGGGTGAGCTGTTAGCAAAAGATGCGTCTGGTAAATTTCTTTTCAGGCCAGCCGTTCTTCCAGACAAACCTGACGGAAAGGGGGGCCTGAGAGAAATGACAGAAGATGAGTGGGTAGCAGATCTGCAAAAAAAGGAAAGGGATGAGAATAAAAAAATACTGCTCGATGCGGTTCAATCAGCCGTAACACGGCTTCCCTCCACAGGTCTTGTCCATCTCCAAGAAGAAGTCATAAAAACTGTTCTACCTTATTCGACAGAAAGACAGGTTGACGAACTAATAAAATCTACTGATGGCGGTTGGACAAAAGAAGACAAGGATGAATTTCTTGAAATCTATTTTAATCAACTGAAAGAAGATGGTGAAAAAGCTTCTGATGAACTCGAAGCGTTTGATCAAAAATTAGCTGCCTACGAGCAAGAAGTTCGAGAAGGTAAATTTGCAATTGATTCTGCCACAGGAAAAGTAATTACAGACAACAAGGGAAGGGTTATCGCCAAAGGAACCACTCTAGATGCAGACGGAAATGCTTCTGGGGATACTTTTGAAATTCCGGAATATAAACAAACCGATGCGTTCCGCGCTGTGTATGCAAAAACTCGTCGATACATGTCAGATAAGGGATTTGAACTCCTAAATATCGTCAACTTTAGCTCTCATCTTTCGCAAAGTACCAAGGACCGACTCAAAAGAGAGGGAAAAAACGAAAAGGAGGGAAATCTTCTCCGTGCTGTACCTGCTATTGGTAAAATTATGAAATGGGGCACCGTCCAGAATATACGCGACCCCAACAAAACTTCGGGATTTACAGACCAATTCCGTGTTGATATTCGGTCTATAAAAGATGCTGATTGGGTTAAATTACTCACTGTATTACGTGAACAAAAAGATCCTATCACCGGAGAATTTATGTACCGCAATACGGATGACGAGCGCGCCGAAGCGTTGCGAACAGGCAATTTTGAACTTACCGTTAAAGATAATTTGTGGGAAGCTCGAGCCCGAGACTTTTTGGCCGGGAGAGCGGCTGTTGAATCGGCAAACACCCCTGGAGGATTGCGTAAATTGTACGAAAATATTCGTCTTATGGGAGCCGAGGTTCTTAGAGAAACAGCTAAAAAGGATCCTGTGGATGTAAAAATCCTTTTGGAGGGAGCCTTTCAAGCTCTAAAAGAGAATGAGGAAGGAGAGAGAATGATGACGGTTGAGACTCAACAGCTCATCAGGAAACTAATTCAAACTAAGGAAGGATGGGATATTGGACAGAAAATGGAAAATGCTGAATTCCAGCGAATGAGAGAGAGGTTGGAAAAGGCTTTCCGAGCGGATAGTAAAAATGTGGTTGAATTCACTGATTGGACAGATCCTGCACAACGTGCAGCGGCTATTGCTGAAGGATTAGAGGGTAGATTTAATAGGATGGGATTACCAAAAGCTACACCATAACCTAGTGAGTAGTTAAATTTCTAAGAGCAGAGACAAAGAAAATTACAACACCATGAGTTACATAGACCAAGAACAAAAATTAGAAAAAATCTTGAGTAAATTACCTCAAGCAACTCAAGAACTGTTTAAAGATTATTCTATACTTTTTATTATTGGTGATACCGGGGACGGTTTTAATTTAACCATGGGAGAAATTGGTGAGGTATGTGAACTGGTTCGCCAAGTGATCACAAAAGAAAGACCGGTGGAAAAATTTGAGGAAGGGTTGAAAGAAAAATTGGCGGATGATGAGGATAACCTAGCAAAAGCGGGGGAAATTGTAGCAACTATCAACGAGAAAATTTTTGTGAAGCTCTTGCCGGCGTTGGGATTGAAAGCCTTGCCGATTCTCATGACTCCTGCTGTTGCTAAAAATTTACCTGACGTAAACGTTTCATTTGAAGAAGGAAAGAGTAAAGAAGATGAAGAGTCTGCGGTCGCACAACCTTTAGGATCTTCACAACAATCGATCGATTCTCAACTACCGACTCCGCCTCGTACGGTCATGTTAAATAAAATGCCTCAGACTCAAGCGCCAACTGCTCCAAAACCAAACCGCTTCCCAAACCTAAAATCAGTAGCACCCGTACTTAACCTCAAACCTTTCTCAGGAGCTCCTTCTCCCGGACTTTCGAAATTTTCGAGTGCTCCAAGTGGATCAGTCGGGGCTTCTGCGAACACTTCGGCCGCACCGATAAAACCTCGCACGCCACTTATGGAAACACCGACCGAAATGATGTCGGAAAATCAAACCGAATCATTCTTGAAAATGCTCGCCGGTAAATTGGATGAAAAAGATTTGCAATCAAGATTTGATAAACTGCCATTCGCACTTAAAACCGCGCTCCGCTCGATGGACTCGGCTAAAAAAGTGCTCGACATTGGCATAAAATACGGCCTTCATGTCGACAAACTCGGAGTGGTAGCCGAAGAAACCGGCTTGGTAATTCTTGGTATGACGCACCCCAATCAATTTCTTCCTCGACTCAACCGCCGTCTCGGCATTGGCGAAGAAAAAACTCGACCTATCGCTCAAGAAATCAACACTGAAATTTTCCTGAAAATTCGCGAGGCGTTAAAGCAAGTGAACGGGGAAGAGCCTTCGTATGCAAACCTCGCACAATCTGCCGTAGCGACAAAATCAATTGCACCAGCGACCGAACCAGAACCTCATCCGTACAACCCGATTGACTTAGCCCAAACAAGTGAAGCTCAGACTGAAAATATCGCTGTTCAACAAGAGGGCGGCGAAATCCTTGATCGTGAAAAAATCCTTAGAGAAATCGAAAATCCTTCGACAGTAAAAATGACGCCTGTCTCAGTGCCAGTACCAAAAGTTGAGAGCAGACCAGTAGAAATTAAACCTCAAATACCCGCGCCAATTGTTCCACCTCCAGCACCGCCCGCGCAACCACCGCGCCAGGAATTTCAATTTGAACCTCCAGCACCAAAACCTCAAGAAACCCCTAAGCCTATCGTGACCTCTCCAACATCAAACATCGTTGACCAGAAACTTTCTGATGTCACCGCGGCAAAGAAAACAGGAAGTTCTTATTCTGCAGATCCGTACAGAGAACCCTTGCAGTAGGGGATAGGGGGTAGGGTTTAGGGTATAATTAAACCAATGACATTAAGTTCATTCAAAGAATTAATTGTTTGGCAAAAAGGTATTGAGCTTGTTAAAGAGATCTACAAGTTAACGGAAAGCTTTCCGAAAACTGAAACATACGGGCTGACTAGTCAGATGAGAAGGTCCGCGGTTTCAATCCCTTCCAACATTGCTGAAGGTTATAAACGAAAAAACGTGAAGGAGTACATACAATTTTTGAGCATAGCTGATGGTTCAGCGGCCGAGCTTGAAACACAGCTAATAATTTCAAAGTCAATTTACAAAACTAATTTTTCAATAGCTGAAAATTTGTTAGAAGAAATACAGAAAATGCTCATAACGATGATTCGCAAACTAAACCCTAAACCCTAAACCCTTCTTTATGAGATTCCAAGTTCCACAATTCATTGAAGTTGAAGATAAAATTTTTGGTCCCTTGACCATCAAACAATTTATCTACCTGGCTGGAGGTGGGGGATTGTGTTTTATTTTCTATTCATACTTCAAACTCTATATCGCCATACCACTCATGATACCGGTGATAGCCTTTTCTGTAGCCTTAGCGATGTACAAAGTCAACAATCGCTCTTTTATACTCATCCTTGAGTCAGCTTTCAAATATATGGTCACCAACAAACTATACATCTGGAAAAAAACCGACAGAAAACCGACACACAAAACTGAAACTGCACCCGACACACTTTTGTATGTACCCAAACTTTCCGACAGTAAACTGAAAGACTTAACGTGGAGTCTTGATATTAACGAAAATACCTCGCTCGGTGCCAAAGAGAGTATGGAGCGTTAGTCGATACGAAAATACGAAATGGAAACGAATATACGAAAAAATACGAAAACAACCTCACCAAGTGTATTGTATCCGGAATTATCGTATGATTTGGTTGGTATTTTTTTTGATGTACACAAAGAACTCGGTTTGTACGGGAGAGAAAAACAATATGCTGATGCAATCGAGCTAAAACTCAAGCTTCGAAACATTCCTTATGAAAGGGAACTGGCGATTTCTGATAGTGGCAACATACTTGATTTTCTAGTTGATAGAAAAATAATATTGGAATTAAAATCTAAGCGGATGTTAACTCCAGATGATTTTCGCCAAACCCAACACTACTTGCAAGAAACACAAATGCGCTTGGGTTTATTAGTCAACTTCAGAGAAAAAAATATTAAGCCTGTCCGTATTGTTCGCATAGATACCGTAAAAAAGTTACAATATAAGAACGAGAAGGAAAGTCAGTAAGATTGCGCAAAAAGTTTTTGTATAATTTCGTATATTGGCATTAATAATTCGTATTTTCGTATGGCATCTTCCTCAACCAAAGCAACCCAAGATTTTGTTCCTATAAAAGAAGTGCGTGATGGCATCGTCGTTCTAAAAGACGGCTCTTTCAGAGCAATTCTTATGACGTCCTCCTTAAACTTTGCCTTGAAGTCAGAAGACAATCAAAATGCCATTATTTTGCAGTTCCAAAACTTTTTAAACTCGCTTGATTTTTCAATTCAACTTTTTATTGAATCGAGGAAACTCGACATCAGACCATACATCGCCCTTTTGGAAGATCGCTATAAAAATCAAACTGCTGACTTGATGAAAATTCAAACCCGCGAATATATTGAGTTCATTAAAACCTTTACAGAAAACACGAGCATCATGACCAAAACCTTTTTTGTGGTTGTCCCATTTGCCGCCGCACCCTTGCAAATGAAAAAAGGAGTAATGGATTTTGCCGGAAAACTGCTCACTCGCAAGCAAGCTGAAGAAAAAATTCAACAAAAACAGGACAACTTTGAAGAAAGCCGAAGCCAGCTGCTTCAAAGAATTTCAGTGGTGGAGCAGGGACTGATGCGTTGCGGTATCAGAGCAGTAGAACTGGGAACTGAGGAGGTGGTTGAGTTGTATTACAAAATTTTTAATCCGGGAGATACCGACAAACCAATCCAAATCAATTAATAAATACCATGGGACTATTTGATATTTTTAAGAAAAAAGAAAAACTTCCCGACATTGCGTCAATTTTGCCACAAGAAATTTATGCTGCCGGTGTGTTGGAATTGAAAGATATCATCGCACCGTCGGCGCTCAAGGTCAGCCCACGGACGCTGAACCTGGGAGAAAAAATTGTCAGAACTTTTTTTGTGATTTCCTACCCACGATTTCTATCAGCTGGTTGGTTTTCACCGATTATCAACCTCGACAAAGTGTTTGATATTTCAATCTTCATTCATCCGATTGACACAGCGGTAGTCTTGCGACAATTCCAGAAAAAGGTAGCCGAGGTGCAAAGCCAAATTGCTACGAGAGAGAAAAAAGGGCTTGTCCGCGACCCAATGCTTGATACGGCATATCACGATCTCGAAAGTCTCCGTGATAACTTGATGCAAGCTCAAGAAAAATTGTTTGATGTCGGTCTCTATATTTCCATTTACGCCGACAGCGATGCTGAACTCGACAAAATCGAATCGGAAATAAAATCCCTACTCGAATCAAAATTAATTTATTTAAAACCGGCGCTCTTCCAACAGGAACAGGCATTTCGAAGTGTTATTCCTATGGCTCAAGATGAACTCATGATCCATTCAAAGCTAAATTCGTCTCCGCTTTCTTCGTTGTTTCCGTTTACGTCTTTCGATCTTACGTCAGACAAAGGAATTCTCTATGGCATTAACCGCCACAACTCATCACTGGTCCTTTTTGATCGTTTCAGTTTGGAAAACTATAACTCAATTACGTTCGCCAAATCTGGTTCCGGAAAAAGTTACAACACTAAATTGGAAATTTTGAGAACCTTGATGTTTGATACTGAGGTCATTGTCATCGACCCTGAACGCGAATATGAATACATGGCGGAAGCCACGGGAGGGAAGTACTTTACGATTTCGCTCAACTCAAATCATCACATCAACCCGTTTGATCTACCGATCCCGCGAGAAGATGAATCGGCCACGGATGTCCTTCGCTCAAACATCATCAACCTAGTTGGTCTTTTCAGAATTATGCTCGGCGGTCTTTCTGCCGAAGAAGACGCTTTGATTGACCGCGCCATTAGCGAAACCTATGCTCTTAAAGACATCACGCCTGACTCGGATTTTAAAAATATCGAGCCGCCTCTGCTTTCAGATTTTGAACTGGTGCTTGCCGGTATGGAAGGCGCGGAGTCTTTGGTGCAACGTTTGAGTAAATATACTCGTGGCACTTGGGCTGGTTTTATCAATAGACCTTCAAACATCGACATCGATAGTAAATTTATTGTCTTCTCTCTTCGCGATATGGAAGACGAATTGAAACCAGTCGCCATGTATATCGTCATGCACTATATCTGGAATGCAATCCGCAAAAATTTACGCAAACGTTTGCTTGTCATCGACGAGGCGTGGTGGATGATGAAATCAGAAGACACGGCATCATTTCTCCTTGGGCTCGCCAAGCGAGGACGAAAATATTTCCTCGGCCTTTCCACCATCACACAAGACGTGGACGACTTTTTGAAATCCCCTTACGGCTTGCCGATTATTACCAACTCGTCGATCCAAATGCTTCTCAAGCAGTCGCCGTCCTCAATCGATAAAATTCAAAAAGTGTTCAGCTTAACTGATGAAGAAAAATATTTATTACTCGAATCCGATGTTGGAGAGGGAATTTTCTTTGTTGGACTAAAACACGTGGCTATAAAAGTGATTGCTTCATACACCGAAGATCAGATTATCACTTCGGATCCATCACAATTACTCGCCATCAAAAAGGCGAAGAAGGAGCTTGAGGCAGGACAGACCACGTAACACATAGCATGGAACATGTAACAGAATAGCTTTGTATCCATGATTCATGTTGCGTGCTCCATGTTTCATTTTTTAATCTATGGCTGAAAAAGAACCAGAAAAAATTTCTCAAAAAGACAAAATTTCCGGCACTGAGTGGGGGATGGTGCTTGGGGTTCTTTTGATTGTTGATCTGGTCCAATTTGCACTCGACTGGATAGGAATTCCTTTTATTGGGAACCTAGGAACAGTTCTAAATCGATTCATTGATATCGGGGTTGCCCTTGGTTGGTCTACATACCTATATTTACGCGGGATTACGATGGAAACCAAAAAAATTGGTAGTATTATATTGACCTTTTTCTTTGAGGAGATACCGAGCATTGACGCTTTCCCGTTTTGGACTGCTGACGGGGCCTTTATTTACTTTTCAGTAAAAGCTGAGAAGCAAGTGCAGGCGGTGGCGGCAGTGGGAGTAGCGGTGGCGGCAGTAGCCCTTGCTCCGGAAACTGGCGGCGCGTCTCTTGCAGCAGAGGGAGTAGTAGCTGCTGATGTCGCAGCTGAAGGTGGAGCTGTAGCCGAGGAGGCAGCAGAGGGAGTAACTGGAGTGGCAGAAACCGTTCATGGTGCCGAGGAGGGTTTGGAAATGTCAGATGCCTATGCGGACGAAATGGGACAAGAAAGTGACGCTCGTGACAATCAAACCGAGCCCGAAACTGAACACTTAGAGGAAGATAGTGGAACGGGTGACGAAAACCATGACCTTTCGGATGAAGAGAATGACGAGATGGGAAGACAGTCTGACGAACAATCGAAAGAAAACAAAACACCAGAAGAAGAGGAAGAAACCAGTAAAAAAAAGAAGAGGGAATCTGAGAAAGGGTCTCGGGAATCGCTTTTGGGTGGTGGACAAACAGGAAAACCTGGTGAAATTGGTGGCAATCGAAACAATCTCGACCTCCGCGGCAGTGCCGCTTATGGGGAAAGAAGGAAAAAAGAAAGAGAGCTTGGTGCACTTCAAAATGTCACTGATTTAACCATGTCGTACAAACAAAGAAAAGAGGGAAGGAAAGATAATAGTAAAATTAAAGACGATGAAACTTCACTTGCTGAATAAGCGGTACTAGTATCAGTAAAACTTGTGGTAAAATGTAATCACTTATGAAATATCTCAACTTCATATTTTTATTGGCAATGATGTTTGTCTCAGTGAGCACAGCGCATGCCCAACTTCAAAGCCTCGACAATCAGTCTGGAGGTATCATTATAAATAGCGACCCGGCGAATCCGAAGCCTCGACAGTTTGTCACCGTTACCATCCAAAGTTACACCACAGACCTCGACCGTTCCGAGGTGTCTTGGTTTGTAAATGGTGTTTTGCAAAAAAAAGCCATCGGTGAAAAAAGTTTTCTTTTTAAAACCGGCGGGCTTGGAAGTTTCTCAAATATTTTAGTCACCATCAAAACTCCAGAGGGTGAATTTCTACAATCGGTTTTAAATATCAACCCCGCGAGCCTCGACCTTATGTGGGAAGCTCAGTCCTACACACCACCTTTTTTTGAAGGTAAGGCAAGCTATCCTTTTGAAGGGTCTGTTAAAATTGTGGCGATGCCAAGTATTTCAAACGAGAATGGTGTGGCTATAAATCCAAAAACCCTCGTTTACACATGGTCAATTAACGGCGATGCTGTTTCTAAAGTTTCAGGCTATGGCAGAAATTTCATGTTTTTAGATGGCACCATACCAATAAACGCCACAACAGTTAGTGTAGAGGCCGCGACACTTGATAAAAAATACGTCGCAAAAAATTCAATTACCATAACTCCGTCTAGCTCCCAGATAATTTTGTATGAGGATAGCCCAACATTGGGAGTGTTATATAATAAAGCGCTCACAGGAAGTTTGGATCTTCAAAATCAAGAAATTCGTATCGCAAGCATTCCTTTCTTTTTAAGTGCTAAAAACCGCGAAGACGGAACCTTGAAATACGAATGGACCCAAAACGACCAGCAGGTAAACAGCAGTGACACCAGCAGTCTTTCTTTCAAACAATCCGGAGGTGCCGCAGGTAATGCGCTTATTGGTGTCCAAGTTAGCCACTTGACCAAAATTCTTCAGTTTGTACATAGTGGGCTTTCTATTAATTTTGGTCAATCAGTCTCTGGAGGCGTTTTTTAAAGCACAATGTTTACTACACTCAAAAAAATCTTTTCGGTTCAAAGCGCTCTGTCAATTTTAATACTATTTTTTTTCTTGGCTCCCCTTATCTCGTACTCTCTTGATTACGTACCCCTTGCGGAGATTCCCGGAACCGTAAGCAACGCTACTGGTGGCACAACACTTTCAACGTACCTTACGGGAATATTCAGAGCTGGTATTGTTATGGCGGGAGTTTTAGCCTTCCTAATGATTGTGATTGGAGGATTCCAGTATCTATCAACTGACGCCATGACAGGAAAAGAGGAGGGAAAGGTACGAATAGAGCGCGCAGTTGGGGGGCTTCTCTTGGCCCTTGCCTCGTATATTATTCTCTACACGATCAACCCAGACTTGGTAAGTCTTAATTTAACCTTAAGCGGCACAAGGCCCGCCTCAGATGTGGGTAGGCCACCAGATCTCATCTCAGCTGAAAGTGCGGCCCTAGACAGGGCCGCTTCAGAGATCAACAAAAACCGACAAGCGACACGTGACGAGGCAACGAAACTTGACGAAGCGGTTGGTGTGTACCGAGCCCAAAGAGAAGCTATTTTGAAAGAGATCGCTGCAGGGGACAACTCCCACATCGCTCAATTTAATGAGTTGCAACAAAAAATTGTCATCAACCAAACTGACGCTCAGGCAATCCGTGACTATGGTAGCGCAAAAAATGGAATTTTACTGAAAACAACATCGGCTATCAGCGAGGGCGCCCAAGCACAAAATTCTGTGGGAGGAATTTATGCCCGATGGATAGGTGGTGCAGCGCCAGCCGAACTTGAAGATCACCTAGATGCCATCGACCTAAGTGTCAATACTGCAACGGCGAAATTAAACCGGGAAATAGAGACGGCAAGAACAATCAATAACCCTGAACTCGCCGCAAAGTACACTGCATGGCTTGATGAAATTAAGGCCTACGCTGCCACATCAAAGACCCAGATTACTAGTGCATATAATCCACCGCGACCATAACTATGTCCAAAAAAACCGCCATTGCCATAATCGTTTTTCTTGTCCTGCTCATCGCTGGTGGCTTTTTGGCTTTTTATTTTTACTTTAATCGTGGTACGGGCAACGACATCATCCCCGCAACAAACACACCGGTTACAAGTATTTTTCCTTCGAGTAACGTCGGGGGCTCAAACAGTGGAAACAACGGGGGTAACAATACTTCAGCAAGTACTACAATTAGCGGAAACCAGAATCAATCTAACTCTCTGCCGATGCCGGTTCTTAAACAACTATCTATTCGTCCAAGTGCTGGGGCTGTTGTTATCGCCACCACCTCTCCGGTTGTACTAGTAAATTTTATTGAAAAGGGGACGGGAAATGTCTACCAGGTCAGCCCAGAAAACAATCTTGAAATTCGACTTTCCAATACCACCATACCAAAAATCCAAGAGGCGCTCTGGAACAAAACAGGTTCACAGGTGATCACTCGGTACACTACTTCAGATGAAGTTGATTCGATCAAATCCTACAGCGGCTTTCTGTTGCCGAAATCGGCCGACAATCCCGATGGCGCGCTTACAGGATATTTTCTTTCAGAAAATATTAGAGCCATGGTTAAAAATCCAGACCAAAACAAAATCTTCTATTTACTACCGACGTCATCTGGTAGCACCGGCATCATCGCCGATTTCGATGGCAGCAAAAAAACCCAAATTTTTGACTCCCTTCTAAAGGAATGGCTCGTTGACTGGACATCACCAAATATCATTTCCCTCAACACCAAGCCATCTGCTGGAGTTCCAGGCTACTTATTTCTTCTGAATACCAAAACCGGCGGCCTCTCACGGGCGATCACTGGTATTAAAGGACTGACCTCCAAAGTCAGCCCGACTGGGAACATCATCTTGTACTCAGAAAGCGCTGATGGAGCGCTCTCATTAAAAATCTACAATCTTAAAACGGGTACAACATTAGAAACTCCCGTTGCGACCTTGGCAGAAAAGTGTGTTTGGTCAAGCAATAATTCCGACATCTTCTACTGTGCAGTACCAACGTATGTTCCACCCGGCAACTTTCCGGATGACTGGTACAAAGGCCTGGTACTCTTTTCAGATGAGATCTGGAGAATAGACAGCACCACAGGAACTGGAGAACTGATAGCTGATCCCACAAACCTTACTAAAGAACAAATTGACGGCGTAAACCTATCTCTAAGTCCAAAAGAGGATTACCTGCTATTTACTAATAAAAAAGATTTTCATTTGTGGAGTTTGCGGTTACAACAATAACTCGATACGAAAATACCTTTTACCCTCCGATACGAAATACGGACAAACGAAAATACGAAATTATACGAAAACCGTAGCGGTGGTAGAAAGTTTTCGTATTTTTTCGTATGTTCGTACTCACCATTCGTATTTTCGTATCGACTAGGCGACATATTTAATCACAACGCGCCGTTGCGCCCCTTCGCCACGAGACTCAGTTTTAATATCTTTTTGACCATCGAGAAATGAGTGAACCTGCATTCGTTCGTAAGAAGACATCGGGTCAAGTTCGACATCAACCTTAAACGATCGTGCTCGATCAGACATAATTTTTACTTTAGCTTTCAGGTGTTCGAGCGCTTTATCTTGATAGCCATTAACATCAACTACAAACTTTACAGGAGTTCCCGTCGGGGAAGTTTTTTTTGAAATAACCCTACGAATAATGTAATTAAGCGCACCGAGATGCTCTCCTTGTGGCCCAATTAAAACCGAAGAATCTTTTGTGTGTATTAAAAAACGAACGTGCTTTGATTGTGAGTTTTCGATACGCTCAATTTTCTCAAAACCCACATTCATAAAGGTTAAAAACTCTTTTAAGACTGCTTCTATATCCATTTCCATGATGGTATTACTATACTATATATTTTTAAAAAAACACCCAAGAATGGGCAATTTTTCAAAAAATACTGAGAATTGTGGACAATTTTAGGCTTTTACTTGTTCTTCGGGTGTCATTTTTGCCATATTTCGGCGAACATATAGCTCCTGACCGATAGCAAAGAGGTTGCTGGTAATCCAATACAAAGATACCGCACCCGAAATGCTATAAGAAATAAATCCTACAAACACAGGGAGAAAGTATCGCATTTGTAAATTGAGAGTTCGAGCGAAGTCGTCTTTCATAGAAGCTCCGGAGGGGGTTTTCAATTTAGGCACTGCCGGCATAGCAAAGCGGACTTGAAAATACTGGCTAGCGGAAACTAAAATAGCTAAAATCAGGCTGCCTTTGGTAATATCGATAATGCCCAAAAAATGCATATTAACCAGCGGGCTCGAAACAAACGGGTAGAGCAGTTCAGTGCGAATGGCTGGCAAACCACCTTTATAAAAAATATAGTATAAGGTTAAAATTATCGGAATTTGGATAATAGTCAAAAAGAAAGTCGTAAAGGGATTAACGTTTTTTTCTTTGTACAAAGCAAGCGTCGCTCGAGTATGAGCCTCGCGATCATCTTTATGCAACTCTTTGAGACGTGCGATTTCTCCTTCCAAGGTTTTCATCTTTATCTGAGTAACCGTGGCTTTTTGGGAAAGAGGGAAGAGGGCGAGCTTGACGAGAAAGGTCAAAATAACCACCGCGATGCCAGCGTCAGCCCACGGCAAAATATCCATAAGAAAAACCAAGCCGTTGTATAAAGGTTGGTAGACAATGAGGGTGAAAATATGAGTTATCATTTTGAATACTATAGCGTATTTTGGACCCGCGCGCCAACAAAAGAGACCTGCCTAGTACTTAACCTGTGATTGCTGCTTTTTTAAAAACAGCCTCAATCTCGGTTTTTAATTTTTCTATAGGATCCTTCGCAATCTTCTTCTTTAAAAAGAAAACTGCTTGCAATCCTGACTTTGCTTTGGAAAGGTACGGGCGTATCAGAGCATACATTCTCCTTTTCATAAAATTTCTTTGAACTGCACGTTTCTCGATTTTTTTAGAAACAACCACTGAAAACCGAGCTGGCTGGCTACCTAAGGACACCGTTCGCAATGAAAAGCTCTCCGAGTGAAAGCTTTTGCCTTTTTCTAAAATATCCTTGAAGAGGCGAGTGCCCACTTTTCTATTAGAAGGAATCATAGTTAAATACAAAATACTAATGGATACGAATATACAAATTCTCTCATTTGTACCTTTGTACTGATTTGTATTTCGTATTTCCTTAAACCGAGAGCTTTTTGCGGCCCTTCTGTCGTCGGCTACTCAAAACCTTTTTACCTCCGTGCTTTCTTTGGCGAGCCAAAAAACCGTGAGTTCTAGCTCTCTTTTTCTTTTTTGGTTTGTAGGTGAATGACATATGGGTTCATAGAACATGTATCACAGAACATGGAACACCTGAAGAAAACACACTCTGTTTTTCTTATGCTCCATGCTGTATGTTACGTGTTGCGTGTTATTAACATCTTATGCACACATTATAAACATATCCGGGCCCTTTCCACAAGCTACCCAAAAATTAATTAGGTATATAATGAACCCACTAAAAACTTTTAAAAATAATGGAAAACGAACAGCTTTGGAACAATGTTTTGCTAGAAATTGAATTGGCTGTTTCTAAAGCCAACTTTAATACGTGGTTTAAAGACACTCGCATCCTAAAACAGGAGGAGGGGGTAGTGTTTATTTCTGTGCCTAACGCTTTCGCAAAAGACTGGCTTTTTAACAAATACCATAAGACTGTTTTGAAGTCCCTACGGACCCTGGCGGAAAATGTTCGAGCTCTTGAGTACGTTATAGCCAAAGATGATGGCAAACGAAGAGAGGTTGAGCCGGTGAGAAGCCCGAGTGCAAGCCCCGCTGCACAATTACCACTTCAAGATTTTTACATCGACAAAGATAACAACTTAAACCCAAAATACACCTTCGAATCCTTTGTTGTTGGACCTTTCAACGAACTTGCGCACGCAGCGGCTCAGGCGGTTGCTAAAAAACCTGGTAGCGCCTACAACCCTTTGTTTATCTACGGCAACACCGGCCACGGAAAAACTCACCTCATCCAAGCGGTAGGAAATTTCATAAAAAACCAAAACGCCGGCAAAAAAATTTTTTATGTCACCTCAGAAAAATTTGCAATTGATTACGTAAACGCCGTTCAAGTAAACAAAGTAAATCTTTTTAAGGAAAAATACCGAAAATATGACGTCCTTATCATGGACGACATTCAATTTTTCTCAAATAAAGAAAAAACTCAAGAGGAACTTTTCCATTTGTTTAATAATCTCCACGAAAACAACAAACAAATTATATTTTCTTCTGATAAACACCCAAACTTTATACCAAACCTTGAGGACCGTTTAAAATCTCGTTTTTCCGCCGGCATGATTATTGACATTCCGACGCCTGATAGGGAATCGCGTTTAGCTATTCTTAAAACGAAAGCTCTTCTATCATCCGTTCATATCGCTGACGACGTTTTAGAACACCTAGCCACTGCTATCGAGGGAAACATTCGCGAGCTTGAGGGAATGCTAAATGTTTTGGTCTGTCAATCACAACTGAAAGGTAAGGAACTTGGCTTAAGTGAAGTGAGAAATCTCATAAAAAATAGCTCGAAACCTAAAAAGGCTATTTCTGTAAAAGAAGTAACCAAAGCCGTGGCCAGCTTTTTTAATATTGAAGAATCAGACATCTACGAAAAAACCCGCAGGAAGGAAGTGGTGAAGCCGCGTCAGTTAGTTATGTACATTTTACGAGAAGATTTTCGAATTTCTTATCCTTTAATCGGGCAGAAGCTCGGTGGACGCGATCACACAACCGTCATTCACTCCTGTGAGAAAATAAAAGAGGAGTTAAAATCAAATCCGGCCTTAATTCAAGAGATTGATCAGATCCGAACACTGCTTTAAAAATTTTTAGGGGGATAAGAAGGGGAAAAGTCGGGAACAGTCTGGGGAAAAGTTTATGAAAAAATTAAAACGAAAAAATTCTTCACAACCACAAGTCAGTTTCGCACACCTTATACTTTTAAGAATTCAATAAAAACCCTTACCCAGCAACACAAGCCGCCAAAACAATGTTATCCCCAAGGTTAGTAGTAGTAATATATTTAATATAGACATATGAAAATAGAGTGTGCACAAAACAAATTGCAGCAAGTGTTACAACAAGCTGAAAAAATTGCTGGAAGAAATTTAAATCTCCCTGTTCTTTCCTGTGTTCTTCTTGAAGCTAAAAAAGGTCAGCTCACGATTCGCTCCACCAATCTTGATTTAGGGTTTGAAGCTGTAGTACCTGCAAAAATCGACGCCGAAGGCGTTCTTGCTGTTCCAGCTGCTGTGTTGAACTCCACTATTGCCAGTATTCCAAATGAAAAAAGTGTTAAATTTGAAAATACTGAATTAAACCTTACGATTACCACCAACAAAAGTAAAAGTACTATCAAATGCATGCCAACTGAAGATTTTCCAACCATACCCATGTTGGAAAAAACTCAATACTGCGAAATGCCAGCGGCAGACTTCGTAAAAGGCTTGAAGGCTGTTTGGTACAGCTCGTCGGTTTCCAGTATCAAACCAGAACTTTCAAGTGTTTGTATTTATTCGGAGGACGGAAGCTTAATTTTTGTGGCCACTGACTCATTCCGACTCGCTGAAAAAAAAGTGAAAACTAAAATTACTAAAGATTTTGAAAAAGTCTTGATTCCATTTAAAAATATTTCTGAAATTATTCGAACTTTAGAAAAAGCAGAAGGCAGTATGGAAATTCGATTCAGCAAACATCAAATCGCCTTCGTGTTTAACGGAACCTACCTCACTTCTCGAGTTATCGATGGTAGTTTTCCTGATTACCATCAAATTATTCCTAAGGAATTTAAAACCGAAGCGGTGCTTTTGAAAGAGGATCTCGTCCAGTCGCTCAAAGTCAGTACGATTTTTTCTGACTCCTTTAATCAGGTGAATGTAGCGCTTGATCCAGAAGCCAAAAAATTTCAACTGACCACCAAAAACGTTTCTTTGGGAGAAAACAGCACCAAACTCGACGCCGCGCTTTCCGGCGACCCTGCCGAAGCTAACTTTAATTTTCGTTATATCAACGACTGCTTGCAATCAATCGACTCAGACAGCCTTTCCCTCTCGTTTGCTGGTCCAAGCCGTCCTGTGGTCATCCGGGGCGTCTCTGATAAGAGTTTTACCTATCTCGTGATGCCGATGAATAAATAAATATAGCAAGCTACTAATCAAACTAACACCACTAATAACTACCAACAAAAAAGAGCAGAGTTAACACCCATTATTTGTAACCCAATACTTAGACTTAATCTTAATAAAATCTTAAAATAATTTACTATTTATGGAAAAGCTAGAAAAGAATCCGGAAGGAGTTGAATTGCAAAGAGTCGTTGAAGATTTTGATCAAACAATGGGGTCTGGAAATCTTCAAACTGTCGAAAAATTCAAAGAAATTTGTAAGTATAGAGCTCAACTTGTTCGTCAAAACATAGTATCTCTGGGAGAGTGGGGGAAGCAAGATCTTTTAAAAGAAGCGTCCAGGTTAGAGAAGGCCGCAAATGGAGACGTTGATGAACTAGTTGCTGAGGCAATGGGACATGCGCGTGCCCATAATTCGACGCGTGAAATACCTACCATATTACAAAAGAACCGATCTAAATCACAAGAAGATCAGGAAGCAGTTACAGCGGAGAAAACATGGAAGCGTCTCGCAAGATTGGTAAAAAAACCTGTTCAATCTTAAAAAATTAGTACATTAAATTATCATCTGTATATTTAGTGTTCCATTTCTATGGAAAAAATTTCCTTCTTCTTAGAAAAATTCAAAACGCTCGGGCTCGGAGATATTCTCACTAAAAGATTGTTTGCAGAACAAGTCGAAAAAGTTCTGAATATTAAACTCAACAAAGACGATGTGTCTTTGAGAGACGGCGTTATCTACGTCAAAGCTCACCCGGTTTTGAAGAGCGAGTTGTATATGAAAAAACAGCTCGTTATCGACGAACTCTCAAAAGTTTTGGGCTCGGTCAAGATTACTGGCCTACGCTAGTGTTAACGCTAAAGGTTATTTTAGTTTCTCCTCGATTAAGCTCAGTGTCGTAGGCAACAACGCGCAATTCATTTTCCGGTTTCAGATTTTCAATCGATGATGGAGTGAACACAAAACTCCACGGCGCGCGCGCCGCTGACCCAACAAAGTTGCCGTTAATGAAATAATCAACTTTTGATATCGGGAATCTTCCTAAAATGTTTACACTAACTGCAATTGGTTGATTTTTAGGGTACGAAACTCCAGCGCTGGGGCTTGAGACGTAAATTTGTGGCGCTAATCCAGGTGCATGCATTGAGTCACTGCCGAGTGGAATAACTGAACTATTTTCATTCTGGAATCCATTTTCCGCTCCCCATTTTTGGACTGCGTATTCCCACGATTTAAATTGAGGGTCGTCTCCGGGGTTCGTAGGTGCAGGACCGGTTGGATTATTTTTATCCACCCAATACAAAATTGAATGCAAATTTTTAACCACCCGTTCTTCCTTCATTTCTGGCGGAGTAAATTCCGTCGCTAGTTCGCCTGTCGGTTTGTTGACGAAGTACGATTGATTTCCTTGCCAGAAGCCAGCAAGCGCGGGCTTTAGGGTGGTCTTGTCGATTGGTGCGGGTTTTTTGAATGTTTCTACTGGGTAATTTTTTAATGCCGCTTGCGTTACCGCGTTCCAAAATGGCGCCACAATGAAACCGGCAATTTTTTTCTCCATCGGGCTGTTATTGTTGTTACCTGCCCACGCACCGATCACAAGGTTTGGGGTGTACCCAAGTATCCATGCGTCTTTGTAATCATTTGTAGTACCCGTTTTGACTGCTACAGGCCGGCTCTCAATGTAGAGTGCCGAATGCTCACCGAATTCTGGCGCACGCGCCGCATTGTCACTTAAAACGTCATTCATAAGTAGCGCGGTTTGTTCAGGTAACACTTGAACGGGGTGAGGTTCAAATTCTTCTAAAACTGTTCCCGATTTATCTTCAACTTTTAAAATACTGGCATATGGGTTTCGAGTGCCGTTGTCAGCGAAGACCGAATACGCGCTTGTCATATCAAGGAGCGAAACCTCTCCACCTCCCAAAACCAAGGTGAGTCCGTATTGCCCGACGTTGGTCAGACTTTCGATACCCATATCTTTCGCCAAGTGTAGTGAATCTTTAAGTCCAGCAAGATAAAGGACTTGGATAGCGGGAATATTTCTTGATTGTGCCAGCGCATCACGGAAACTAATTGGACCTAAATATTTACCGTCAAAGTTTACTGGCATGTAACACTTATCCTCATTACCCGCCAGTATTGGCGTACCGTCAGGATTACACTCAGTGTCAAATTCAGTTGGTATATCAAAGACTGCGGTGTCTGGAGTGTAGCCTTTGTTGAAGGCTTCCGAATACACAATCGGTTTAAAGGATGAACCTGGCTGACGGTGAGCGAGGGCGACGTTAAAGTTACCATCAATATCTTTGTCAAAGTAGTCGCGCGAACCGACCATGGTTAAAATTTGCCCAGTTTTAGGGTCGATGGCAACCAGAGAAAGATTTTCTGCGTTAAATTTTTTCTTATTCTCTAGTGCATATTTTTTAGCAAGTTCCTCAGCAGTTTTTTCTAGGTTGTAGTCGAGTGTAGTGATAACTTTGAGCCCACCCTGTTCAACCATGTCTCTACCGTAGGTTTCTTCAAGGTACTGTCTGACATACATCACAAAGTGCGGCGCCTTTATGCCAATACTTTCCTGCTCTTTCCAGGTGACCTTCTCAAGTTTGGCTTTGGCGTACTCATCTTCATTGATGAAATTTTTTTCCAACATTTTTGATAAAACCAAATTTTTTCGATCTTCCAATCGTTGCGTATTGTTGCCGTACGGTGAGTAAAAAGTCGGAGCATTTGGAAGCGACGCGAGGTACGCCGCTTCAGCGATGCTAAGATCGGCAGCTTTTTTGCCAAAATAAGTTTCGCTCGCTTCCTCAATTCCGTACACGGTTCCACCGTAGGGAACTTCATTTAAATAAATATCCAAAATTTCAGTTTTCGAAAGCACTCGCTCAAGTTTAACCGCCAAAACCCACTCTTTTAGTTTTCTGGAAATGGTTTTTTCAGTAGTGAGCAGAGAATTTTTGACGACCTGTTGGGTTATGGTTGAACCTCCTTGGGAAAGTTTTCCGTCTTTGAGGTTAACCCACACCGCGCGCAAGAAAGACAAGGGCTTAATACCATTGTGTTCGTAAAATTCGCTATCCTCGATGGCCACCGTGGCATTTTTAATATTCAAAGAAATTTCGCTGTCGGGCACCACGCTTCGCTTGATACCTTGATTTAAATCATACAAAAGAACCTCGCCGGTCCGGTCGTAAATTTTTGTCGATTCGCTCACCTTCCGTTCGTTAAACGAAGAGAGGTCGGGAATTTTGAAGGTCGAAACCCAAAAAAATAGTCCACCCCCAACAAAAAGTCCGAATACTAGGGAGGCAAGGATGATTTCTTTGACGTGATGTTTGCGTAATTTTATTTTTTTTCTTCGCATGCAGGTTTACATAATACCACGAGCGCGAGGGGATTTTTAGAGGGAGGTTGTGTTAAAATAAACGCCATGGAAAATCAAGAAAAAATTGAAGAGCTTTTGACCCGAGGAGTGGAAAAGGTTTACCCAACCAAAGAATTTTTACGTGACCGGCTTTTGAAGGGAGAAAAACTCTCGATCTACTTCGGTATTGATCCAACCGGCCCTGCGCTTCACATTGGTCATGCGGTCAATCTACTTAAACTACGCGAATTTCAAGACTTAGGGCATAAAATAATCATTCTATACGGCGGGTTTACGGCCCAGATTGGCGATCCGACGGGGAAAGGGGAGGCGCGCCAGCAACTAACCGCTGAACAGGTTAAAAAAAATACTCTTGCCTACAAAAAAATGATCGGCAAGATTTTAGATTTGAAAAAAGCCAACATCAGATTTTTGGATAATGAAAAGTGGAGTAATAAATTAAAACCAGTTGACCTCATTGCGTTAACTTCTCATTTTACGGTAGCTCAAGTGCTTGAACGCGACATGTTCCAAGAGCGCATAAAACAAGGAAAAGAAATTTACCTCCACGAATTTTTGTACCCACTGTTCCAGGCATACGACGCGGTGACCATGGATGTTGATATTCAAATTGGCGGTAATGATCAGACCTTCAACATGCTCGCCGGTAGAACCCTGATGCGGAAAATGAAAAACAAGGAAAATTCTGTTATTTCCATGAAGTTGCTCGTTGATCCAACGGGCAAAAAAATGGGAAAAAGCGAGGGTAACATGGTAACGCTCGATGAAAGTCCAGAAGAAATGTTCGGCAAGGTCATGAGTTGGCCTGACGGCATGATTTTGCCGGCGTTTGAATTGTGCACCAAGGTTGCCACTTCCAAAATTGCAGAAATAAAAATTAAACTCGACGCTGGCCAAAATCCCAAGGAAGCTAAACTTATGTTAGCAGAACAGATTGCCGCTATTTATCATGGCGAAAAAAAAGCCGCACAAGCGCGCGAAAGTTTTCAAAAAACTTTTAGCCGAGGAGAATTACCGACCGATGTTCCAGAATTTAAAGCTCAGGCTGGCAGTTTTCTTTCAGACTCTCTGTTGACCGCTGGAGTGATCGCTTCCAAATCTGAATGGCGCCGACTTGTTGGAGAAAATGCTGTTGGTGAGATTGCGTCTGATGGGGCAATCTCTAAAATTTCTGATTTTAATTTTAAAATTGAAAAATCTGCGGTTTTCAAAATCGGTAAGCATCGATTTCTAAAAGTTTTAATTTAAAAAGGTCAAAAGAAAAACTCCCCTGGGCGGGGAGTTTTTCTTTTGACCTTAGATTAGGTCTGCTTCCTCAGTATCAATGTCCGGAGAAGCTTCTTCTACATCATCCATTAAATTTGGATCAAGTGGCTTGTTGTCGTCTTCGCTTTCCATAGTTTAAAATTAACTACTAATTTCTATCGATTGTTTTCTCTCGAGCAAATTTATTTTCGATGAAACAATCGCTCGTGCCATAGTTTTATCAGATATAAATTTTTTTGCAAATCTACGCAAGCTGTGGATAAATGGCGCTCGGGCAGTTTTGGGAAAATGCGTGCTTCGGCAACACGGAAATCATAGTCGTTTCGTAACGAAAAACTCATAAGTCGCTTCGCTTCTGCGGCCAACTTCGTTTTTCTACTCAACTCCTTGATTTCCGTGTCGCCTTTCGCAATGCATTTCCAAAACTGCCCTCGCTAAGATACCGATGTTAAGAAACATCGGTAGGCAGAGGTGTCTGTGGTTTTGCTATAGTTTTTCTTCTGAAGAAACAAATATTCCACACGGTGGTATTGGCCACAACAAGAGTTGTCAGGTATGCGGAAGTTAGAAAATTATATTTATTACTCATTGCTAGTGCTAGCATGCTGGTTGCGGTCATTATTCCCCAGTAAGAGAGAGTCTCGCTCCACGGTTCTTCAAAGGATTTTCTGAATGTTGGCAGGTAACCAAGTCCATCAATTATTGAAATCATTAGTACCGAAAGCCAAGGGTTTCTTAGCCACCACCACACTACTACGGCCGCTAAGGCAGAGATGAGTACGAACGTGTCGCTTTTGGTGATGTTTTTGGTACCATATTTAAAAGCTAATAAAAAAACTAAAACTACTAGGATATTTCCAACGATGAGACTAAAAGTTCCATAATTTCCTCCTCCACCTTTTAGAAAAGCTACTGTTGCAGTAATTTGAGTAATAACCCAAATTAACCACGTGTACAAATGAGGCTTTGTTTTTCTAAGAAAAATATCCCGAACATAAGGAACAAATCCAACTATGGTTAGAATTCCAGTGAGCAAAGATAGTAACAACTTAAAATTAAAATTTTCCATTAGTTATTTTTGTTTTTTCCCTCGCAAAGTAGGTAAGTCCCAGGGCGATTGCGTCATATTCATCATCCTCTTTGATCTTTTTTCCAACAACTAAAAGTTTTTCCACCATAAATTTCACTTGAGCCTTGTCACTTCTGCCGTAGCCAGTCACCGCCACCTTTACTTCAAGTGGGGTGTATTCTTTTATAGACAAATCTCCTCGCGTGCATTCATAGATAATCACCCCCCGAGCTTCAGAGACACGCATAGCCGTTTTTTGATTGTCAGCAAAAAACAATTTCTCAATAGCCAAAGCTTTCGGTTTGTATTTTTCAATTATTTTTTCAATTTCTTTTCCAAGATTACACAGGCGAACTTCTACGGCATCACTTCGTTTGGTTTTAAAACACTCTGAAAAAATCAGAATTTCTTTTCCATTTATTTTTTCAACCACTGCCACCCCCATTTTTTCGTACCCTGGATCGACTGCTAAAATTTTCATAATTGAAAATGCTGCGCGTTACACTTTTTACTCAGCATTAGTGAAGACTTCCTGCACTTCGTCGTTATCTTCGAGTTCTTCAACCAGTTTTCCTAAAAGTTGTAAGTCCGATTCTTCAAGTGGAATTGTGGTTGTTGGTTTCCAACTCATACCTTCTTTGGCAAAAGCCCAGGTCGCGCTTCCCATGCCAGCCAATTCAAAACCATGTTTGGAAAGGATGAATTTAATTTCTTGGGCAGCTTTGTTGCGATTGTCGGTCAGCGCTTCAATGATGAGCGCCGATCCTCCAGGGCCATAGGCTTCATAGGTAATTGAATCCATTATCGCCGAACTATCCGTAGCTTTTTTGATAGCTCGCTCGATATTTTCATTCGGCATATTTTCCGCTCGGGCTTTTTCAATTGTGGCTCGTAACCCCGGTGCGTCTCGGTTACCTTTAGCTTTCTTACTTTCGGCAGTAATTAACCTGGCGTACTTGCTAAACGTCTTGCTCTTTTGAGCATCGGTTACACCTTTTTGTCTCTTAATTTGTGACCATTTATTATGTCCGGACATGGGGAAGTTGTTAGTTAGTAGTTCGTAGTGAGTAGTATAGGAGAAAAAATAGAAAAAACCAATTCATGGCTTTTTGCTCACGATTTTCTATAATGGTGGGATGTCTGAACGAATACTTTTGGGACAAGGTGATCTCGACAAAAAGGCGCACGAAGAAGTACCAGTTGGCCTTTTAGAGAATGCTTTACTTTTAAAAAATAGAGAAAAAAATTCTGCGCAGGCCGTTCGAGCATGGATTGCTGGTGATCAGAATAGGCTCGCGGCGGTTGAAGTCGCGTTGGCTGAGAAGGTTCAAGATGAACATGAAATAAGTTTCGCAACGCTTGAACTTTTGGGGGAAATTGAGCAAGAACGGGGACTTGTTTTTGTAAATGAAAAACTAGCTTGGAATTTAGAAATGAACCCCGATCTTTTTTCTGGTGATGCAGTGCGGTACATTCAAGAAAACATTCGAGGCACTAATCCTGAGGCCAATCTCGCATTTCACAAGTTTCTAGATTTTGTCCACCAACAGGCCGTCACCGTTCAGGACCCACCCCTTAGGCAAAAACTTAACAGCGCGAAGCAGCTTCACTCTAGAAGAGGGTTTTTTCTAGATTTTTGTTATTTGGCTGAGCGGGAACTTCCAAATTGTCGCAATTATCTCATTCAAAAACACGTTCAGGATATTTTAGAGACGTGGCGACAAGCAGGTTCAAAAAAGAAAGGTGCACTTCCAGGGATAGCTGGCGGTGCAAGTGATCAAACGATATATACGTTTTCTCATGTTGGGGAGTCATATAGAAACGCTTTGAAATTAGGCATCAATAGAGGTTACCCGCTAGCTCATCCCGTCCTTCCCATTTCTCCCGGATACTATGCTCAATATAGCAACGGCATAGTTGAAGATGTGTATCGCGAGCAAGGTGAGGTTTCAATAGAAGAAAAAGAGCGCCAGTATATTTCACAAAATGATCCGAGCGATGAATATATTTATGATGAAATAAATTCATTCAATAGATCCAACCCAGGCCCCAACAGGAGAGGTCCGTCCAATGGTCTGCCATTATTCCAAAACATCTGGGATTTCGATAAACACTTGAAGGCAAGTGGGAGGACTTTTTATTATGACATCTCTAGAATTACCAACACGGATTTACATCCAGTTGTAGTCGGAGACTTTTATACAAGAAACCAACAGTACCGGCACACCCTAGGAGAAAAAGAAAACACTTCCCAGCCAATTTCTTACGATGATTTTATGCGTCAACTATATCCAGCAGGGGAATTGACTGAAGAAAAATTGTATCACTACAAAAACCTGAGCAAGCTCCATATGCGAAAAAAAATCGAAGATGATTTCGGTTTTGATTTGTCGCAATCAGATTTGTGGACTCAGCGGATGTTTTTGGAGTTTTTAGAAACCCGAGATATTGAGAATGTGCAAAAACTTCAAAAATTTGTAAAAGAGTTCGGCTCAGCTGGTCTCAAAACCTTCCTTTCTCTTGAATACGGTCCGGAATTTGGTGACGACATCATTGCACTCGGAGAAAAATTACCGAAAGCCGAAGCAGAAAAGATTTTTGCTAAGTATGGAGAATTGGTCGATGCAACCACAGAAGCAGAAACTGCTTTACGTGAAAATTTTCCCAAGTCTCAAGTCACCCCAGAACTTGTTTCAGCCGCTCGAGAAAGTCTCTTAAAAAAGGGAAGAGACATGCTGGTTTCGTTCTCGGCGCAGGTCAAAGCCTCCGGTCAAGCTGGGCAAGCATTGTCTATCCCTAATCTAGAAAGAGAGCTTGAGCTATTGCGTGGAAACGCCGCGCTTTTCGCTGTGGGGTTTAAAGAGCTGTCGATGCGGGGAGAAAAATTAAATCTGGCTGAAATTAAAGGCGATGTCACCTTTGAGCAAGGGGTTTCTCCAGAAACATTTTCTCCTGCTGATCGAGAGCGGATGAAAGAATTGTATCGTATAAATTATGCCAAAACTCCCATATTCCAGAAAAAACTCATTGAAGGGTTTGACCGTGTATTGAATGAGCCCGACAACCAATTTTATGTCTTACGATATGGGGGAGTTATCGAAGGTTTTTATCGTCTTGAAATAACGCCGCAAGACACGCTTTATTTTGGAGCCTTCAACTTAAATCCCAAGTACGCTGGTTCCGGTATCGGTGAAGCCTTAATGCGACAGTCTCTCGACGTACGGGCGAAAGAGGCAATCGTCAAGGCTAGTTGCACCGCTACTTTGCCAATCGCATCAAACTATATCGAGCGAGGTTTTGTCGGTACTAAAACAGAACAGGTGGATGAAGTGTATTCCATGAATATTATTCGCCACGATACCAAGGAAAATTTGTTTCGTTCAAAAGACCTCACAGAGCAGCAGATTATGGAAACCTGCGAAACCACTTCCGACTTTGTTTGCCGCAAAGTTCCATTGGGGCAACTTTCTTCCAAGGACTTTTCTCTCCTCGAAGAACAAGCCACAGACGGCGCTTCACAATTTGTTCTTACTCGTTACATTCGAGATAAGCAGAGTAAACAAAATGCGAGTGCATACCTTGTGTTTGAAAAAACCACTCAGGATACTTTAGATAACTTTTCTACTCCCGAGAAGCCGCTACGGTTTTCTCATCAGGAATAATTTTCCACTGGTACTCGAAAAGATTTCGGTGGAGTGCTGCAATGCGAGAGTCTTCAATGATGACTCCGATTTTTTGGTTTTCGGTCAGAGTGATGTACGAGACTTTGTTGTCATAAATTTGCATGATGGTATGCGATGGTGCGGTAGGGAAGGCAATAAATTTATTTTCAGTAATGTCCGGATTGTAGTTTTGTAACAGTTTCCGTGCTTCCGGTGAATCAAAGATCAACCCTTTTTTCTTGGTATTAAATTTTCTTCGCTTGGCGACGTAGTCTTTGTTTATTTCCGAAATATATTTTTCAATAGAAATAATATCCGAGTAGGCATAAATTTCTGATTGAGCGGTGAGCGAATCTTCCAACACTTTTTTCATACCATCCATCCCCTCATAAAATTGCACGTTAGGTTTTCCCGATAGCAGATTAAAATCAGAAACCATTTTTCCCATGATTCCGCCAAGACTCGCCTCTGCGGTTTTTATAGCTTCTTCGCGTTTTTGCAGAAGATCGCGGAGCTTTCCTGGGTGGGTAGGGAAGAAGAGTGTGATCTTTCCAACGTTATCCCTTTTTTCTACCAAACCAAAGACTATCAACTGTTCTAGTATTTTGTACGCAAGGCTTCTTTTTACCCCCGATTTTTGCGCTACCACTCGGGCTGGCATAAGGCCGTTTTTTAGTAAGGATTCATACACCAAGGACTGCTCTTTATTGAGCCCGAGTTCTCCTAAAAATTTTTCGTATTGAATGTTTTCCATGCCACAAGTATAGCATTTATATGTTTTTGTCACAAGTATATGACAATATTGATATGTGGATAAGCCATATTTAACAAGCTGTTACAGCTAAATAGCCGTATTTGCCATAGTTAATTGACAGAACAAATTAAAACTGTTACTATTTTGCGCAGAGAGTTTAGGTCATTGAGGAGATAGCTAAAAGATTGTTCCCCGCCTCTAGTTCGAAAGAAAGGTACTACGGCCTTCCGCCACAGCGGACTAAGCGTAGAAAGAAGAGAGGAAGGGGAGAGAAACAGCCTTTTGAATATCTTGTTTCGAATGATGAGTGTTCTACATATAGTCAGGCTTCGAAACCCTACTAGATGAAGGAGCTATGTCTTTAAGACAAACTTATCGCACGGAGTTCGGCGAGTAATCGCCAGGACATCGATGGCGCAAAAAGTCTAACCCGCTTTATGCGTCAAAATGTCCTTACGCCAAGAAGCCGCACAAAAAGAGAGTTGTGCGGAAGTGAAAGGAAAGAGTAAGGAAGATGTTTGAAAAATAAATAGCGAATCAGGAAAACGCGAAACAAGAAATGTGTTTTGCAATGTTGTTCCTCTTCGCCCCACTCATTAAAAGTTTTTACTTGAGGTTGGTGGGGTAAGAGGGAATGCAAATGCAATTCCTTTTGTGGCGTTCACGTTCGACAAGCAAGCGGGGACAGTCTAGACCCCCGCTAGCTTGTCGAAAAATTCTTAGAGACATATCTGAAATGCCGAAAAAAGGCAGGATGTGGAAAGTGGAGATAGTATCAACATTTTCATTTTGAGATGAGTGAATTCACCATGATTAAAATTAACTTCTCCGGCCACCCGGTGGCCGGATTCGACGTTGCTCCTTTGGTGGGAGCCAACCTGCCTTTCGAGGCAGCTACCTTGGCCGAGACGGTTCGGGAACTCATTTTGGCCCTCCCTGGCCGGGATGAGCTCCTCAAAGGGGCCAAGGCGGAGATAATTCTCCCCGGCCTTGGCAGTGCCGTGGCCGTTTTGTTGGCCGAATGGCATGGCCAGTTCGGCAACTGGCCCTCGATCCGGTGGGCCGTCCGCGGGGAGAAGGGGTTCACTTGGCCCGACGAGGCCCGGGTGGACTTGAACTCCGTGCGGGAGTCCGCACGGACCGCTCGCTAGTTGCGGACAAAAATCCCAGAGCAATCTGGTTGCGACAAAATCCGGTCGTGTAAATCGAGGTAAAAAGTTTGTCCCCGTTTTCTTGGAAAAATGGAGAGTCGTGAAGGAGCAGAACTTCCGTCAGGATGACTGTCGACAATAGTCATGAGGGTTAAATTTATCTGGAGAAGTTTTGGTTAAAACTTCTCCTACTTATCAAGTTCATAAAATTATTTTGTGAACTTTTAGGTATCAGAGATGTTCTTTCCAGAAATGGTGGCGCAAATATTTCGCGCTTCTGTTTATGGAAAGAACACTTGTATTGATAAAACCTTTGGGGCTCCAGAATTCACTTCTGGAAATCCTCCGGGCTTTGAAGTCGATTGGCACTATTGTTGAAAGGCAATTGGTTCCGGTTTCAAGTGAGCGGATAGCCGCCCATTACGCCGAACACTCCACAAAGGCGTGGTTCGGCAAGATCGTGGGTTACTACCACGGTCAGACAGTGATGGCGCTGGTCCTCGAGGGGCCCGACGTCACCGCACGCTTGCGTGGAATTGTCGGACCATCCGACCCGCGGAAGGCAGCACCCGGACAAATTCGGGCGCTCGTCCTGGCCAAGTTCCAGGATAAAAAAGACGGGTGGCGAGCGATAGAGCTCGTCACTTCTGGCGTGGACAATTTTATCCACGCCTCGGACTCTCCGGAGGCCGCCGAGCGAGAAATCGCTCTGTGGTTTCCAAAAAAATAATTTGGGTTTTCAAAGGAGAAGCAAAGGGTTTTGCTTCTCCTCTTTATTTGGCTCGCGGTAACCGTATGTACGGAAGTATCGTTGGTCAATCAAGAAACCATTCAGCGCAGTGTTGCGCTAGAAAGGAAGTATGGATATAAAAAAACTTTTCGCCTTGGCAGATAGGGCGAAAACAATTGAGGCAGGGCAAAATTATGCCCTGCCCAATGCGGTGTTTTGCGTTCTCCTCGATGTCCTATTCAAGGGCAAAGAGGGAGCGCAGAGTCTCAGGGTGGAACTTGAGACTGAAGATTCAGACGGGTTGTATGTCAACGAGGCGTATTACGACCTGTTCGTTCTCCGTCATTCCGACGGAGAAGGCTTGTGCATCCCCGCGCCGCTTCTCCATGTGGAGACGGCGATGACCCTAACGAAGAGGGCGCTCGTCACTGTCAGAGGACAGCACGACCGGCAACATGAGCCGGCCGAATCGGAAGAGTTCTTTAGGCTGTGGGAACAATTCCACGAAGAAGTCTCGCCGGCGAGACTTCTCGACTCTGTCCGTGAACATCTCAGCAAGTCTGCCCGCTTGGCAGCGGGTTTCCTTGAGACTGAATAAAATAAGTTGAAGGTTACAAGGGAAGAGTGACTTCCTAATCCTCCGGGATAAATTGTCGCAAGGGTTTATCGAGCACCAATATCTTTTGGTGCTCGGGTTTTTGGAGAAACTTTTGGTTAAAAGTTTCTCCTCTCGATCGGGCTTGCAATTAATTTTGTAAATCCGTAGAGAGCAATCTCGAACCGCGCTCCGCAGGCGTAACCATCTGTGGAAAATGCCTTTTGAAAGGAGGGCGAAAAATGAATCAGTTCTATAAAGTGCAAAAGGGGATTGGGTCGCCGGGGAAACTCTGGACTGGGGATAAAAATATCCCCGCGGAGCCAACGGTGGCCGAGGCAAAACTGTTCGAGATGACGTGCGCATGCGGTGCAACAACTCGAAAGCTCTACCTCGACAACCGCCTCACGGGAGACACACTGAAAGCGGTCGACATTTCGAAGATTCCCCTTCTCCACATCGCGACGGGTGGTGTTGGTTCCATCTCCTCCGCTACTTCGGTGGAGGGGGAGAAGGGAATCCACTCCAGCAAAGAAAACCAGTTGCAGAGCACCTGCAACTGGTCTGGCCGCATCGGGGGATACGCGGTGGTGAACCCGGTCGCTGTCATCAGCGGCCGAAAGATATATCATCCGCCTCCAGCCACTCAGGGTTTTCATTGGGAGAACGTCTATAGCGGGTCCACTCTCACCGAGTGGATTTTGGTGGCGGACGATGTCACTCGGCACTCACTGCCGGTGATTAGCCTCCAGCGGACCTGCCCGATTTGCCGCAAAAAGCAGGAGGTTGCGGAGCTTCCCGAAGATCTCACGGTCACTCGCGATGAGCTGACAGTCGCAGGACTGTCGGAGGAGCAACTGGAGGAAGCGCTCTCTTCTATGGTTAACATGGAGGGAGGTGGGGAAGTTAGAACTTCTCCAAATCTTTCTGCAAGGTTACTCCTTGCCTACACCCATTCCGAGAGTTGTTGGTGCTCGGAGGCAATTGTGGCGGCCATCAAGGCAGCCAAAAAGCGTTCGGTGCAATCGCCGGCCGTCGTCTGAAAATTTTGCGCGTTTTAATTACAAAACGCGTTGCACCCGCAAAGTGGGAAAGGGTTAACACGTGAACGTTGCGGCGTTCATTAAAAAAACAATTTTCCAGCACTGCCTTGGTCGGTGGTGTTGGACTTTATCGGGCTCGCGAATTTATTTCGTGCGTCCGTAGAGGTGGCCATTTTTTAAAAAATATCTAATCAGGTTCAGAATATAAAATTTAAATTTTGAATTTTGTATTCTGAACCTGATGACAGAAAAAAATTAAAAAATGTGAATACACCAAATCAAACAATGGTTGAGTTGGCGGCAAAGTACAAAAAAGCCGCCGATGAAAAAATGGAAGAAATCGTACACCTCTCAAAAGTTTCGCAGGACTCTGCGTACAGAGAGGGATTCAGGCACGAGGCTCTTTGTCGAGCTCAAACGGCCGCCGAGACTGACAAGGTCTTTTTTAGTGGCCTCGGGGTCAAGGGTGTTCTCATCCTTGGCATTTCAACTCTCGAGCCTAAAAAAGCTCAGAGCGTTATCGCCTCGTCAGGCGGTTGGAAGTCACACGCGAATTCGACCCTGCTCTGCCTAGATGGAGAGAAAGGGGAAATTCGTAAGAACAAAGCGGGGACATGCTGGATCATCGATCTTGCATCTCCGCGGCGGACAGCCATGTTTGCGTGGGAATCCGGACCAAAGTCAGTTCGGCTCGCTGGACCTCGACTTAATACCACCAACGGCGCAGCTCACTGGTGTGGACTTGTGTCGGAGATGATGCCGTTCAATACGGAAATGTCCCCGCACACAGCTTCGTTTCTTAAGCGAGCCGTAGCTTGCATGACCGAACATGGGATGACCCCCAAGCAATGGGAGCGTGCCGAAAATGCTCGGCGTACTGCCGAGAGCGAACGACGATCCGAGATCATCTGTGCCGCCACGAAGGCTGGGCAAATTGACGGTGTCGTTGTCTGTGTTGAGTGTGGTTGCAACCCAACTCGGGGTGAGAATTATATTCTTGCTGCCGAGGAGCTCGCCGGTACTACTGGCCCTGTGCCAGAAAATCTCGCGGAGTTAGTCCACGCGAAAATCGCGGCTACCAAACTGGCGGCCGAAGAAGCTCGGATTATGGCCGAGCTGAAATCTGAACAGCTTCGAATTACTGAGGCAAAAATCGAGGCGGAAGTCACAGCAAAACAACAGGTAGAAACTGAAAAAGTTTGCCGTTTGATCGGTGTCTCTTTTGCCGAATGGCAAGGACTGACGCCAAAACAACAAAGACAAGCGCTTCATCGCGCTCGTCTCGCGGGTAAACTTCAAACGCAGAAATACAGAAATAAATGAATCTTCAAGATTTAGTCCTCCTCCGCGTTTGGGTGGAGGGAAATCACAGTGCTCTGGAATGGAAGGTCGGTGATCGGACATTCCAGATACTGGGAATCAAAGGCGCGGAAGGGGGCTACGAGAGGTTTTTTGATCGCGGGAAGCACCCGATGCGCCAGAGAATCTCAGAACAAGAGGTGATGAAGGCGCTCGAAAACGCCATATCACCTCTCGAACTTTACCAGAACGAAAAAGGTTCTGGGGAGTTTTTTCCCAACGCTGAAACGGCACTTGATGCCGCGAAGCGTTGGGTCGGTCAGCGGGTCTGACCAAATCACGGAGCGCGGACCTCCCTTAATTGTCCGACAAGTTTGCAAGTTCACGGAGAGTCTTGCAAAATTTCAGGGTTAAAAATTCTCCACTTCTAATGCAGCCATCATTCTAATATTCTTGTCCGTATCAAATGTAACCAATTATTTTAAAGGTACATTTGGGCGGGTTAAATTACGAGATTGATGCCGGTCACAAGCCCGAATAAATTGCAGAGTGGGATGTGTACCCCAAGGGGTTCACGAAGCGTGTGTTTCTCTCTTCGCACACAAAACAAAACCGCCCCGATGTAGATCGGGGCGGTTTTGTTTTACAAAAGTTTTTCCTGAGCCGAAGATTTATTTTTAATTTTAAGGTGTCCGTAAGCTTTCGCTGTGGCAGTCCGGCCGCGTGGAGTTCGCTCGATAAGGCCGAGCTGAAGCAGGTAGGGTTCGTTGACTTCCTCGATAGTGGCTTGTTCTTCGGAGAGCGCGGCGGCGAGGGTATTAAGTCCCACTGGTCCACCATCAAATTTTTCGATAAGGGTATTTAAAAGAGAGCGATCAGAATGCCCGAGACCGAGTTCGTCAATGCCGAGAAGGGCCAGTGCTTTGTCCACAATGTCTTTAGATAATTTTCCTTTATTCACTTGCGCAAAATCTCTCGCCCGCTTCAAAAGATAGTTGGCGGTTCGCGGCGTGAAGCGGCTGCGTTTGGCAATTTCTGCTCCAGCCAATTTTTCTACCTCAACTCCTAAAATTTTGGCAGACCGGCGCACGATTTCTTCGATCTCTTCGTTTGAATAAAATTCCAAACGGAAAACGCCACCACCAAAGCGTGAACGTAATGGTGAAGAGAGAAGTGCGATGCGTGTAGTTGCGGCAATGAGGGTAAACGGCGGTAGTTCAAGCTGAATGGTTCGAGCTGAAGGACCTTTGCCGATAATAATGTCGAGCTGACCCGACTCCATGGCAGGGTAGAGGACTTCTTCGATAGCTTTATTGAGTCGATGAATTTCATCGATGAACAAAATGTCGCCTGGAGCGAGGTTGGTGAGTACCGAGGCAAGATCGCCCACCTTTTCAATGGCAGGTCCCGAAGTAATTTTGATTTGAGCACCGATTTCTTTAGCGATTAGGTGAGCGAGGGTGGTTTTTCCGAGCCCCGGGGGTCCATAAAAGAGCAAATGTTCCGGCGGATGCTTCCGTTCGGCGGCAGCAGTGAGCAAAATCCTCAAGTTTTCCTTGATATTTTTTTGCCCAATGTAATCTTCCCACAAACTCGGTCTTAGAGCCTGATCAAGAAAGATTTCTTCTTCCACTAAAACTTCCTTTTTACCCTTATTGTTAGGGCTATTTTCCTCTTCCTGCGAGCCAGGTTGTGTAAGTTTATTTACGGAACTTCTTGACATAAAAACGTTTGTGTGCTAAATTCTTGTCAGTTAGTTGATAGAGGTAATGACGTACGCGGCTCCGCGTATTTTTTGTTGTAAACAAAGGATCGAAATATTTTCCTTCCAACGTATAAATCTCTAAGCAATTAGGCCTCCGGGCTTCACTAATATTTTTTTGAGGACGTTCTGGTTATCACTTCGGTGGTTTGCTGGTGCTATCCTTGGGGATATATTTAACTTTTAGTACGCATATTAAAAGTATTGCTTAGAGATTTATGTTTTGGAAGGTAGGACTTATGATTTTGGCGCATTTCTTTGTCGCCAGCTCCGTTTGCTCCTGCAACGTATGAGAATACGTTTTAGTCGCAAGCCTCGCTGCTTCTCGAACTGCATCCAAAATCCCAAGTCCACATTTCTAGTCCTATAGTACCGCCCGAAAATTCTAAAGGCAATCGTTTTCACACTTTTCAACAGGAAAAAACAAAAAAGCAAGACCCGTTCAAAGAAAGTCCCCCGCAACTTCGGAAGTTGCGGGGGACTTTCCGTTTTCCTACCCAGAATTTTCTGAAATTCTGGGTATTCCAGCGAGGGTGGTTTTGGAAAATATATTGCGAAAGGCGATATGAAAATCAGGGAGCTGGATAGAAAAACGAAGTTGGCCGCAGGAGCAAGGCGACCTATGAGTTTTTCGTTATGAGGCGACTATGATTTTCATTTCGTCGAAGCACGTATTTTCCAAAACTACCCGAGCGCCTTTTTACTCTTTTTCTAGGTCCACGACGCGTGCAAGCTCAGTAATTGAAGTTATTCCCGCCAGTATTTTAATGATCCCATCTTGTTTCATTGTTGGAATTTTTTGAGGCAGGGCAGCTTTTTGGATTTCGCGTTCCGAAGGACTTTCACGAATGACTGTTTCAATAGCTTCGTCCATCAAAATCGCTTCGTATACACCAACGCGTCCTTTGTAGCCCGTGTGATTACAGATGTCACAACTGCCCTCTACCCACATTTTAGTAGTGTTAGTTATTTCACTCTTATCTTCAATTTCCGCGACAACCTTATCAACAAGCTCTTTGTTTTTTCCTTCAATCATCACTTCTTTTTTGCAGTCCTTGCATAGAACGCGCACCAGTCGTTGAGCCATTGAAACGTTAATGGCGGAGGCCATGGTTTTGGGATTCACGCCAAGGTCAATGAGGCGAGGGAAAGTGCCGGCCGCGGTGTTGGTGTGCAAAGTAGAAAACACTAAGTGACCAGTTTCCGCGGCGTTGACCGCAATTTCGGCTGTTTCGCTGTCTCGAATTTCACCAACCATGATGATGTCGGGGTCTTGTCGGAGTGCGCTGCGCAAACCTTCGAGGAAGGTGTAGCCTTTTTCTGCGTTAGTTTGAGTTTGGACAATCCCGGGCAAGTGATATTCGATCGGATCTTCAATCGTAATAATTTTAATATCAGGCGTGTGAACTTTTTTGAGAAAGGCATAAAGGGTCGTGGTTTTTCCGCTTCCTGTCGGACCGGTCGTGAGGATCATACCGTGGGGCTTGCTGATTTCATGTTGCAAAATAGCCAAAAGTTTTGGGTGGATTCCCAATTGTTCAATTGGAACTGAAATTGATTTTGGATTTAAAATTCTTAACACGATCGATTCGCTATAGGCGCCTGGCAAGAGAGAGGTTCGGATTTCGATATCGTCCTCATTTATTTTTACACTAAAACGGCCATCTTGCGCCTCGGCTTTGATGTTCAATTTAATACCCGAAAGCAATTTAATTCGAGAATTGACCAATGCATAGGTCGCCTTATCAAATCGTAAGATGTCGTTGAGCACGCCGTCCAAACGGTAGCGAAGGCGAGCGTAATCTTCTTCGGGCTCGATGTGAACATCTGATGCTTTGGTGGCGAGCGCACCGGCTAAAATAATTTCAATCATGCGCGAGATGCGATAACTTTTTTTCTCAGCCAAAATTTTTTCAATGAGAGCGCCAATATCGCTGATCGAGTGAACGCTTTCCAAAAATTTTCCCATTTCCTCGCTCGACACGTCGAGCGCACCGCCTGTGGATTCGGTTGAATAGGAAAGCTCTTTATAGTGCGTCCAGGCTTTTTCCAAACCTTCTTTGGTGGTAATAAACAGAACAACTGAAAAGCCGGAGTCGGTGAGAGACTTTGTGACAGATTTTACACCTTCAGAGTCGAGAGAGGTCGCGGCAAGATGAACTTTCTTGTCGAGAATATTAAAAGCGGCGACATTATTTTCTCTGGCGGTCGCTTCTTTTATTAATTTGAGAGCGTCAGTATCGATTGGGAAATTCACGAGATTGGCGTATTCAACCCCATGTTGTTCTGCCAATGATCGCGCAAAATCCTCTTCCTCTTTTTTTCGCAATAAGTCGAGTCTCGCAGTCTGTTTGTCTTCGTCGAAGATGATAGTCATTGCGATATTCTACCACTGTTTGAGAGTAGGGCACAAACGAAAGGTTCAAAACTGGGCTTTAAATTAAGGTTTTTGAGGAGATTAAAAACCTTGACAGAAATGGTAAATAATGCTATTATTAAAACAGGCATTTTAGATGCTGAAATTCACCACTCAACTCAGAAATTCTGTCACTCTATGAAAACTAGTCGTTTGTTCTTTGTTGTCGCCATCGCGTTCCTATCAACCTTCCTCACGGGTTGTGTCGTCGCTGTGCGACCGGGCGTCGTGGTTGATCGGTACTACGATCCAGGCTATGACTACCCCGGTTACCGGGCATATTATCCCGGTGGCGGGTATCGGAGCGCTCCGGTCTACGTTCCCCAAACCCAGTGCGCGCCGAGTGGGGGCGTCTCTGCCCCCACCTATACCCCACAAGGGGGCGGCGGGCGACACCACTAAGAGTGGTGTCAAAATTTCACGAAGCGATCTGAGTTTACTCGGATCGCTTTTTTGTTGCTTGTGTTATGATTTTCAAATGGAAATAAGTAGTAAATCTTTAGAAGATACTAAGAAATTCGCAAAGGATTTTGTGGAGAAAATTTCCACTCTCGAAAAAACTCGCGGCGGCGCAACCGTTGTTGGTTTGTACGGCAATCTCGGTTCGGGTAAAACCACCTTTGTGCAATGTGTGGCGGAAATTTTGGGGGTCAAAGAACATTTGACTAGCCCCACTTTCGTTATTCTTAAAAGCTATAAGCTGACAGCTGAGAGCTTTAAGCTTCTTCACCACATCGACGCGTATAGACTTAAAGACGGAAGAGACTTGTTGAAGCTCAGATTCGACGAGTTGCTCGCTGATCCCAAAAATTTAATCTTAATCGAGTGGGCGGATTTGGTGGCGGACATCTTACCCAACGATGTTATCAAACTGCAGTTTGAATTTGTAGACGAAAAAACTCGAAAGATAGAATCAGGAATATAGTACGAATTCGCGGCTCTCTTTAGAGATAGCGGCCAAAAGTTTTCTCAATATGATCAAAGTGAGAGTTGTCGAAGCGATGTTCACCCATGTGTTCTTCTTTGAGGCGCTCAATACCTTTTTTAAATTCATGCTGGCTGATGCCTTTTCCAAAACCTCCTTCTTCAAGGTCACCACCGAAAGTGCTCCGCACTTTATTTATTTGATGATCAGAAAAACCCGCACTCTCTTTTAAATCATAGAGAGCTTTGTGGAATTCATGTTGCGAAATTCTATTGCCGTCTGCAAAAAATGCCATACATTTTTAGTTACTTAATAATTTCTAAAGCTATGTACAATTATAAACCTTTGTAAAATTTTGGTATAGACCTCAATATTGTAACTGAGCCTTTAAAATAATTTGACATTTAATCCGGGACGTGTAATTTTGAGGTCAGATTACCGAAACGGTTCACGGGGTCTCCTCGTCGCGTCATTGGCGACAAGAGCGCCTTACAGGGCCAGATTCTCTGTTGTGGAGAATGCGGTTGAACCTTAAAATCGTTCCAAGTGGAACAAAACCTTACAGGGTTTATATGAAAATAGAAGAAAAGTTGTTGCGAAGAATTGTGTCTGAGATTAGCAATCCCACTGTGTTGGGCAGAGTGATACAGATCTGTCTTAGTGACACACCTAACCAAAAACAGAATGTTCGAAAGGACGAGCAATTTGTTCGTATGCATCAATTGGACAGCTTCTCTAATGTGTGTGCCATTGACGTGGCGCCGGCAGTTGCCTTTTTTGTTTCGCTTAACGCGGAAACGGCAACCGAAATTGCTTTGGCCATGCGAGGTGTCCCAAAAGTAGAAGGGGGTCAAGCGCGCTGGACACGATTTGTTGAATTTCAACGCGGTTTTTTTCTCGGGTTTCTGAGGGGGGTAGCCAGATCGGAAGGATATACCGAGGAAACCCTACGCCAACTTGGTGGTTATTATTCTGACATTGTGGCGCATGAATTCTCTGGAGAAGCGGAATCGAGCGCCTATGCCGGGGATCTTTCAAATGCAATTGGGTTAGTTTCAGCCAAGAGTTTTCCTTTTGTCGACCAGTTCATGAGCGACAGGGCTCAAAGGGATATTTCGGTCAGACCCATTGGCTTAAGAATTTTCGAAGGTTTTCTGCATGCCGAGGTGCATCAACACCAAAGCCTTAGGGCAAAAATTGATCTATGGCCAAAGCTTTCGTCAGGTAGAGGTACCCTGTTGGTTGGATCAACCAAGCACCCTTAAGTTTATCGAGTCGCCGGAGAATATTTTCTCCGGCTTTTTCTTTGGGTGGGAAATGCTAGAATGGGTAATAAAGTTAAAATTAAAAGCTAAGAGTTAAAAATTTGAATCCTGAATCCAAAAAGAAACGTTTAGTTTTGCTCGACGCTCACGCCATCTTGCATCGTGCCTACCACGCGCTGCCGGATTTTTCTTCGAGTAAGGGAATTCCCACGGGAGCTTTGTACGGGCTTTCGAGCATGCTCATTAAAATTATTACTGATTTAAAACCGGACTATCTTGTAGCGGCGTATGATTTGCCGAAGCCGACCTATCGTCACGAGGCGTACAAAGAATACAAAGCAGGACGCGCTAAGGCCGATCCGGAACTGGTGTCGCAGATGAAAAGTTCTCGCGATGTGTTTGAAGCATTTTCTATTCCGATGTATGACAAGGAGGGATTTGAGGCGGATGATGTGCTGGGAACCATTGTGGAGAAGGTAAAACAGGGTCTAGGGTCTAGGGTAGAGGGTAAAGAAAAAGAAAAAAATTCAAAAACTTCTAAACCCTTTCTCCTAAACCCTAACCCCTTCGATCTCGATATCATCATCGCTTCGGGAGACATGGACACCCTTCAACTTGTGGATGATAAAAAAGTGCAGGTGTATACATTGAAGAAGGGAATTCAGGATACGATTTTATACGATGAGGAAGCGGTGGTGAAGCGGTTTGGTTTTGTGCCAAAACTTTTGCCGGATTACAAAGGTCTGCGAGGCGATCCGTCGGACAATATTATCGGCATCAAGGGAATTGGAGAAAAAACTGGCGGGATTTTGATCAGCAAATTCGGCACGATTGAGGATATTTATAAAAAATTAAAAAAAGATACGAAAGAATTTAAAAAAGCTGGACTGACAGATCGGATCATCGGACTTTTGAAGGATAATGAAGAGGAGGCGTTGTTTAGCAAAATGTTGGCGACTATTCGAAGGGATGCGCCGATAGATTTCGTGTTGCCTGAGAAAACGTGGAGAGAAACGCTTGATATGGGAAAAGTAAATAAAATGTTTGCTGAGTTTGAGTTTAGGAATTTGGGACCGAGGTTCGCGCAAGCTTTGATGGGGAAGGGTCCGGCATCTCCGTCGGAACTTCGAGCGGCGGGCGCCGGAGGAACTCCAGCTCCCGATGCTGGCCAAGGGATGTTTTCCAGTATGGTGAGTGTTGAAAGCGTTGATCCAAAAATTTTAGCTGAAACTTCTGTGGCGCTTTGGTTGGTTAATTCCAACATTACCAATCCGCAACTTTCAGATATTTTAAATTTCAGTGGGGCGACAACGTTTGACGAAGCTCGCGTGGCAATTTTTAAACGTTTGTCGGAATTAAAATTGGATTTTGTTTTTGAGAGTATTGAAAAACCACTTTTGCCGATTGTGCGCGCCATGAAAGAGCGAGGGATTAGCATCGACAAAGATTGTTTGAAAAAACTTTCCAAGGAGTACCATCACGAATTGAATTCGCTCGAGAAAAAAATTTGGAAATTAGCTGGTGAAGAATTTAACGTGGCATCGCCCAAACAGCTCGGGGTAATTCTTTTTGAAAAGCTCGGTCTGAAGGCTAAAAATCAGAAGAAAACTGGCAGTGGCGCGCTTTCCACCAAAGAATCTGAGCTTGAGAAGTTGCGCGAGAGTCATCCGATTATCACCTTGATTTTGGAGTATCGCGAGTTGGCGAAATTGCTCGGCACCTACATCGACACCATTCCTGACATGGTTGGCGCTGACGGGAAACTGCACGCTCAATTTTTGCAATCGGGAACGACGACCGGGCGTATGGGTTGTGAAGATCCAAATTTGCAAAACATTCCCAATAAAACCGAACTCGGCCGAGCGATTAGGCATGCATTTGTGGCCACACCCAAATTTAGTTTGGTAGCATTTGATTATTCTCAAATTGAACTTCGCATCGCGGCTTTTTTGTCGGGTGACAAGAAACTGATCGAGATTTTCAAAAACGGTGAGGATGTTCACACGGCTGTAGCTTCGGAAGTGTTTGGAGTTTCGCCTGCCGATGTGAAGCCTGACATGAGACGAAAAGCCAAGGTAATTAATTTCGGCGTGATGTACGGCATGGGAGTCAATGCATTGCGGGCAAATCTCGGTGGCAACCCTTCAACCGGCTCAGGGCAAGCGACACGAGAAGAATCGCAGAAATTTTATAATGATTATTTTGAAAAGTTTTCGGGCCTAGCGAAGTATCTCGATTCTGTTAAAGCTCAAACCGCACGGACAGGTTTTACCGAAACTTTTTTTGGCAGGAGACGTTATTTCCCTGGCATTACTTCAAAAATTCCGTTCATCCGCGCTTCAGCAGAACGCATGGCGATCAATGCGCCGATTCAGGGAACTGAGGCAGATATTATTAAAATTGCCATGGTTCGAGCTGATGAGTTAATCAAATCGTCCGGACTTTCTGAGAAAGCCTATCTTCTGCTTCAGGTGCACGACGAATTGGTGTACGAAGTTGAAACTTCGCAGGTAGAAAAATTTATTGAAAAAGTGAAACCGATTATGGAGTTGGTTATTCCACCGGAAAAAATTAGCGACATTGTCTGTAAGGTGGAAGCAAAGGTGGGTGAGAATTGGGGGGAGATGAAGAAGCTTGAAGCTTAAAGCTGGTAGCTGTCAGCTTAAAAAAATTTGCGTTTTGAAACAAAGAGGGGTAGTTTATACTTCAGATAGATAGAAGGAGGAAATTTTATTTTATGAATGTGACAGTTCGTCTTCCGCACATTCTGCGAAGTGCGATGGGAGGTCAAGAGGTGGTTGCGCTCATGCTTCCTGAATCGGCCACCTTTGGCCAAATGCTCGACTTCCTTTGTGCACCCCATAACGGAGTTCGTCAGCGCCTCATCAAAGATGATGGCCAGCCTAATCGCTTCGTGCTATTTTTTATCGACGAGGTTGATATTCGTCACCTTCAAAACTTAGCCTCTCCTCTTCATGAGGGTGCCGACGTGAGTATTGTTCCGGCTATCGCTGGCGGCTGAAAGCAAATTTCGAGTGTCCCAACTTTCCGGTTGGGATTTTTTCTTGCTTTTTAAGCTCTTTTATCTACACTGATTGTAGAATCAAACAAAGAAAGGAGTTTTGTGAACAAGACTGTACTTATAACGGGCTTCCGCAAGTTTGGAGTGTACCGGTGCAATCCCACCGAAACGTTGGTGGAAAATTTGAAAGGGAAAAATTTAGGAGGTTTTCAGATTTTTGGCAAGCTTTTTGACTCGTCAATGACTGTTGCTAACGCTGGTCCCGAGGGCCACTGTGGCGAGATCATTTCTCACTTGGTAACTGTCTTCGGCGCGTCGGCAGTGGTTTCTCTTGGAATGTGGTCAACCATTTCCGGGATTCGATTTGAAAGTCGCTGTTCAAATTGGGTTCACAATGACAAATATTGCAAATCTGGAGAGAACAACCGACCGATCGTTGGTACTCGGCCACCCAAAGAAATTATTGGTCTCGATCTTCGCCCGTGGAACATCCCTAGCATTCAGAAAAAACTGAGGCGGGCAGAGATTCCTTTCGAAGCCGAGATATCACAGGACGCCGGCGGGTTTTGCTGCAACGCTCTGATGTATTTGGCTTCGCGGGCACTCAAAAATCACAGAAGGCAGGTGCCTTTTATGTTTGCTCATGTGCCGTGCACCAAGGAGGCAGTCAAGGGTTTGTCTGTTGAGCAGTTTAATCCAGAGGGCAAAGTGATTCTCACTGATAGCGAACTCGAAACCGCACTTCTCGTAATTTTGCAAAATCTCACGCTAGCGGGCTAAACAGTCCGTTTTTTCTTGTCTTTTAAGGCCGATCACTTGTGGTTTTTAGGAAAAGAAAAATTGCTTGCGTTTTATTGTTGAGTGAGTATTATTCTGAGCAGTTTCTTGAAATAGAAAGTATGACAATGAAAATCGAAATTCCCGATGGTCTTTGCGACTTTATGTTGCAGAGATTTGGTGGAAATCTTCGGGCGCCTCAGGCGGGGAACGAATGCGGGCATCTACGGGATTCACACTTTAAGCTCCTTCTCAACGACCCCATTACTGATCACGCGATCTGGGAAGCCGTCGAAAGTTTTTACAAGCAGGTGCCAGGGATTACTGTTTCCGATGATGGTGATACCTGCTATTCGCTTTTGCAGAATGGAACGCTTGTTTTCAGAATCGTTGTAAGTAATTGTGGGGAACGCATTTTGGTGAATGCTGGAACATCCCTTTAATGTAAACTGGCGAAGCAACTCCGCCGGTTTTTTTCTTGTCTCTTTCAACTAAAAGCTATAAGCTAATAGCTACACATGTTCTATTTTTTACACGGCAAAGATTCGGAAAAAGCGCGCGCCAAGGCAAGCGAGCTTATTCTAAGTATGAAGAAAAAAAAGCCTGATGCCCAAGTTTTTACGCTTGATGCTGATAATTGGCTGGAATCGCAGTTTGATAACTTTTTACAGTTGCAGGGACTTTTTGAAAGAAGGTTCATTGTTTTTGCCAAAAGACTTTTTGAAAAAAGGGAGATTAAAGAGGCCGTGCTTTCAAAATTGACTAAAATTAAAAATTCAGAAAATGTTTTTGTTTTTTTGGAAGGTGCGGTTGACAAGCCAACCTTAAAATTAGTTGAAGCTAATGCCGATCGCGTCCAGGAGTTTGAAAAAATTAAAGCCCAGAGCGTCTATGGAGCAGAGGGGGAGGGATTTAATTTTTTTAGTTTGGCGGACGCCCTAGGTGAGAGGAATAAAAAAAAGTTGTGGGTTCTGTACCAGAAGGCTGTGCGGGAGGATGCATCTTCCGAAGAATTGTCGGGGATTTTGTTTTGGCAGTTGAAAAATTTGATATTGGCGCAGGAGGTGGCGACGGCTGGGGAAGCGGGGGTTTCTCCTTTCGTGTTTAGTAAGTCTAAGCGTTTTAGTCACAATTTTTCATTGGAAGAGTTACAGGGTATGTCCCTCAAGATTATCGAGTTGTACCATGACGCGCACCGTGGGAAACGAGATTTTGATTCGGGACTTGAGACCTTCGTCTTAAACGTGTAAGATATTTCAATGGAAAAGATTAGGTTTTTTTGGAACATAGCCTATCGGGTTTGGCCACCATGTATTCGCACGGCCGAAAAACTCGGATTTCATAATTTCAGGCAGAAATTTTTACTTGGAAGGCTGAATTCTCAATTTAATAAAAGTGAGCTCGCTAAGCTATTATACGCCGCTGGTTTTGAGGCCGCGGTTATTGCATGGCACGACCCTGGACAAGTTTTGAGTATGAGAAAAATTGATAGTGAAATTTATCAATACCACTTGAGACTTTTTGTTGATGGGGAAATTCGCGCTCACTACGAGTATTCTCCTGAGTCCCACCCACTGAGCCATTTTTTGGAGGCACGGTTTGAACCCCGTACAGAAATTTTCAAGGAATTTTTAGGGAATTATCTTGTCGCTGAGGAATCAAAAACCGACTAGCTTTTTGGTAGCCCTTGAATAAAAAACTTTTTTCAAGTATCGTATCCCCCATGCGCTCGTAGCTCAGTTGGTAGAGCAGCTCCCTTTTAAGGAGATGGTCGAGGGTTCGATTCCCCCCGAGCGCACAACAAACAAGCGAAGCGCCGTTAGCTGTGCGCTCGGAGCAAGCTCTAAACGAGCTTGCGTGGGGAATCGAACAGCGGAGTGTTGTTTTGCGAGCACGCAAAACCGCGAGCTGGTGCTCGACTTATTTTTATTTATAAAAATAGAAGTCCCCTTGTGGGACAGACAAACCTTTGCGACGGCGAAACTTGAGTCGCGGGCGATTCCAAAAATGGGAAAGGTATACTGTCCATGTAATGGAAGATTCCCCCCCCCGAGAAGAGTACTTCTCGTCTACAACAAAAAAGTTTTAAATCGGCAAATCCAAGGAGTAAAACCCCGGCCCAAGAAATAGAAGGGAAATTGTAATAAGAGTTAGAAGTAACAAAATATTTTGTTCGGGCGACACATCGCTACCTTTCCTGTAGGAGCGAGCGATTGACGCTACAATAATAAGTGAAAGAACGATTGCTGTTATTTGAGTAAACAAACCGGCTAGAAGGAGTACTCCACCGAGCACTTCAAGTATGGCAATGCTCCAGAGCCACATTTTTGTAAGGTTTGTAAATCGGATACTCAGAGTTGAGTTTTTTGAATTTGCTGGAGAAAAATTTTTATACCCGGACCAAATAAAAATCAGGCCAACAACAACCCGGAAAATAAAAGGAACGGCAAACTGGTATGACAGAAGTAGAGGAAATGTGCTTAACATGCCAATATGGTAGCATACTGAAATGAAAATTCGAAATGTACAGCGTGAGGCACAAAAAGAAGCTGAAAAACAAAGAGTGTATCTTGTTCTCGATAATATAAGAAGTGTCCACAACGTAGGCTCGATTTTTCGGACGGCGGATTGTTTGGGTGTGTCCAAAATATTTTTGGTAGGTGTTACCCCAACACCGAAAGATCGTTTTGACCGTGTGCGGAAAGACTTCGCCAAGGTTTCACTTGGAGCGGAAAATTTGGTAGCGTGGGAGCATGTGTCGGATCTTTCAAAACTTTTAAGCAAATTCAAAAAACAAAACGTTAGTGTTGTGGCCGTTGAGCAGGCTTCAAATTCAAAGGACTACCGAAAAATAGAAATTTCTTACCCAGTGGCTTTTATTTTTGGAAACGAAGTTGAGGGGGTTTCTGAAAAAATTTTAAAGAGGAGCGACATCATCGCTGAAATCCCAATGAAAGGAAGCAAGGAATCGCTGAACGTTTCTGTTGCTGTCGGGATTGCGCTCGCGCAGTTTTTGGATTAATAGGTGATGGCGTCAATGGTTTTTCCATTTTGGTCCAACAGTTTAATGAGCTCTCTCCGGTCTTTCCACAAAACAGAACTTCGGTTGAGATAGACTCTCCAATCAGGATCATAGAAATCAGGATCGTTTTTATATCTGTTGACGCATTTTGTATAGCTCAACTCTTCAGTGACAAATTTTTGGCATTCAGGTGAAATGTCGTTCGGTGGGTCAGTGATGACGTAACACCCTGGAAGTGAACTAATGTAGTCTCGACACGCATCGTTAAATTGATATGGCCCGTTTGGTAGATCTGATTCACGAGGTCCGGGACAGCGACTTGGAAGGCCTGGATAAAACGATTGGTATTGATTGAAAAAACCTGTACACATGTTTGGTTTGAACGAAATGCCAAGCGGAGATCCTCCCGTAATGATGTAAGCCATTTCTCCTGGTTTTAGATAGATTGGTTCCTCTACGTTGAGCTGATTTTGAAATGGTAATTTTGCTCCTCTGGGAATAGTAACACCCGCACCACTTGCCGAACTTTGAAGTCTAAGACCGGTAAGCAAAACTTGGCTTGTGTTTGCGGTACTTGCTTGTACGACTACGTATTCACTACCGACTGCCCCAGTGCCTTCACTGACGCCAGCGATGGAAAGTTTGCCAGTTAGTGGGGAAGCTTGGCTTGCCTGTTGCAAGGCGTCGATTTCGGCCTGAATTTCATTAGCTTTGAGGCCGGCATCCTGCAAATTTTGCTGAATTTCGTTGGCGTTGAGTTGGTTGCCGTACACGCTGGAAGAGTTGGAGCCGACATGTTGAATGTCCGCCGTATTAGTTGATTCCTGAGTAGTATTTTGATTTGAAACTCCTGAATTACTGGTTGGACCACCTGAGACAAACCAAAAGAAAAAGAAAAGCACGACAATTCCTAATAACCATTTAACATCTTCGTTCATAGGCGAATTATACACGACAGAAATTACAAAGGAAAACGACCGAGGAAAGGAAAATTTTAGTATTGAATTTGATGCCTATCGCAAAAATGAGCGCTTCGGCCACCGAGTTTTATTTTTCTAATCGTTCCCCCGCAGTTTTTCTTTTCGCAAGGCTGGCCGGTTTTTCGGTAGGCGCTGTGGTGATGGTGGAATTTGCCGAATTCTCCTAACGGGTTGCGATAGTCGGAAGTAGAGTCTCCGCCAAAATCGATACCTTTTTCGAGGACAAGCTTCATCGCATCGAAAAGTTTTTCCAAAGATTTTTGGGGCACTTTTTTAACAGTACTTAGTGGGTGAATTCCTGCAAGATAGAGCATTTCATCCGAGTAAATATTTCCAATGCCGGCGACTACTTCGGGGTTCATTAACACTTGTTTGATTTTTCCCGTTGGTTTGCAGAGGAGGCGCTCAGTGAACCTTGCGAGGTTGAAACTTTTTTCAAGAGGCTCGGGGCCAATGCTTTCGAGGTGTGATGAAGTGGCGATTTCGCTTGTGGAAATGAGTGTTACCTTGGCGAATTTTCTCATATCAGAAAGCGCCAGATGTTTGCCATCTGAAAGTGTAAAAACTAAATGAAGGAATTGGTTTCTGAAATCTCCGAGTGGTCCCGCCTCTGCCGATTTCCAGCGCTCCTTTGATTTGGTTTTGTTTCGAATTTCGGATTTCGTGCTTCGAATTTTCCTATATGTTCCATATAGGATGTGTCCAGTCATTTTCATGTGAATCAGTATTGTTTGATTGTTGTCGAGTTCAAGGAGGACGTTTTTCCCACGGCGATAAATTTTAGTGAATGTGGTGTCTGAAACTTTTTTGGCAAAGTCCGCGAAAAATTTTGGGTTTTTAATATCGTCTTTACCAGCATGACTCGGACTTTTGTAATCGGTCCACGTAGAAACAATTCGCAAACCCTTAATGAGCGAATTGAGCATGGTGGCTGTGGTGTGGACTTCAGGTAGTTCGGGCATGGCTGATTTTTAAGAAGCGAAGCGACTATAAAAATCGCCACCCCGTATTATTTTTGCAGCAATCATGTTGTAATTTGTAACACAAAACCACTTTAAGCGTATTGAAAACACAAAGCGCGGGCGCGAATAGCGCAACCCTTGCCGGGCGAAGCGCTTTGTTTGTAAAGATACTACACAAAAATAATACTGGGGTAAAGAAATGCAAAATAGTTTTTAACTTTTGATTTTTGCCAACTCTTCCTTTGCAACATCAACGTCGCTCCACGGTAATTTTTTACCATTCGGACCCATAAGGAAGGGGTCGGTACCTTTACCGGTGATTAAGACCACTGAGCCTGGGGCCGCCGCGCGGAGCGCGGCGGCAATCGCCTCTCTTCGATCAACAATAATTTTAGGAAGTTTTTTGGTTATGCCTTCGGCGATTTCTTTGGCGATTTTTTCAGGATCTTCGTCATAGGCGTCGTCATCAGTTAGGATAATTTCATCACAGTAGGTGTCAGCCACGCGTCCCATTTCTTTTCGTTTCCAGGTGTCTCTTCCGCCGCCAGTGGCGCCAAATACACAAATCTTTTTCTTGCCATCAAAAATTTGGTAAAACTTTTCCATGGAATCTGCTGTATGCGCGTAATCAACAACAACTTCAAAATCCTGTTTACCCCGAGCTGGGTCGAGTGGGCCGAGCACAACGTGCTCAACTCGTCCCTTTATAATTTCCACTTTCTCTAACGCATTTTTAATTGTGTCAGTTGAAATGTTTTGACTTTTGGCGAACGTGGCCGCGGCGAGGCAATTATAAATGTTGAAAATACCTTTCAGGTGGGTGTTGATTTTTTTACCATCAAGCATAAATGACATTTTGCCATCGTCAACGCCATAGGGAACAGCGTCTTTGAGTCCGTAGCTTAGCTTTTTTGGTATGTCGAGTGCCAAAAATCGCATCGATTCTTTTTCGTCACCATTAACCACAAGCACTCGATCTTTTTTCGAAGATTTTTCCAAGGCTTTTCCGATTGAGAGTTTTGCTTCGACATATTTTTCATAGGAACCGTGGGATTCGATGTGCTCCGGAGAAAGATTGGTGAAAATGAGGGCGTCGAAGGCAATAAATTTGTGACGGAATTGTCGCGCAGCTTCTGATGTCATTTCAACAACGGCATAATCGCATTTAGCGGTGACTGCATCACGTAAAAATTTCTGAACAAAAAATCTTCCCGGCGTTGTCATTTTATGAAGGTTCGGCTTGCTTCGCTCGCCGATTTTAAATCGGATTGTTCCAAGCACCGCGGTTTTAAATCCCGCTTCTTCCAAAATGGCGTTAGTTAGTTCAACCACCGAACTTTTGCCCTTGGTTCCTGTCACCGCAATAACCTTGGTGTGCTGGGCGGGGAAGTGGTACATCATTGCACCCAACAAGGCGAGCAAATAGTGATAGGCCGGTTGAAACAGTTTAAAAATTTTTACAGGGATGATTTTTTTAGCGATTCGAAAGACTTTTTCCATGTCGATATCATACCGCCATACCAATAAAACACGACTATTGACACTCTCTGTATTTAGTGCTAATTTGTGGCCTGCAACAGAACCGCTCTCAAGCAAAAAACAGCTAACCCTAGTCTGGGCAAGTTGTTTTGTGCATAGGGAGCCAACACAAAGAAATAAAATGAGTACAAGAGGAGATATGATGCGAGCAAACGCGGAGGCGGATAAGCAAACGACGAAGGCCCATCTTCGGAAGGAAATCCAGCGCTTATTGGGCCTCGTGAAGGAAGGTGGGCATTTGCGCGAGGCCAACGAAGAACTCAAGCGAAGCTGGAATGACGCTGAAGCTCGCGCCAGCCAGTCCATGCAAGAGTGCCGACAAGCGCAGAGTAACTTGACCGCCGTCACGACACGTTGCCAGGAGCTCGAAAAGGAACTCGAGCACCTCAAGGCAACGACCGCTGGCGAAATTCGGGGCCTGAGCAAAGCTCTGAGTATCGCCGTCGGCGCCGAAAAAGCATCGCCTTTTGCGAGCATTATTTCCGACATCCTGGGCGGTCTCAGAGATACATCCGGGGAGTAGTTGGGTCAGATTTCCGTTAGTTTTATACAACCACAGTTACATGCTGTGGTTTTTTGTTTTTTATAAGCCTCTCTAGACATTTACAAAAATCCAATTTTTGTGGTATTTATGTGGGTTAGTTACGGTTGAAAATTATGAACTTTTTTAGTCGGCTAAGCATTGTTGGTTGGGCCATGATGCTCTTTGTCCCTTCGCTCTTTCTGGCGAACATTGTTCCTGCCATTGATCGATGGCTCGGACATCCAAACTATGCCGAGCAGTATGTGATGCTGTTTTTGGCGGCTTTGTTCTCTGGTCTTTTTGGTTTCGAAAAAGGTTCGAGTGATCCCCTGGGGTAGTTTTCAAACTACTCCTTTTTCTTTTCACTAATTACTTTCCAAGCAATTTCAACGCCTGTTTAATTTTGTCACTTGGTTTCGTAATTTCTTTCGGCAGTTTTTTCAAAGCTTCACGAGCTTCACGTTCTTGGTAGCCCAGCGCCATAAGACCTTCAATGGCATCTGATTCGTCACGCATTACGCCGGCATCTTTTTCACTATCCAGAAAATCAATTTTGTCTCGGAGTTCTAGCACAATTTTCTCAGCAATTTTTTTACCGATGCCGGAAATTTTTGTCAGGTGCGCGGTTTCGCCCGTGCCAATCGCTTGTCTGAGGTTTTTAACCGTCGTGACACTCAAAATGCCGATAGCGGTTTTAGGACCGATGCCGGAAATGGTAATAAGGAGTTCAAAAAAGTCGAGTTCAGTTTTTTCGATAAAGCCATACAGATCAAGCGCGTTTTCTCGGACGGCGAGATAGGTCCAGAGACTTACCCGCTCGGGATTTTTTCCGATGTTGTGTAAGGTTTCAGAAGAAGTGAAGACTTTATAGCCAACGCCGGCCGTTTCTAGGATAACGAATCGTTCGTCGATATGGATTACTTTTCCGGTTAAGTGAGAAATCATCGGCTAAGTATAAGGTATATTGTATTAAGTATAAAGTATTGAGATTGCCTTTTTCTCCGATATTTGTTAGTGTGTTTGAGCTAACAGCTACAAGCTAACAGCTGAAAGCCTCTTTAAACAATGGCCATTACATCTTCAGCAAAAAAAGCCCACCGAGTATCGCTTAGAAAGCGAGTATTCAACACGCGTCGCGCTGATGCCGTCCGAAAAATTATCAAGGAAATCAAGACTCTTATCGGAGCTAAGAAAATTGCTGAAGCTCAGAAACTTGTACCGAAAGCGTATCAAGCAATCGACAAGGCAACCAAGATGAACACTCTCCACCGAAATACTGCTTCACGAAAGAAGTCTCAGGTGGCACGATGGTTTGCAGCAGCGAAATAAGGGGTAAGGACGGGAGGGGGATTACCCCTTGTTGCGACTTCGACTCGGACGCTGTGTGAAATCTGAATTTTCCACGCGCTCCTCGCTTGTCGCAATAATTAAAAAAAGACGGCATCCGAGAGGGTGCCGTTTTACTATCTGCGAAGAGACGTTATCTGACCCCTTGTTCTGTGTGCGGGGATAGACTGACTGCCTTGGTCTGAGTGTCTCTCCCAGTATAACCAGTCACAGTTGGCACCGCAGAACAGGAAGTTCCCATTTTGATGGCCAGCATCCGTTTCCGGAATAATCATTCCGCAACGATCACAGGTCACTACAACTTGTGATGGGCCAAGTGAAAAGTTTCTTATTGGTTCCATACACACGCCTTCGTTTAGTTTCCTATTTAATAGTATCACTCACTATCTACGAAGCAACTCTGAAACTCTTGACGTCCATGAACTTTAATTCTGTTTTGTTGTTTTCGCCACGAAGTAGGTGCCTTTGTTTGCGAGCAGTTCGTAATTTCCAAAAATTTTATTGAAATTTTTCTCGATAAATCGGCTGAGACCAGAAATAGTCACAACGTAAAATTCTCCGCCGGGCAATAAGTGCTGATGCGCTTCTTCAAAAAGGATCCAGAAAAATTCTTTGCTGATTTTGGCGGGGAGGTTGGAGACAATGGTTTGGAACTGAATGTTTTTTGGCACTTGGTCAAAGCCGTTGCTGAGATAGGTTTGTGTATTTGTTGCGCTGTTTTGCACAGCATTCTTTTTGGCGTATGCAATTGCCACGAAATCTTTATCAATCATGTGGACGGTTGTGTTCGGGTAAAGTTTGGCGAGAGGAATGCCGAGTGGACCGTAGCCACAGCCGAGATCAAGAATTTCGCCGGTTTGGTTTTCTTTCAAGTCAATTTTCTCCAGAAGTACTTTTGTACCCTCATCAATTTTTTCAGGGCTAAAGAGTCCCCAAGTGGTGGCAAAAGTAAAAGGCAGACCGCGGAGCGTGGCGTTGAATATAAGATCTTTTTTTAGGTCGGTGATGGGGATGGTGGGCATGGGGAAAGCAATTTTATTATAAGGTATTTTGACAACGACTTAATTCACGGGCTCTCCGGCCAGACGCTTCGCTATCGAACTCTTTGCAAAGAATCTTCTTTGGCAGGAGTATCTCCCTCGGCAGGAAATCTTCCGTTACACGGACGGTCTCCTCGTTGAAACTTTATGGCAGGAGTATCTCCCTCGGCTAAAACTTTTCCGTCGAAAAGTTTTGCCTGGGCACCGGCTCGAAAAATTTTCTGCTGAAAATTTTATACTCCGCCGTTCGATTCCTGCCGGGAGCCACTCTCTGGCGTTCGTGTGCTCCCGGCAGGAATCGAACCTGCATTTCTCCCTTCGCAGGGGAGTGTCCTATCCATTGAACGACGGGAGCGTCGGTGAAGTGTAAAACGAAAAGCAAAAAATGTAAAATTCCGCGTCTTCCGCGTTTGTTCTGCGAAGTTCCGCGTGGCTTCACTAAAAACCCAAATATTCTAAAACTCTTTTGGCGAGCGGCTCACTATGCTCTTCTTCTGGAAGATATTTTTTAAGGTGGTCATGTACTGTGTCGGCAGGAATGTCTCGAATCGGAATTACGATGTAGGGTAATAATTTCTTTTTTGATTTTAAAATAATTTTATGTTCAACGTGTTGATCTTCAACACAAAAAGATTCTATCGATGAATAGAGATAGCGAATTTTACCCTCTTGAATGCCTCGGTTGTCGAGTTTAATTGGTAAAAGATTTGGCTTGCGGTTGGCGTAGAGCATCAGGGTACACAAACTCAGAATAATAAAGATGGCAAATAGCACATTGTTAAAAAGAACGGCGGTGATTGCGACAGAGACGGCGATGATTCCGACTGCCCAATACCAATCAGCACTTTTTTCCGTGTAGTTGTACTCGTAGGCTTCCCACTCGAGAACACCTTTTTTATTTTCCATCTCTTTATTTTACCTTGTTTTAAGAAAGTTGAGAAGTTGAGTAGGGTTAGAGAATGAGCAATTTTTTGCTTAAGCTCGCGCTTAGATTGATTACTCCTTTTTTGGTGAGCACCAAATCATCTTCAATGCGAACTCCGCCAATGTTGGGAATGTATATTCCAGGTTCGCAGGTTACTACAGCGCCTACTGGAAGCGGATCGGCTTGCTTTTGAGAAATAATTGGAAGTTCGTGAACTTCTAACCCGATGCCGTGGCCAGTGGCGTGGATGAAATATTTCCCGAAGCCACGCTTCGTTAAAAAAACTCGACAGATTGCATCAAGTTTCTCTCCTGTTATTCCAGCGCGGGCTTTTGAGCACGCCAACTCTTGAGATTTCAAAACTGTCTCGTAGATGGTTTTTAGGCGTGGGGAAATTTTTCCCATGGCGAGGGTTCTCGTGAGGTCAGAACAATAGCCTTTATATTTCACACCCCAGTCGATGAGGACCAAGTCGCCAGTCTGCAATTTTTTGTCTGAAGGAGATGAGTGGGGAAGCGCGGTGTTTTTTCCGGAAGCTATGATGGTGTCGAATGACATGCTGTCGGCACCTTCTTCCCTGCAAAGAACTTCCAATCGCGCCGCGAGATATTTTTCTGACGAACCAATTTTAATTTCGGGAATTAAACGTAGGAAGCCTTTCACGGCGATTTCAGCGGCTTTTCGGATGAGTGCAATTTCCCGGGAGTCTTTGACGATTCGCAATTTTTGAAAAATTCCTTTTTTAGAAATTACTTCAATTTCCGGAATGCCAGTTTTGATATTCTCAACGGAACTATAAAAAGTTTCTGAACCGTCAATCAAAACTTTCTGTATGTTTAATTTTCTGACGAGAGTTTTTAAGATTCCGCTCAGTGTGTCACCTGATTTGAAAATTATAACGGTAAAGCCCGCAGCTTCTTTTTGCGCTCGGCCATCATACCGCGAGTCTGTTGTGAGAAAGTTTTTTTTACTCGACATCAACAAGACTGAAGAGGAGCCCGAAAAGCCCGACAGATATTGGGTTGTCGGTTGCCCGCTTTCTTCGGAGTTTATGACAAGAAGAGCGTCGCAGGCTTCTTCCGTAAGAAGTTTTTTGATTTTTTGCTGGTGAGTCGACATCATCCCGTTACAATAACACATTCTATTTTTCTTACATTTCATTTAAGAAAAATCGCCGTCACAAAGACGCGCGATTTTGTTGCGGAGGAGGTGAGAGTTTCTCCTACAATTTTTTTCGCCGTCGCTCAAAAAATCCTAGGCGCCGGATTTCCGACACTCGCTGGTGCGAGCGTAGACCGGAAAACCCGTTCGAATCTCCCACGAAAAATCTTTGATTTTTCTTTCCTCTCGCAAATTAAAACCGCCCATAAAGGCGGTTTTATTTGCGGAGGAGGTGAGATTCGAACTCACGACACCCTTTCGGATGTGACAGTTTTCAAGACTGTTCCGTTAGACCGCTCCGGCACTCCTCCCCGCTACCAATTCAGGCATGATAGCCAAAAAACCCTCGATTTGCAATTTTAATTAATGTTACGTATCCCAGCTCCATGTTCTATGCTACGTGCTCCCGCCGTGTATAATGTTCTGTATGGCTTTTCTAGGAATTGATTATGGAAGTAAGCGAGTCGGAATTGCGTATTCTGACGAAACGGGGAAGGTGGCATTTCCACTCGCCATTTTGCCTAACAACAAAAGCTTGCTGCCATCAGTTGTAGGTATTATCGCGGATAAAAAAATTGAAAAAATTATTCTGGGCGAATCCAATAATCTCGACGGCACGCCAAATGCCATCATGAAAGACATCGAGATTTTTAAAAAAAATCTTTCAGAAGCTACCGGAATTGAAATTCATTTTGAACCCGAATTCTGGACATCGTTTCAAGCTGAGCGCTGGCAGGGGAAAACGGAACTAGTGGATGCTTCTGCAGCGGCGATTATTTTACAATCATTTTTAGATAGAAATATTAAATAACGATACTACCAATAGCGAATCACTTACGAATTTACAAATCAAAATCCATTCGTATATTTGTACAGATTTGTTATAGGTAATAAAATTGAAACGTATGATCACATTTGAAGACTTTAAAAAAGTGGAGATAACTGTCGGCAAGATTTTATCTGCAGAAAAAATTCCGGATACCGACAAGTTGTTAAAGTTGTCGGTTGATTTTGGTAACACCATCAGTAGCGATTCGGGCACGAGTGTACTAACGGGGGCAGAGGTGCGGGATATTCGTCAAATTGTTTCTGGGATTTCGGCCTATTTTCCTGACCCGGCTGTTTTGGTAGGGAAGCAGTGCATGTTTGTTACCAATCTTGAACCAAGAAAAATTCGAGGTTTTGATAGCAACGGCATGCTGTTTGCGGTTTCTACTCCAGATGGAAAGTTTTCATTACTCGAACCTTCGGGCGACATCCCACCCGGAACTAAGGCGAAATAGTATAAGTAGCAGGTAGTAAGTAGTGGGTAGATGTGAAATAATTCGCCTAGCCTATTTACTACTAACTACTCACTGTCGACTAATTACTATGCTTGATTTACTCGAACCTATTTTTTTGATCAAAACCCTCGGCGCTATCGGCATCATCACGATTGCCTTCGCCGAGTCCGGATTGTTTTTCGGATTTTTTCTTCCGGGCGATTCCTTGTTGTTCACGGCCGGTCTTGTGGCATCGCAAGGCTATTTACATTTTTGGGTAATTTTATTTGGCACGGTGCTTGCCGCAATCGCGGGGGATTCGGTTGGGTATGCTTTTGGCCGGAAGGTGGGGCCGAAACTTTTCACACGCGAGGATTCTTGGCTGTTTAAAAAATCCCATCTTGAACACACGAAAAATTTTTATGAAAAGTACGGCAAAAAAACTATTATTTTGGCTCGCTTCGTCCCGATCGTTCGAACCTTCGCCCCGATTTTAGCTGGTGTTGGTGGCATGGATTATAAAACCTTTATTTCATATAACATTATTGGCGGCGTGGCTTGGGCGGGAGGTATGGTAACTCTAGGCTTCACGCTTGGAAAAACTATTCCAAGCATTGACCGGTATATTCTGCCGATCGTCTTGGGGATCATTGTTGTGTCCCTTCTTCCTACGCTATTTGAATACCTCCGTAAAAAATCTTAGTAGTCACAGCTTGCCTTTCTGCCAGACACCGTAACGTAGTATACTATTGGTAAAGTTTCAAAATGATCGTCATTTGATTTACCATGAAAAAAAGTTTCTCAGAATTTTTTCCGATACCAAAATTTCTAGAAATGAGATCGGTGGGTCTCGCTATTTCTGAGCGTTCTGTCCACGCTATTGAATTTGTGAAAGGCCCCAAGGGTTTGAGGGTAGGGCGTTTTGGTCTTTGGAAAATTCCTGCCGGCGCTATTAAGGGCGGGTATGTCAACGACAAAAAAGTGGTCACTGATGTCTTGCGCAAATTACAGAAAGACCTTTCGATTGAGTTTGTCAGCGCTTCACTTCCTGAAGAAAAAGCCTATTTGTTCAAAACAGAATTTCCTAAAGCTGGAGTGACTGATTTGCGAGAAACGATCGAATTTCGCTTGGAGGACAACGCTCCCGTGTCCGCTCGTGACTCTTTATTTGATTTTGCGGTAATTCCCGGACAGCCGGACTCAGATCATGTCGACGTTAGCGTGTCGGTCTTGCCTACTAAGGTTGTCGAAGTGTATCTTGAAATTATAAAAGACGCGGGATTGAAACCTGTTTCCCTTGAAGTTGAGGCCACGGCTATTAGTCGCGCTGTTGTTCCCGCAAAAAATCTCGGAACTTTTTTGATTGTAAACGTTGGCAAAGTCAGTACCTACCTTTCTATTGTCAGTCGTGGCGTTGTGCAATTTAGCATCACGATACCTATCGGCGCCGATAGCTTAACGGCTGGTATCGCTAAACATTTTGCTGTTGATATGCCGGCGGCCAAAAAAATAAAAGAGGAGCGCGGGTTTGTTAAGGCCAAAGAAAATACTGAAGTATTTTTGTCTCTCGTAGACGCAGTATCCGGCATACGAGATGAAGTGAACAAGCTTTCGGTGTACTGGCAAACTCATCGAAATTCTCCGGGGGCTACTGGCAAAAAAATCGAAAAAATAATTTTGTGTGGTCGCGACACCAGTTTGGTTGGCTTCAGTGAATATTTGTCGACCTCAGTAAAAATTCCAGTTGAACTCGCCAATGTTTGGCAGAACGCATTTTCATTCGATGATTTCACACCATCTATCAGTTTTAGAGATTCACTCAATTATGCCAGCGCCATTGGGCTAGCCTTACCAGACGAAATTAACATGCATGTTTAATCTTTTACCAACAGAGGAAAAAGAAGGATTGGCGTATGAATACAACCTGAGGCTCGTTGTGGTTGTTTTGGTTTTTTTAATGATGCTGGGCGGAGTCGCACTCATTTCTCTTGTGCCATCGTTTTTCATTTTATATCAAAAAGAGAATTTTCTCACTAATAGGGAAGCCGATTTGAAAAAAGTGGCCACTTCGGTTTCTGGCGATAATCAGGCCACCGTCTTGAAGTTGGTGCGAGAGAAAATTACAGTGCTTGATGCTGAAAAGCTACCAACATATTTATATGAACTACTTGGCAAAATTTTGGATAACAAGATTGCCGGAATTAGGTTGAGTGGTGTCGAAATGAGCGAGGCCAACAAAGGCATTCGGCGCATCTCTATTTTAGGCAAAGCGAAAAATAGAGACGTGTTGTTTTCTTTTAAGCAGACGTTAGAGCGTGAGCCAAGGCTGTCTGCGGTCGAAGTTCCACCCTCAAATTTTGCCTCTTCGGCTGATATAAACTTTTCTATTTTAGCCAACACAAAGTAGTATGAAAATATCAGATATTTCAAAAATAGGAAAAGTTTGGAAGCTTTTTTCAGTAGCATTGCTCGGTACGGTTTTGGTGATAGCATTATACGTTTTTGTGTTTTCACAAATCTCTCAAAAAAAACAGCACATTGAAGCGTTGGCCAACTCTATTCAAACTTTGGAGGAACAAAATCAAGCTGTTGTGTCGGCCAAGGATAGCATTTCTGAAACCATTGATCTGCGAAATAAAATTGATGAATATTTCGTCGCTAAAGATGGTGAAGTTAATTTTTTAAATTTTTTACAAACTCTTGGTACCGAAGAAGGCCTATCGCTTGAAGTTTCTTCGGTGAGCATTGACCCTTCACCTGCAGCTTCCGGTGTTTTTGAGCTTTTAAATTTAGAGGTGCAGGTGCAGGGTCCGTGGTCAAATGTATCCCGATTTCTTGCTCTGTTAGAGCTTCTCCCATATAAAATTTCTATGGGTGATGTCGCTATACGCAAACAGTCTGATGCTGAACTTTCTGGAAATCAAAAAAAATCTACAGGCACAGGTCCGCAGTGGGTGGGGGATTTTAAAATGAGCCTTTTAAAATTTAAATAAATTATGAAATTGAGCAACGATATCAAGGGTTTTTATGGAAAATTTTTTGGAGCCACTCAAAAAAAGGCGGTTCCTCTTTCTCGTAGCGCCAAGACCTTGTTGCACTGGAAAATTATAGTAATTTCTTTTTTAGTGGCCGTGCTTTTGATTTTTGCGTACAGTTACTTTTTTTACGACGACGTTGTGAGTGGTGATTTGCCACAAAATGACAAGAAAGTGACGGCGAAGTCTGCTCAAACTCTCAGCAAACAACTTGGGGCAGTGGTCAACTATTTTGAAGTTAAAGGTGGTACTTTCCAAATTTTTAGAAATGATCGGTCAGTTCTGCCGGATCCTTCGTTGTAGGTTTCTGGTTGTTGGTTTTACATTTTTCAATTTTAGCTTTACACTTCACCAACGCCCTCGTAGCTCAATGGATAGAGCAGTGCTCTTCTAAGGCATTGATGCGGGTTCGATTCCCTCCGAGGGCACCAAATAAAAAATTCCCGGAAGGGAATTTTTTATTTGGTGCCCGAGAGGAGCCAACGATTTGGCTCCGTGAGGAAATTGGGGTACTGCTTTTGTAAGGGGAGATTCGCTCGCGACTCAAATTTTGCGGTCAGGACTTTTTGTTCGGCCGTCGCCTCACAAAAGTCACGAAAGAAAGACTCGTTGTGGTCAGGAATAATTTTGTTTTCGTCAAAACAAAATTTTCACGAAGTCTCTCGACACTCACTACTGTTCGCCTGCCTCGACTGTTTTGTCTGCTGACGAAACATGTCTCAGGCTCGCACAAGTCCGAAAAAATCTCCAGTCATGGAGATTTTTTGGCTTGTGCGCGCTGAGAGATTTCGAAACTTACAGTTTCAGTACCCGCGATTGGATTTTTTCTACGTTCAGAAACTAGAAAAAATGCTCAATCGGGCTTCGAATCTCTCACGGAAGCGTCCCACGCTTCCTAGCGCCACAACTCACTTCGTTCGTTGTGCGCGCTGAGAGATTCGAACTCCCGACCCTCGCAGTGTAAATGCGATGCTCTAACCAACTGAGCTAAGCGCGCGGATAACAATAGATTATAGCATTACTGAGTAATTATCAAATTTTGCTATACTATGAGTTATGATTCGTCAGATTGAATGTGTGGTATCAGGAAAAGTTCAGGGTGTTCTCTATCGAGATTTTACACGCCGAAAAGCGCGGAGACTCGAACTTACCGGCATCGTAGAAAACGTGCCAAATGGCACGGTATATGTTTTAGCGCAAGGTGAAGAAGAATTGCTTAAAAAATTTATCACCGATTTAGAACAGGGCAGCATTTTTTCAAAGGTGGATGCGGTGCGTGTGTCGTGGTCAGAAGTCAGGCAAGTTTTTAAGGACTTTAGAATTCAATATAGAAATATATCTGATTGGTTTTAAGTCATGAATCTTACATCTACCCCAAAATGTGTCGGCATCATCATGGACGGAAATCGTCGGTGGGCTAAAGCTCGTGGGTTACCAACTCTCGAAGGTCATAGGCGAGGATATGAAAAATTGAAAGATGTTTTAAGGTGGGCAAAAAGTTTAGGCGTCGAGCACGTGATTGTCTTTGCTTTTTCAACCGAAAATTGGAATCGATCTGAAACGGAAGTTTCCTACCTATTAGATTTATTTAAGATGGTACTTACTTCGGAATTAGAAACATTAAAAAAGCAGGGCATTAGGGTACGCTGTGTCGGTGCGCTTTCGCGTTTTTCATCAGACCTGCAATTGCTTATGGCCAAGGCGGAAAAAGAAACGCTGTCTCTCGCTGGGCCAACTCTTGTCTTGGCACTGTCCTACGGTGGGCGCGCCGAGATTGTGCAGGCTACTCAGAGGCTCATCGATTCAGGAGCAAAATCAGTCAGTGAAGAAACTTTTGGTAAAAATCTTTGGACTTCTGGTATTGCTGATCCCGATATCATAATCCGCACCGGAGGAGAGATGCGACTTTCAGGTTTCCTGCCTTGGCAGTCCGTTTACAGCGAATTGTTTTTCACGGAAACTTTTTGGCCAGATTTTTCTGAAGCAGAATTTAAAAAAGTAATTGAGGAATTTTCAGAGCGCGAGCGACGAATGGGGCGCTAAATCACAGAGCATGTAACACGTAGCATGCAGCAAGGGGTTGCAGAAAAGTCCCTAATGCTCTATGTTTTATGTTACATGTTACATGTTTCCATTCTCTACGAAGACAAGGACGTATTGGTTATAAACAAGCCGGCTGGTCTTGTAGTACACGCAGACGGTAGAACTACGGAACCAACCCTGGTGGATTGGATTTTAGAGCACTATCCGAAAATTAAAGAAGTGGGAGAGCCGTTGAAAGTAGATTCAAGATTTAAGATTCAAGATTCAGGAGAAGGGAAGGCTCAAGGTGTTCCCGATTCTATTCCTGAATCCAAAATCTTGAATCCTGAATCTGTTATCTACCGTCCCGGCATTGTTCACCGCATTGACCGCGACACATCGGGCGCTTTAGTGATTGCAAAAAATCAGAAAACCTTTTTGTTTTTAAAACAGCAATTCCAAGATCGAGAAGTCGAAAAATCTTACCGAGCATTTGTGTACGGTGTGGTCAAGGCAGACGAAGGTGTTATTGACCGGCCAATTTCCCGAAGCCGTAAAGATTTTAGAATGTGGTCGGCGCAACGTGGAGGCAAGGGTGCAGAGCGTGAGGCTGTGACTGAATATAAAGTCTTGGCGAGAATTCCTGTTGCTGCGGGAAAGATTGGCGGGGACAGTGAAGGTTTTTCTTTTTTGGAATTAAAACCAAAAACTGGCCGTACGCATCAAATTCGTGTTCACCTCAAAGCTATCAATCACCCGGTTGTTTGTGACACTCTGTATGCACCCAAGAGAGAAGCGGCTTTTGGTTTTACTCGATTGGCACTTCACGCGTTTTCTATAAAATTTATTTTACCAAAAGGTAAACAAGTCAGTGTTGAGGCACCCTATCCTAAAGATTTTATCAATGCTCTTGAGCAAATTGGTTTAGCTTTAAAATCTGCATAAAGACCGGCTCAGTAGGAGGAAGAAAGCCCGGGTCTTGAGTCTTAAATCTACCTGTGATAGAGTACTGCAACTATGGCAACCAACGATTTTACCATTTCACCGATCGACGTTGAGGCTCGAAAGAAGCTTGATATTCGCGCTGGAGACACTGTCCGCGTCTGGCAGAAATTCACTGAAAAGGTGATGGAAAAGGATAAAATGAAAGAAAAAACTCGCACCCAAGCGTTTGAAGGTTTGGTGTTGGCCCGAAAGCACGGCAAGGAATCTGGCGGTACATTTACGGTACGAAAAGTTATTGACGGAATTGGAGTTGAAAAAATATTCCCTGTTTTTGCGCCATCGATTGAAAAAGTAGAAGTGTTGCGCCGCTCTAAAGTTCGACGAGCTAAGCTCTATCACATTCGTGATAAGGCCGCTAAAGAAATTCGCAGACAAATGAGAAATACCAGAATGATGCCGACAGTGGAAGAGGTCTCAGTAGTTCCAGAAAAGGCTGCAGAAGAAACAAAAGCTTAACAGAAAAAATCCCCGATTCGCTCTGCGAATCGGGGATTTTTTAAAAAGTTGAAACTGTGGCAAGTTTTGTGCCATAATGAGCCGGTGACATTTGCCCAGGTGGAGAAATTGGTAGACTTACTACCTTGAGGTGGTAGCGCCGTAAGGCATGCAGGTTCGAGTCCTGTCCTGGGCACAAACGAGCGAAGCGAGTATGGCCGGGATGTAAGCTCTGGGAGAGCTTACATAAGGACTCGAAGACCTTTGATAGTTTTCTGGAGTGTAATCACGAACAGAAAACAGAAAAGGTGTACTGAAACTGTAAGTTTCGAGATTCCTGTCCTAGGCAATAACTTTCGTTACTCTAATAATTTATTCTACTTTAATGCTCTACACTCGCGCTGGAGACAAAGGAACCACTAAAACTTTTGCCTGCGATCAAAGAATTAGTAAGAGTTCTGCCGTGGCAGAGGCGCTCGGCTCGCTCGACGAAGTCAATTCTTTTTTAGGTTTGTGCAAGGTGCGTTCGGAAGCTTTAAGCTACAAGCTTAAAGCTGTCAGCTTCCCGAAAATTGTTCACGGTATTCAGCAAAACCTTTTTATTGTTCAAGCCGAATTGGCAGGTTCGCCAAAAAAAATTGAAAAGAAAAAAGTAAAAGAAGTCGAAGCCTTTGTTGATGCAGCTGAGAAAGAATTACCCCCAATCAAAACTTTTTTTATTTCAGGGGGCACTGAGCTTGCATCGTTTTTTGATGTTTCTCGTACTCTCGCCCGACGAGCGGAAAGGCGAGTGGTGGCAGTTTCTGAATCTTTCAACATGCCTTTAGACAAGGAGGGAAAGCAAAAAATTGGACCTGAAACTTTGGCCTATCTCAACCGGCTCTCGTCACTTTTGTATGCCTTGGCAAGATTAAGTAATCACTTCGGAGGAATTAAAGAGCAGCCACCTAATTACAAATAAGCTTGAAGCTTTTAGCTTTTAGCTGTAAGCTTCCTCATGATGGTGACTATGGTGTAGCGGTAGCACAGTTCCCTGTGGAGGAATAAGTTCGGGTTCAACTCCCGATAGTCACCCACGATAAAAGCGGCGCGAGCCGCTTTTTGAGTGTGTGACTAAGGAAGTCGGCGACCCGACTTCCGGTCGGGAGTTGAAAACCTTCTCCTAAATTTCTGAGACATTCTCATGACGAAGAAATAGGAAAGGTGTACTGCTCCTGTAAGGAGAAACTCCCGAAAAATTTCGAGGGAAGCTCCCGATAGTCACTTAAATTTTAGATCCAAAATATTTCGCAAGACCGTATTGAACAACTAAAAGCGGAGAAATAATGCCCAAAATGATACCTAGATTAGCGAGGGAAATGTTTGGTGTGGCAACAGTGAAGAATATCGTAAGCCATGGAATATTGAAGACTGCCAGTAACAACAAAAACTCGGCCATACCAAGGAAAAGGATTTCCACTTTTTGCGATCTTGTCACCGTTTCTTGGAAAACTTTTGGCGCGAAGACGAAGAAACTGAAACCAAAAATAATAAAGGCGAAGGAGACGAGGGTGTTCGGCTCTGCTAATTTCAAAAAATTTTGATTTAAGAAAAATATCGCGGCCACCCCAATAGTTTGAATGACTGATGAGGCAAAAGCAAAAGGCAGAACTCGTTTCAAAAACAAACCGCCGCTTGCTCTGCGAACTTTTGCCGGAGAGCGAACAACCCAATACGAAATAAGTGCTCCAGGTAAACCGATGACGCAGTAGTTGATCAGTGTGACGTTGAAAGGCGTGAGTGGGTAGGATATGTTTGCGATGCTGGTGATTATGAAAAACAAAAGGCCAATGAAGGTTTGGCTGAGAAACATACTTGAAAACATTTCAAGGTAGCGAATGATGTTGTCTGCCAATTCAACTCCTCCGGGGAGCGCGGAAAAACTGTTGTTGGTGAGAACAACTGACGCGAGACTTCGTATGGCTGGCGCGCCATCAAACATAGCAATGCCGAGGTCGGCGCTTTTGATGGCAAGCGCGTCGTTAGCGCCGTCGCCAATCATGGCCGTGAAGCCGTCTTTCTTAAAAGCTTCAATAATTTGGCGTTTTTGTTCTGGCAAAATACCAGCGAAGATGGCGTAGGATTTTACCTTTGTTTCGAAGTCTCGCTCGTTCCACAATTTCAATTCTTTACCACTGATTACGGTGTCGCTATTTTTCACTCCCGCCGCCGCGGCAACCGCGGCGGCCGTTTCCGGATTATCTCCCGAAATAATTCTAATATTCACACCTCGATTTTGGAAAAAATCGATAGTTTCGCGAATGCCTGGGCGAAGATCGCTATGAAATACAAAAACAGCGACTACGGAAAGTTTTGTTTGGTCCAAACTCTCAAGAGGCGTTTCTTCGGAGGCTCGGAAAAAACATAGACTGCGTTCTCCTTTGGTGGCCAGGGCAGCTAAAAGTTTTTCCAGCCAGAGTTTTTCTTCTTCACGTTCCATGTGCGGCAAGAAAATCTGTGCAGGCCCCGCGAAAATAACTTCTCCTTTCCCTGAACTATTTTTCAGAAGTGTCGCACCATATTGTCGCCATGAGGAAAAGGGAAGCGCTTTTAAGATTGTGCCACCGTAACTTTTAGTGAGAAACTTTTTAATGGCATCGACTGTTTGTGATGAGTCGCCCGAACCTTCAAGGTATCCTGCAGAAAGCTCCTGTGCTTCTTCTTTTGTCACGCCGTCGGGGACTGAAATATCTTTGACCGACAAAATATTTTCGGTGATGGTGCCGGTTTTATCCATGCAAAGATTTTTGATGCGCCCGAGTTTCTCTGTGGCGTTGACCTCTTGAAGCAAGACGTGCTTGCGGAACAGGTTGGCCGCTCCGTAGGCAAAAAACAACGTGACAGCAAACACCAAACCTTGTGGCACCAAAATACTGGTTAAGGTTCCGATTTCCAGAACGACGTTTACTGCCGATTCATGGAGGATGATTCCACGCGTAACGACAAAGGCTAAAGAGATAATCAGAATGTAACTGAAAACTTTTATAATTTTCTCAGATGATTTTTGAATTAAACTCGCGTTCGTGGAATATTTTTTAATACCCTCAGTCATTCGAGCAATTCGGCTTTCAGTAAACGGAGTTTCGATTTCGATAGTGCTCGAGCCTGATGTGATAACCGAGCCGGCAAGAAGCGAGTCGGAATCTTTTTTGTTAATGGAGTCCGATTCTCCGGTTATCAAACCCTCGTTTACTTCTAGGTTGAAAGCATTGAGGACCCTGCTATCACAAGGGACCTGATCGCCGATTTTTAGTTTAATGACATCTCCTTTTTTAATCTGCTCCACCAAAATCAATTCCTCCGTTTTATCTTTCTTCACTCGCAATACTCGTGGCGCGGTCAAGAGTTGCAATTTCTGAAGTGCTCTCCATGCGCTGATGTCTTGAATTAAACCGAGAGAGGAGTTTATAACAACGATGATGCCAAGAAAAATTCCCGCGCGGACGTTACCAAAAGCGATAAGTAAAATTACGACTGCAATAATAATGGCATGCGTCATGAGAAATACATTCCGGTAGATGATGTATCCCAAATCACGAAGGTTGAGCGAATCTAATTTCATTCTGGAATTATAGCAGAGAGTGGCATTGGCAAAAGCTCCAAAGCCCAAGTGCACCATTAAATTTGCTACAATACCCCCATGACTCAAGAGGCGGCTTTCACAATTTTAAAAACCGGGGCCAACGTTTTTTTGACGGGGGAGCCCGGCTCCGGAAAAACGCATAGCGTTAATCGCTACGTGGAATATTTGCGTGAACATGACATTGAACCAGCCATTACCGCTTCAACTGGCATTGCTGCGACGCATATTGGAGGTGTGACTATTCACTCATGGTCCGGCATCGGCATTGCCAAAGTTTTGTCGGAACAAGATCTCGATAAAATGGGAACCAACGAACGATTGACCAGGCGTGTTTCTCGCGCCAAAGTTTTGATCATTGATGAGATTTCAATGCTCGATGCTTTAACACTGACCGCGGTTGATCAGGCGTGTCGCGCACTCAGAAGAAATCAAGAAGTTTTTGGCGGACTTCAGGTGGTGTTTGTGGGAGATTTTTTTCAGTTACCGCCAATCTCGAGAATGGGTGAGCCACCATCGAAGTTTGCCTTTATGTCGCCATCGTGGAAGGATGCGTCGCCACTTATTTGTTATCTCACCGAGCAACACCGTCAGGATGACGAACAATTTATTTCCTTTTTATCGAGTCTTCGCAGTGGGGATGTGGATGAGGGTGCTCATTTAGCGCTCACCGAGAGAAGAATTGAACCAAAAGCCGGAGCGGCGCATACCCATACGCGATTGTATTCGCATAATATTGATGTCGACAAAGTGAATAATCAAAAATTAGCCGCCATTGCGAGCGACGTTCGTGAGTTTATTATGGATTCAGTTGGGCCGGAGAGATTATTACTCGGACTTAAAAAAGGCTGTTTGTCGCCGGAACGATTGTTGCTTAAAGTTGGCGCGCGAGTGATGTTTACCAAAAATAATTTTGAAGAAGGTTTTGCCAATGGAACACTCGGAGAAATTTCCGGCTTTAGTGACACTGGCGCTCCAATAGTCGCGACGCTCGGCAGCGCTAAAATTGCAGTTGAGCCGATGGAGTGGACGATTACTGATGGTTCAAAAACTTTGGCTAAAATTACCCAAGTGCCGCTTCGACTTGCCTGGGCCATAACGGTGCACAAAAGCCAAGGTATGACACTCGATGCGGCGGTGATTGATCTTTCTCAGGCGTTTGAATACGGCCAAGGCTACGTAGCGCTTTCACGAGTCCGTTCATTTTCGGGTTTGTTTTTACTCGGGTACAACCAGCGCGCGCTTGAAGTCCACCCAGACATTTTAGTTGTTGACAGTAAGTTTAAGGAGCAGTCGGAAGAGGCGGGCGATGCTTTTGAAAAATTGTCCCCAGCAGAACTTCAAAAAATGGAGAAAAATTTTATTCGAGCTTGTGGAGGAACTCCTGAGAAGATACAACCTAAGAAACTTAAAAGTTTAAAAAAGAAAATTCCTGGCGTGACAACATACGACGAAACCTTTGACTTGTGGAAGGCGGGGAAGTCAATCGCCGAGATTGCAACGTTGCGTGAGATCGGCACGCGAACGGTCACTGCTCATTTTGAGGAACTTTTCATGCGAGGAAAAGTCACTACAGACGATTTGCGGAAAATTATTTCAATCGAGGCCGAAAAAAATTTAACCGAAATTAGAGCAGTGTTTAAAGAACTGGGCTCTGAAAAATTGGCACCGGTGTTTGAGGCACTCGGCAAAAAATATTCATACGATGATCTCAATCTCATTCGCGCCGCATTTTTGAAATAGATTTCATTCCTCCTTTCCTAAAGGAGGTGGCCGAGTCTTCGAGGTCGGAGGATTTTTAAATCCCTCGTCTCATAAGAATGAGCCACTCCTTTTAAGAAAGGGAGAATTAAAAAACTTGTGAAGCCACATTTCGCCCACATTTTTACTGTTGTATACTTATAGTAATGAAACAGAAAAAAAATGTAAAAAATTATCGCTTTGCCAATGACATATCGATCATTCTTTTGAGTGCTGTGGTGGCCTACGGGCTCGTGCGATCAGGTGTGGTCAGTCATTTTTTGTCAGCCACAGAAGGCTACAAAGTCATCGGTAGTTTCATTGCAGGTATTTTTTTCACCTCGGCCTTTACCATTGCACCAGCCTCGGTAGCTCTAGCTGGGTTAGCCGCTTCAGGCCCCATGTTTGTCGTAGCTTTTTGGGGCGCGCTCGGCGCGGTCTTTGGTGATCTCCTTTTATTTTTCTTTATTCGCGATGTGTTCGCCGATGACTTAATAAAAGTCTTGCGAAAGTTTTGGCGCAAGCATTTTTTCGCTTCGTTTCATTTAGGATTCTTGAAGTGGCTTTTGCCGGTACTCGGGGGAATTATTATCGCGTCGCCACTGCCCGATGAACTGGGCCTCGCCTTGATGGGCGTTTCAAAAACCCGATTGATTTTTTTAATTCCTATTTCTTTCGTATTTAACTTTTTTGGCATTCTGCTACTTGCAATGATTGTTCGAACGGTTTAGTTTTTCTGATTATGACTGAACCGGAAATTATTATCGATGGAAAAAAATTTAAAATCGTCCGACAGAGTCGCCGAGGCGAGGTTACCGTTTACACCTCTGGAAAGTTTTATGCTCGGGTGGGGAAGCCAGAAGTGGTGGCGGCAATGTTGTCGCTTCATAAAAAATTCGATTCATTTGGTTTTCCAGTTGCGCCTACTGTAGGTTCTGGCGAATTTGAATCGCAAGCCTATTTTATTGAAGAGTCACTTGGTGATGAGTGTTTTAGTTTTCTGTTCAAACATGACTTTGACAAGGACGGGGTGATTTCGCCTGAGTTGTTCGAGCGGTTTATTTCAGTTTCCGAAAAATTTGCGCGTGCCCAACTTCGCTCCGCCACCGTAGACATGACAGATGTCTCTTTCACCAAGCTTGTCGGGCCGGATGATTTGAAAGATGAATTGCCGGAATTTTCGCAAAGAATTTCTGAGCGTTATCAGCAAGCTCTCACAGGGCTCAAAGTTTTCCCTCAAGTTTTAACACAGGGTGATTTTAACCCTCACAATATTTTTCCTAAAGGTGTTATTGATTTTGAGGAAACCTATTATGGACCGGCCGGATATGACCTCGTAACCAACATTTTTAGCAACGAGTATTTTCCAAGTGTTACTGGTTATGAATACATTCGCCTCAGTTCTTTTACTGATGAGCAGAAAGCCCTGTACTACAAGAGGCTCGACGCAATTTACATAGCGGCAGGGTTGCCGAAAATTTCTGATTATCTTCAGCATTTTGAATTTCTCCGAGCCATCTGGCTTGTGAAAAGGAATCATCGGATGCCCAAGCTCCAACAATGGCGCTACGAGCTTTTTAAGAAAAATTATCTGTTGTAATTTTTCGACGATTTCCCAACCTTGACCTTTTAGATTTTGTAGGCCAGTATTAGATTTGGACATACTTTTGCGCACGCAAAAGACTTTTGATGTCCTAGTTTTTCCCCCGCGGGGAACGGCTAAAACCTGGGAGACCTCCTCGAGGTTTCTCGCTTCAGAAGTGATCAGTACCATGAAAATAAAAGATCGAGTGCCTGAAGCCATACCTTGCTCGGATGAGCAAAGAGCGTGGCTTGTTTCTAAGTTGGCGACCAGCAAGGCCTTCAGGGTTTGTCGCGGCCAGTTCGACAGAAGCCCCGTGGATTTTATCGATGACATTCGCAGGGAGTTCCCTGGTTTAACGAAGAGTCAGTTTTCGGCGAAACTTCATGCACGTTTAGGTGCAGTTCGAATCATGGCGGAGTTGTACAACTCGCTTATGGAAAAATATTGGAATGTTGCCGCTGATGACTTGCGCAACGCGTTACTCAACCGCTCTTACTTCCTTGTTGGGGAAACAGTTCCAATTCACGAAACTACGCCGATGACACTCGTGGTTTTTGATCCCGAGAAAACGTTCGCCATGCTTCACTGGCTTTTTGTTAACTCTATAGTGGAGCTTGGTTCGTTTGCCGGTGTTTCAATGTACAGGCATCAGGCGGTATTGGAATTAAGCGAACCTACCAGAAAACTAGGCGCTCTTTTCCCTAGCTTGTGTGCCGATTGCAAACATCAACAACGACAAGGTGACGACCTGACTGCCGCTTTGTGGGTAGTTCACGCGAGGGAAGTTTTGAATTTATTTAATATTCCCAAATCCGCCATGTCGTTGGCTATTCATCACGAGTATCACATGCCAATGCTACGGGAAGCTGGTGGTTCCAACTTTGGTTTTTGGCATCCGTTCGCTTTTCTCTTTGTTGGGAAAGAGCAAGGTGAGGTGCTCGAAGGCTACAGCAGACTGCAGCAAGGAAAAATTGCCTCCTGGCAGTTTCGGATTCCAGCGGTTTATAGGAATTGGACCCCGACAAAGTTTGAGTTCGGTTTCCATCCCGAAGTCCAACACGAGCTTTGGGAAAGGAAATTTCCAGCCTTTGTCAGCAAAAAGGTTTCAGCTGGCCATGGCGTAGTTTTGTTCCCACCTCGCGGGCCAATTGACGAGAAAACAGCGTATTGTGGACGATTCGAAGAATATTTGCAAAATCGGACCGGCCGATTTTTACTCAAACACGTTACCGGTGATGGTCAATGGAGGTGGGAGCCAGAGGAATATTTTTGTTATCAGTGAAAGTTTTTGTGTATGCCACCACCTTGGTGGCATTTTTTATTTTTCCAACAGTTTCTAGACACTAAGTGTCTAGCTTTTGTAATAACTTCCTCTCTTCGAGGTTACATTTAATATAAGTTTTGCTATACTCCTTTTACTTATGCCCTCAAAAATCACCAAAGCCTTACTTCCAGTCGCCGGTCTTGGGACCCGTTTTTTGCCAGCGACCAAGGTCATGCCAAAGGAAATGCTTCCTGTGGTTGATAAACCAGTCGTCCAATATCTTGTAGAAGACGTCGTGGCCTCAGGCATAAAGGAAATTATTTTTATCACCGGACGTGAGAAGCGAACTATCGAAGATCATTTTGATGTGGCGCCAGGACTTGAGGGTACACTCGAAGCAAAGGGGAAACCTGAGCAAGCGAAGCTGATTCGGGACATTTCAAATCTCGCTGAATTTTCCTACGTTCGCCAGAAGGATGCTCGTGGAGATGGACACGCCTTATTGCAAGCACGGAGACTTATCGGAGACGAACCGGTGCTCGTAGTTTTTGGCGATTGTTTGTACGACAGCGACGTGCCAACCTGCAAACAACTTTTGGATTCCTATGAAAAATTTAACGCGCCGATTCTTGGTCTTGCCGAAATTCCGAAAGATGAGGTTTCAAAGTTCGGCGTTATCGATGGCACAAAAATTGATGACAAGCACTGGGAAATAAAATCTTTTGTGGAAAAGCCAAGTGTGGAAACTGCGCCGACCAACATTGTGGTGCCCGGGAAATATATTATTACGCCGCAAGTTTTTGATGCACTCGAGGAGTTAAATAAAAAAGGCGGATTTTCTGGTGAACTTCGACTGGCGAACGCATTTGAGCTCATGCTCTCCCGCGGTGAAAAAATTTACGGACGAATGCTGGAAGGTGAATGGCTCGACACGGGAGATAAATTTAATTTCATGAAAGCCAACATTCATTTTGGTTTGAAACATCCAGAACTGGGCCCAAAACTCAAGGCCTATCTTAAAAATCTATAGCGTACTAATTTAAAGTGGCTCAGGTTACTCCAAATTAGTTTAAAATAACCAAAAACCCAATACCTGTTACTTTAGTCAACTAAAGTAACAGGTATTGACAAAAAATTCTGTTTTGCTACACTTTAGTCAACTAAAGTAATTAGTTTGTGAGAATTTGAAGAAGAGAAGAACAAGCTGAATTTAGTTACACAGACACCACATGAAAAAAACCAGAGGCAAAGTTAAAAAAACATGGGACAATGCTCGCACCGAGGCTCTGGTAAAGGCATTTTCAGTTTTGCGAAACGGTTCCGAAATCAAAGCCTTTTTGCGAGATTTACTTACGGAAGCGGAACTGGTTGAGTTTGGCCATCGTTTTTATGTGGCTCAAATGCTCGATAAAAAGGTGCATTACAACGCTATTAGCGAAACAACCGGTTTGAGTTCAACGACTATCGCTCGGGTAAAGAAGTGGGTGAAAGGCGGAATGGGAGGGTATCGTATCGCACTCTCACGGTTCCCAAAAAAGAAATAGATGAAGAAATAGAAGTTTACCGAATTTTTTTAAAATAATTACTTTAGTTAACTAAAGTGCAGAGAAAATATATTACGTGTATGAAAAAGAAACAACTAACAAAAATAAAAGCAGAAAAACCATTAGACCAAAAAAGAAAATTACAAATTGGTGTTATCGGGTCTGCGTCGCAAACCGAATATCCTGGGAAAGGTGGGGCGTCACAAGCTATGGAGAAAGCGGCCGAAGATATCGGTTTTCTTTTGGCGCAGCGGGGAGCTGTTGTCGTGACTGGTGGTAAAGGTGGGATTATGGAAGCGGCTGCTCGTGGCGCCAAGAGGGGTGGAGGAGTAACCGTTGGAATAATTAAAGGAAATCGTCGTCGAACATCGAACAAATTTACTGACGTTGAAGTGCTGACGGGTATGGAGGCGGACGGTATGGATGAACTTTTTCTTGTTTTAATGTCGGATGCACTTATCGTACTTGGCGGTGGCGCCGGGACGCTTCAAGAGATTGCAATTGCCTATCGCAACAAAAAGCCGGTCGTCGTTTTGGGTGGCATGGGCGGATGGGGCGAGAAGTTGGTAGGGAAATTTGTTGATGAGCGTCAATTAGTCAAGCTCATCAGAGCCAAAACACCAAAGGACGCAGTTACTAAAGTTTTATCTCTAGTTTAAATTTATGAAGAGCCAACGAAACAAAAATTTTAATATCACTCATCATTCCCTCAATTTTCTTATGAAAAGAGATTGGGTGTGATTTTTATTTTCAAGGTGCTCACCATCAATCCCTTTTCAGAAGGGATTTTTCTTTTGGAAAGAGTGTGCTCTTTGTAAACCTAATCACGATCGCTTGAAGAAAGTTAAAAATGAAAATCAAATATAGAATTAACGAGACGGTTTCGACTAACGGCCTTGTTCTCATCGCTCCAACTTGTATCAGTTCAAAAAGTCTCAGTGTGTTACAGGAAATTGCTTGGGAGGATGGGAAAAAACTTCTCTCATTTTATGAATCCACTCTTGCTGAGAGTCTAGATCAACTGCTCTGCACATTTTGCGATCTCAACGGAGTTAAGAAAGAGGAGGCCTTACTTGTGTTTCCTGGCGCGAGTGCGGTTGATGTTTGTAGAGGCTCAGTCTTTAAAGATTCGTATACGTACAAACATGTCTACGCCAAACGTTTTTGGTTTCCCGATCAAGATCCCGTAGTTACAGTTGGAGAAATTTACACGAGAAGGTTTATCAATTCCGGAATTAGAGCGATTCTTGTTTTGGACGATGTTATTAGTTCTGGTCAAACTCTCGTTAAACTTCGTGAGCGCAATGCTTGGAAGTTTCCTAATGCGGTTTGGCATGCTGGTAGCTGGATAACCAGAAAGAACAGCCTTAAGGGTTATGAGACCCTCTATTCCTCACTGCTTGTTGCGCATTCTTCCGATAAGGGCTTGAAGGTTCCTATCAATTCTTTGAGCACTCTCTGTGAGTGTGGCGGAGAAGACGTGAGACGGGCGTACGCCACAAAACACTTCAAAAGATTGTCAGAAGACTTTTTGAAGTTTTTCGAGAAAGTAGTTGTTAAAGAGTGGATCACAAGACCCGGGATTAGCGATTCTTGTTATTGAGTTAGATACGTTTCAAGCCAGCAAAACCATTGCTGGTTTTTTTATTTATTCATACCTCAGTGCCTCCATAGGACTTTTTTCAGCGGCTTTTTTGGCAGGGTAGATACCGAAGACAAGTCCAATCGTAGCCGAAACACCGAGACCGAGCAGGGCACCGAGCCATGGGAAACTAAATGACCAATCGATAGCGGCAAATTTCGTGAGGAGTTGAGCGATAATAAACGAGAGTCCTGTTCCAATTAAAATTCCGATGAACCCTCCTAACACCGTGAGTACTGTTGCCTCGATTAAAAATTGGGTCAGGATATCTTTATTAGTAGCGCCGATTGATTTTCGCAAACCAATTTCTTTGGTGCGTTCAGTTACTGAAACGAGCATGATGTTCATGATGCCAACACCACCAACAAAAAGGGAAATCGATGCCATGGCAACGAGAAATAAGGTAAGAGCGGTCGTGATTGATCCGAGTCTACTCGCAAGGTCAGCTTGGGTTTGAACAAAGAAATCGTCCTTTTCAGGGTCGGTAATGCCGTGGGAATTTCGTAAAGTGATGCGAACATCTTCTGCCACGTTGTCGATATTTTTTTCGCTGTCGGCTTCAACGATCAATCGATGAAAATATTTAATACCGAAAATATATTCTTGGGCAGTGGTGTAGGGAATCATGGCGATTTCGTCAAAGTTGAAAAATGACACCTGGCCTTTTTTGGGCAGAACACCGATGACTCGTAGATTTAAATTTTTGATTCTAATTTTTTGACCAACGGCTTCGCTCGATCCGAAAAGTTCTTCTTTAACTTTTGAGCCGATAACCACGACATTTGCCCGGGCTTTGACATCATCCTCGGTGAAAAATTGCCCCTCTTCAGGTTCAAGATCAAAAATACTCGACATGAGTTCGGTGCCTCCGAAGACCGTTAGTCGGTAGGTATTACTTTCGTAGAGTCCGGTTTCTCCGCCGAAAACTACGGGCATCACTTTAGAAAGATTGGGCACATTTTGTTTTTTATTCAATTCAATCAAATCTTTTTCCTTGAGTGAGTCGCTAAAAAGTTGGGCGGAATCCGACGGTCCCTTGGGTTCGCGTCCCGGAATGACCGCTACGGTTTTGGTGCCGAGACCTTGGACTTGAGAGAGAATAAAATTCTGGGCTCCCGCTCCGAGTGACATAACCAGAATGATCGAGGTGATACCGATGACAATACCGAAGATCGTCAAAAAGGAACGAGTTTTGTTCGTCTTAAGTCCGGTGACGGCATTTTTTACACTATAGGTAAGTTTCATAAATTATTTTACAAATTTTTCAAACGCCTTTCTTCGATTGGAAACGATTTCATCGCTCTGAATCAAGCCGTCAGACAGGCGGATGATTCTTTTGGCATTTTCCGCGGTGTAGGTTTCGTGGGTGATAAGAATGACGGTGTGTCCGTTATCATTAAGTTTTTGAATGAGCTCCATAACAATTTGGCCCGATTTTGAGTCGAGGTTTCCGGTTGGTTCGTCTGCGAAAATAATTTTCGGTTTATTAATGAGAGACCGAGCGATAGCGACGCGCTGGCGTTCACCTCCTGAAAGTTCCGAAGGTTCATGCGTCAATCGGTGTGACATGCCGACGGATTCAATCGCTTCACGGGCCAGTCTATCCCAATCTTTTTCTGGAACACGAGAGTAGAGAAGGGGAAGTTTTACGTTCTCGAGTACTGTGGTGCGGGCCAGGAGGTTGAAAGTTTGGAAAATAAATCCCACTTCTTCGTTACGCATTCTCGCCAATTCAAGATCGCTGTACAGCGCCACATTTTTTCCTTGGAAAAAATAATCACCGTCGCTGTGTTTGTCGAGAAGGCCTAAGATGTGGAGCAGGGTGGATTTTCCTGATCCCGATGGTCCCATGATCGCCACAAAGTCACCTTCGTTTATGGAAAAGGAAACATCCTTAAGTGCCGTGGTTGAGACACCTTCGTCGCTATAGGTTTTGTTTAGATTTTTTACTTCAATTAGGGGCATTTTTATTTTCCGGTGGCCATTACAGTTTCTCCGGCTTCAAGCCCACTCAAAATTTCAATGTCTCCATTTGATCCTCTGATTCCGACAGTTACTTCTCGCTCTTCAAGATTTTTTCCATCCGTGGTTACTCGAACAAATTTCTTGCCGAGTTTTTCGTAAACAGCGCGTTGTGGAAGGGAGAGTGCATTTTTACGTTCGGCTGTTTGGATGTCGGTGTTGGCAGTCATGCCCGATCGGATTCGCGCGTCATCTTTATCAAATTCTAGCGTGGCTTTGTAGGTCGACACATTATCAATAATAGTTTCCGCGGGATCAACTTTGACTACATGACTACTAAACACCACATCGCTTCCATAGGCATCGAGTGTAATGTCAGCCGGATTGCCCACAGCGATTTTTGCTACATCAACTTCAGGTACGAAGGCTTCCACTTTAAAATTTCCGCTCATTACAGCAACGATAGGGGAGTTGCCACTGGCGATTTGACCGATCTTTCCATCTTGCTTGGTGATAACTCCGGAAATAGGACTGACAATATAGGTTTTAAGAAGAAGGGCTTGAGCATTTCTGACGTTAGCTTTGGCGCTGTCGATATCTGCTGTCGCACCCGCCAATACTTCTACCGTTGCAGGAGCCTTGGTCAGTTCGAGATCATTTTTTGATGTTTGTACTGTAATTTTTTGAGTGGCGATGGTTTGAATTTGGTCGTTAATGTTGGTGAGCGCTGTGTTGATATTGGTTCGAGCGGTACTGAGCGCATCTTTGTCCGTCGCGAGCGTACTTTCTGAAAGATTGATAGCGGCGTTCAATACTCGGCTGGTTTTTATTAAAAAGTCATTGGCTGCGAGCAAGTAATCTTTTGCCTGCGACAAAGCCTTTTCGGTTTCGAGGGTAGTGGTGAGCGGTGTTTGAATTAAATTTTTAAAATTACTGAGCATACCTTGCATACTGAAACGCGCCGCCTGGGCATCAATAACAGCTTGCTGGTCTCCTGAGTTAAAATTAATTTGAGGATTTGAAGACGAGGTATTTCCGAAAAGAATATCAGCCTGGCGGTGTATGGCGTTGTCAGTTTTGTTGTAGGCGTCGAGAATAATATTTGGCGCTTGTGAATAATCGGTTGCCAAATCTGATTCAGCTTTTGCTAACCCAGATTCTTTTAGGGCGATTTCTTCGGGGCGGCCACCGGCTTTAAGGTCGTCAAAGTGGGCTTGTTTTGAAGCCAGTTTAGCTTGAGCATCTTCGACGGCAGAAATTTCAACACCATTTTCAAGCGCCAGGACAATGCTTCCGGCGGTTACATGATCACCAACATTGGCGTTAATTGATCTGATTCGGCCTCCTTTTTCAAAGGCCAATTCCACCGCTTCTTTGGCTTTAACCGCACCAGAGACAGTAACCTCCTGTGACAGATTTTCTAGTTTTGCCACGACGGTAGTAGTAAGAGTTGGTTTTCTGTTTCCGAAGTAGGTTAGGAGAAGCACCACAAAAACTACAATTGCAATGGGGATGTATACACTTTTTTTCTTGAGGAAATCTAATTTCATTTTTTTGTTTTAAGTTTCTGAATAATATTTTGAATCGTGGAGAGATGCGATGCAAATTTTTCAAGGTTGGATACTTTTGCTATGCCGATCATGTCTTCATCTTTAGCAAACACGATCAGTTTGTCGCCCTTTTTCAACTTAAGATTATTTCGTATTTCAGAGGGAATGACAACCTGCCCCTTTTCTCCAAGAGTGGTGATACCGATAGAATGTTTGTTTGGTTTTAACATAGTTTTTTGTGAAGAAGTATGAAATGTAGGATTTATCATACACCCTACAAAACCTCTGTCAACCAACTGGGCTCTTCACGTGTCACCGTGATATACTCGATTGGCAATGGCTCGCATACATTTCAACGACAACGAAATAAAATCAGAGGGAGTGACCATTCTTAACGGCCGTGTGTTGCGCGACCAAGGTGTGGATAGGTTAAAAACCGCCATTGTGCAAAGCGGCAGGAAACCGACCTTGGCCATCATACAGGTGGGGGATCTCGCTGAATCCAAAGCCTACATTGAGCAAAAAAGAAAATTTGCTGAGAAAATTGGCGCAGGTTTTTTTCATACCCAATTTCCGAATGATGTTTCTCAGGCTGATCTCGAAAACGCTATTGAAAAACTAAATGTTGATCCGGGCATCCACGGTATTATTGTTCAGTTGCCGATTCCAGAATCTTTCAACAAACAAAAAGTGATCGACACTATTAGTGTTTCGAAGGACACTGACGGACTCACATCAGAAAATAAAAAATTGCTTGAGTCTGGAAATTCCAAAGCGGTAATTCCCGCAACTGCACGAGGGGTTTTATCACTTCTGCGCGGATACGATGTTTCCGTTTCTGGGAAAAAAGTGACGGTAATAGGAAGATCGGCGTTAGTCGGCGCCCCGATTGCAACACTGTTGGCGCGAGAGGGGGCGGAAGTTACGGTTTGTCATCGGGAAACCAATAATGTTCCTGAAAAAAGTAGAAACGCTGAGATTCTGATTGTCGCCGTTGGCCACCCCCATTTTGTAACTGTCGAATACGTTTCGAAGGGTCAGGTGGTGGTTGACGTCGGTATCAACTCAGTGGCTAGCAGCACGTTCAAACAAGAAAGTGTTGAAAAATTGGAGTATGAAATCCCAAAGCGGCAATTGGTAGGGGATGTCGATTTTGAAGCTGTTAAAAATATTGTCGCCGCCATTTCACCAGTTCCCGGCGGAGTGGGGCCGATGACAGTGCTTTCTTTATTCGAGAATCTGATTGAGGCAGCAGCGGTTGACAATAGGTAAATATTTGTGTCAGTATTCCATTTAGATTTTTGAAAAAGATTGTTTTGTTAAACATCAAAACCGCCCGCTGTTTTTAGCGTCGGGCAGAAACAAAGGAAATTGTTATGACCAGTAGTAGGGTTGCTATCGACGATCGTCGGAAACTAAGTGCGGAACAAACCTCCACCTATACTCGGTACGAAAGCCAGCTCCGTCGCCAACTCCTAAAGGGGGTGCTCGACACTGAGGCCGTTCTTGCTGGTTTGCAGGAGCTAACGCAGATGACAATAGGTTCCTTCAGCTGCAACGGTCAGCCAGAAATTCCAGGTTGGGCGAAGCAGGAAAAACCAATTATCCAACATCTTCCGTGTGGGTGGGTCAATCCTTCGAAGTTCGCTCTCACTGATGTTCTAAAAGACGGAGAAAAGGTTATTGACGGCGATGATTTTCTGCTAAGGGCGCAAGCAGTGCCCGGTTCAATGAACGCCTGCGCGTTCGATTTTTATGCCAAGGAGCAGAATTGGAAATATTTGCCCAGGAATGTCGAAGTTGTTGTGTTTCCTAACACCGTGTTTTGCCATTGGGATGGCGATCGGCATGTGGCGTGTCTCTTTCGGAAAGGCGTGGAGTGGGAGCGTGTCCCCCATTGCCTTAAATCTAAGGTCGATCGTGAATTCCTTGTAGCTTCGTTTGTAAATCCCGAGCCTTTGGAAGCTAGGGTTTCTTAACCCCTCGACTTTAGTACTTTCGCTTTACCAGTATCGCTCAGAAATGTGCGATGCTGTTTTTTTGTGTTAGAATTGAAACGTTAGCAGTTAATCAATCAATAAAATTATGGAAAACGAAAAAAATACATGTAATTGCTCTCATTGGGTAGACGGTAGACTTCACAAAGCGGGGATTGCCGCCTTGGTTTTGTTAACAGTTTTTTTGGTGGCGAAATCGGTCACTGAAGTAAAGGGTTGGTCTTTGATTGGCAAGGACATTCCGCCACAAACAACTATCACGGTTTCTGGAAAGGGTGATGTAGTTGTTAAGCCTGACATCGCAACATTTACGTTTAGCATCACCGAGGAATCGTTGGTGGTTGCTACAGCTCAGGATGAGGTTGCCAAAAAAGAAAAAGAGGTTTTGGCATTCATTGAGAAAGCCGGTGTTTCTAAGGATGACGTAAAAGTTTCTGGATACAATTTGTATCCTCGTTATGAATATCAGAACGCTAGCATCTACGGTCCAAATGGCAAACAAATTCTCGCAGGATATGTTGTGACTGAATCCGTGGAAGTGAAGGTTCGAAAAATTGCTGATGCCGGAAAAATTATCGGCAGTCTCGGTGAGCTCGGTGTCACCGACTTGAGCGGTCTCACTTTCAGTGTTGATGGGCAGGAGCAAGTTGCAAAACAAGCTCGCGTGATAGCTATAAAAGACGCTCAAACAAGTGCCAAAAGTTTGGCCAACGACCTCGGCGTTTCCCTCGTAAGAATTGTCAGTTTCTCTGAAAGCGGTTCCTATCCAATGCCAATGTATTATGCCAAATCACAAGCTTTGGGCATGGGCGGGGCTGATATGGCAACACCAGAGCTACCGGGGGGAACAAACAAAATCACTTCAAACGTTAGCATTACCTACGAGATTCGGTAAATCGAGTTTTGGAAGACAAAATTTAACAAAAATCCCCGTCCCGATGTACATCGGGACGGGGATTTTACTTGACATTTCAAACGAAAGGAGTATTGTATTGGGGTAACCCCGAGCGGGGTTTTTTGATACAATAAAGAGTAATAAGCAAACAAAACATGAAATTAGGACAATATTTACAGGAAACAAAAGCCGAACTCGCCCATGTCAGTTGGCCAACCAGAAGCCAAGCGATTATCTACAGTATCGTGGTAGTTGTTATTTCTTTTGCCACAGCATTCTATCTCGGTGGACTCGATTTTATTTTTTCTACGTTATTGCAAAAATTTGTACTTTAATTTTTTATGTCAAAACAAAAAATTCAAGAAGGAAGAAATTGGTATGCTATTCATACCTACGCAGGATATGAAAACGCGGTGGCGCGAAATCTAAAACAGCGTATCGAATCTCTGGGAATGGAAGACCGCATTTTTAATGTGCTCGTGCCCGTTGAAAAGAAAATTAAGATCAAGGGAGGCAAGCGAGTAGAGGAGGAGGAAAAAATTTATCCCGGGTATGTGCTCGTTGATATGACCGTTACGGATGACTCTTGGTATGTGGTGCGAAATACGCCACGAGTAACCGGGTTCGTAGGTTCCGGAGTTTTTCCGGTGCCACTTGATAAGGCCGAAGTGGAAACACTCTTTAGTAGAATGAATTCCGATGTGGTCAAACACAATATTGATTTGGAAGTAGAAGACGCAGTAACCATTGTTGACGGCCCATTTAAAGATTTGGAAGGAAAAGTGGGTGAAGTCGATAGTGAGCGTGGCAAGGTAAAGGTTTTGGTCAGCATGTTCGGTCGGGAAACACCAGTCGAATTAGATTTTCTTCAGGTGAAGAAAATCTAATTCGACAGTTGTCAGATTTAAGATTATAGATTAAAGTAGTGTTTCTCCGACTTTTTCTTACTTAAATCTTTAATCTTTTAACTTTAATCTATATATGGCCAAAAAAGCAGTAAAAAAACTTAAACTCTTGATTGAAGGTGGAAAAGCCAACCCGGCACCGCCGATTGGACCCGCGCTCGGTCAAGCTAAAGTAAACATTGGTGAATTTGTCACACGTTTTAACGCTGGGACCAAGGATATGAAAGGGGATATTGTTCCTGTAGAAATTTCTGTATACGAAGATCGAACTTTTGATTTAGTTTTCAAAACTCCTCCGGCTACGTCGCTTATTCTCAAGGCTGCCGGAAAGGAGAAGGGTTCAGGCAAAAATGTGGTCAGTAAAGCCGGAACGATTACCAAAGCTAAAGTTCGCGAAATTGCTGAGAAAAAACTAAAAGATTTAAATGCTAATACCGTTGAGGCTGCTATGAAGATTATCGAAGGTTCATGCCGATCGATGGGGATAGAAGTTAAGGGTTAGAAGCGCTCAAACTATCCTTATGCGGAACGCAAAAGCCCTCTCCTGCGGAGGGCTTTTTAGTACTCGGCGGTTTCCGATACTGAATATTTTTTCTCAAAAATATTCAGTATCGGACCAAGCAAACCGCCTGCGAACATTCCGCACAAGGATAGTTCTCGCTAGGATTTCGCGATAAGAATCGCGAAAGAATGAGTTAGCAAAACTACTACGTGATAGTGGGGGTTTTGTGGTAAAATTGCTTTAAATAAAAAATATATGAAAACTAAACTATACGTCGGTTGCGCCCTAGGAGGACTGACCGAAGACAATAAAAAAGAATTTCTTGAAAAGATTGTTCGGGTTAAAAATATTTTGAGAGGTCAAGGATTTGAAGTTTTAGAATTTGTGGGATTGGGAGAACACACACCTGCCGAGATTTACCAGCACGATATTTTGGGCTGTGTTGCCGCCTGCGATGCCATGCTTGCGATTTGTGATTATCCCTCCACGGGGATGGGCTATGACTAGCGACTGTTATTGAGAAGCGTGGCTTGCCAGTGCTCGCTGTGGCTCACACAGACTCATTTGTTTCCAAAATTGTTCGCGGTATCTCTAAACCAAATTTTCATTTCGAGCGATACACGGATTTTGAAAAGGAAGTTCCGGCGCTAGTGGAAAAATATTTAAAATAAGTAAAAATTTGTACGATATATCGTACAAATTTTTACTTTTCCTTCTGCGTCTGTTCCGCGTACTTCAGCGTTCGTTCCGCACGGTCTCGCTTATTTTTTCTCCTCAGGTGACTTGAGTACCGCGAAATCTGCTTTTAGTTTTCGAATTTGGCCTTTCATAATGAGTGTGGCTTCGTCGCGTTTTTCCCGACCGACGCCATCGACGATGTCTTTTTTGTGGTATTTACTTTTACGTGCGTTGACTGCTTCAGTTAGTTCTTCAAAAACAATTTGGCAGACGCGCTCTCCAGGATAGAGCCTGACCGCTTGCGAATGAGTGTTATTACGAAGAGGAAGAGTGAGTTGTCCCTCGTACCCTGAATCGATAATACCGGTAAGATCGAGAGAAAGTCCTTTGCGGTTGGTGGATGATCTTGGGTAGAGCACCGCCATCAAATCTTTAGGAATTTTAATAGTTTCAAGTGTTGAAACCAATACGTATTCGTGAGGCAACAGTTCAAAATATTGTCCCTCTTCAAGTTCCACAACATCGAAAAAGCCGCTGTTATTTTTATCGAAGTGGGTGTTGTCGAGCGACTCTCTGCCGTTCGCAGTCAGGTGCCAAATTTTAGGAATAAGAAATGTAAATCCCAATCGAAGGTCAACGGCGTGTTCCTGCAGTTGCATGCTGTCGAGGTTTGGGCTAAAAGTGATTTCACCTTTCTCGACGCGTTCGATAATTTGTTTTTTGGTTATGACGCTCATGGGAAGGGTGTAGGGGTTAGGGTTTAGTTAGACCGGTTTATTTTATACTAAGATTTGCGGATGTAAACTTGATAATCAGCGTCAAATGGGTTTTTATCATCCTTCGCTTCAAATTTTGATTCGGTAAGTTTCCAGATTGTTGGATCAAGGGGAGGGAAGAAGGCGTCACCTTCAATCGTTGTGTGAATGAGTGTTCGGTATACCTTGTCGGTTTTTGGAAAAGCCTCAGCATACAAGTGAGCTCCACCAATATTAAATACCTCTGTTTCGGCTGAGGTTTTTTCAAGGGCTTCTTCAAAAGAATGAACAACGATACATCCAGGCGCTTTGAAATCCGCATTACGTGTTACGACAATATTAACTCGATCGGGAAGGGGTTTGCCCAAACTATTCATGATGGATTCGTACGTATTTCGGCCCATAATCACCGTATGGCCTTTTGTTATTGCGGCAAAATGTTTTTGATCGCTAGGCATTCGCCAAGGGATTTTATTACCTTGTCCGATGACGTTATTTTCTGACGTGGCGACAATTATCGATAGCATAGTTATAAAGCGATTTTGAGGCCTTTAATGGCTTCGTGTGGTTTGTATTGATTAGTTAGATTTTCTACAATTTCTTCCACCAATTTTTTATCTTGTTTTTCAGCACGGTCGAAGGCATTTTTTGGCAAGCTTAAAACAATTTTTGGATGATTGTTTTCGCGTTTGATCATTTCGTCAGCTGCAAAATAGTGATTGTCGTAAATGTGCGCGTTGGAAATTGAATGCGAGTAAATTCCGGGACGAACTCCTAATTTTTGCGCCAGAATGTGAGCGAGTAGAGCAAAACCGGCGACGTCAGAGGGAAATCCCAGAACGATATCGTTTGATCGGACGATGTTGTGAAAATTTAGTCGTCCGCCAATAATATTTACGGTAAATGTATATGGGCAGGGAACATTTTTTTTCACAGCTCCACCAAGCCCATCTTGCGCCGGATCCCAAGTCACCACCACGCCGTGTCGGGAGCTCGGTTCTTTTTGCAAAAGTTTAATGAGTAATCCAAGCTGGTCGCGACCGAAGTGTTTCCGCCATCGATAGCCATAGGCAACAGTGACCACATCTCCCGGGTTGGTAAACATGTCCCAAATTTTTGTAAATTGTCGCAGGAAAATTTCGGGCTTCCTTGCGCCGGTAATAAACCAAACTTGTTCGGCCACAAACATTGGTATTGGAATTTTCCGCAAGGTCAAAAGAGGGAAGCCATCTTTTTCAAGATCAATGGAAAAATGCATGCCGGGAATAGCTTTGGTTTCGTGTCCGGTGCGCTCGTTCATCTCAGAGATACCCTTGGTTTGGATATCTTTCAGGATGTTTTTATAGACTTCATCGAATATTGCCATGATTTGTTGAATTGAATTATAGTGCCTTTATGTTGCTCTCGCAATCAAAAAACGTTTTGCTATAATGGGCCCATGAATATTCCTTTTCCCTACATGCCCGAAGGACGAACCGTTAAATTTGTCCCTGCTCATGATCGATTTATGCGCGCGGCTGAAACAGCGTGCAGGGAACTTTCGACAGATTATAACCATCCGAATGGCGCAGTCTTGGTTAAAGACGGAACGGTAATTGCTCGCGCCGCAAATCAGTCTGGTTTGAAGAATAAAAAAATGCTTCAACTTCATAAAGCCGGTTGGTGTGTGCGCCGCATTTTAAAAATTCCTTCAGGGCAAAAATATTGGCTTTGCCCGGGATGCGCGTCATCAAAAAATCATTCCGAAACGCGTGTCGTCAAAACTGCTCAAAAACAAGGGCTGGATACTACAGGGGCTGATGTCTATCTGTGGGGACACTGGTGGTGTTGTGAACCGTGTTGGAATTCGATGATCGCCGGCGGTATCAAAGATGTCTATCTTCTTGAGGGCAGTGATAAGCTTTTTAATCCTAAATTTCCGGAAAATATAATTGGAAAGTAGGAAAAGGGCCCGTCTAGGGTCCTTTTTCTTTTGCCAAAAGGCTGTGTTAGAATGGTTTTACTATGGTATAAGTTTTTCCAAATCTGATTTTATTTCCCGATGCTCCGTACTCGGAGTTCGGGATCCCGATCGCTTCGCATCGGGACTTAATTCTTTTAATCTATCCACATGAAAGACAAACAAATTGAAAAACTTATAAAACTCGAAGAAGCTCGGCAGAAGAAGGTGATCAATCTTATCGCTTCGGAAAATTATGTTTCAAAAGATGTGTTGACAGCACTCGGTTCAAAACTGACCGACAAGTATGGGGAAGGGTATCCAGGAAAAAGATATTATCGCGGTACAAAGGTTGTCGATGAGGTTGAATTGCTCGCGCAAAAACGCGCGTTGGAACTTTTTGATCTTGATCCGCAACGGTGGAGTGTCAACGTCCAGCCGCTTTCAGGTTCGCCTGCCAACTTCGCAGTGTATTCCGCGCTTGTGCCACCAGGAGGGAAAATTATGGGTATGACACTCTCGCATGGAGGACATCTCACTCACGGTCAACCAGTTTCTATGACTGGAAAATTTTGGATGCAAGTGCCGTATGGACTTTCAAAAGAAACTGAACAACTTGATTATGAAGAAGTAAAAAAAATTGCTGTTGCTGAAAAGCCCAACATTATCGTTGCGGGTTTTACCGCCTACGCGCACGTGGTAGATTTCAAAAAGTTTCGAGAAATTGCAGACGCTTCAGGAGCAATTCTCATGGTAGACATGTCGCATTTCGCGGGACTTGTAGCAGGAAAAGTGTATCTGTCACCATTTTTGTATGCTGACATAGTGACTACTACTACGCACAAAACACTTCGCGGTCCGCGTTCGGCCATGATTTTTTCCAAAATTGACGAACGCGAGTTTAACAAAAAAATAGACAAAATTATTATTCCAGGTCTTCAAGGTGGCCCACACTTCAATCAAATTGCCGCGGTGGCTGTTGCTCTCAAAGAAGCCAATACGCCCGCATTCAAAAAGTACGCGTCCCAAATAATTAAAAATGCGAAAGTGCTAGCGGACGAACTTGCCAAACTTGGCTGGAGAATTGTTGAAGGTGGGACAGAAACCCATTTGTTGCGCGTTGATGTTTGGCAAGACGGGAAAGGAATTAGCGGGCGAGAAGCGGCAGATAAACTGGAAGCGGCGGGAATTATTGTTAACGAAAATACGATTCCTTTCGATACTAGAAAACCCATGGATCCATCGGGCATTCGTCTCGGTACGCCAGCAGAAACGACACGCGGAAAAAAAGAAAAAGATTTTCGCAAGATTGCGCAGAAAATAGATGAAGTTTTGAGAAAATAACTATGAATGAAATTCCCCAAAATGTTCCGGAACAACCTATCAATGTATATCTTACACAACTTCGTAAAGCCCTCGACTCAAAGGACGCAACGCTTCTTGGGTCAGTCATAAATGGAATTCAGAGAAATGTTCAAGGGACAGATAGGACAAGTTTTTCACCTTTGGATGATGAGGATATCCGTACGCTACTGGAAACCGGAAGAGCAGAGATAAACGTAGGTACTGGAACACATGGTCAGCGTATCTATATTAAGGATGCGGAATTACATATGCCTCCTGGCGGCCCTAGGGTTGAAAAGGCAAAAGTTGTAATCGAACAGAGGATGAACTTCAAACGTTTATTTGATTTGCCTCTTGATTTATCCGACACTGAAGACTTGCGGGTTAGATTTTAATTACGTGAAAAGCATGAAAAAAGTAAATATATAATTATCGAAATAATATGAATCCAGAACAGCCTGAAAATTTGGGCAAGGTTTCTAAGAGTGCTATGTTTCATTCCCAAGAGGATTTTCAAAAGGATGAAGCCATGCGTGAATCGGCGTATAGGAAAATGGAAAAATATGCCACTGATCTGGGTTGCCAATTTAGTAGCTACAATGGTTCTCGTTATATTGAATTTAAAACCTGGCAGGAAGCATTAGATTTTCAGGAGTTCTGCGATACAGAATTCGGTTTTAAGGTTAAGGTGAATGACCCAGCAAAAACTGACGGTAGGTTTTTAAAGCCAGGATACAAAGTGTTTCCTGTGTTTGAGAGTTAAACAAAAAAACCAAATTTTGAGCAAAATCCTAAGAAATTGCGAAAAAAATAGAAGAGGGTATGATGGATGAAGTCGAAATTTGACCTATGATTATTGATTTTTTGATTGATCTTCCAGGGAAAATTTTCAATTTTCTTTGGACTTGTGGCGCGCCCAAACCTCCGAGCTCGCGCCCGCTTTGGCAGGTTTTGGAAGATGAAGGTTCTGGACAATCTCTCAACCTGACTGGGTTTACTGAAGGCGACCGTCAAAAGGCGGGCGAGATAGCTCGCGAAAGAGCCCGCTCGGCAAAGTAATTTTCAAAGACGCACTCCGTTCACGGTTCGGTTCGCGTCTTTTTCTTTTGATTTTTTTCAAGGTGGATACATCTTCGTGATATAGTTTTGTTAGATTTTTTAGTTTTTTATGAGCAAAAGAAGATGGCGGAGGTACAGCGAATGTGATTTGGGGAAGGAGTTTATGGAGCTTGCTGAGAAATTAGGTTTGACCAAAACAAAACTAGCAAAGGCCCTTGGAGTTACTCCAAATTGTATTTTTAAGATTTTTCGTGGTGATCAACCAAGTATCCGACTCGTCGTTTCTTTAAGGGCGCTGGTACTTTTACACGAATCTTCACAGCCGGTTGCTATCGCTCGACTGCTCACAAACCTTTCACATGAAGGCCGAGTCCAGGTCGGAGGACAACTCACCGGAAGTGGGATGCAACTTTTGGAATTATTCGATCCAACGACTCTGAGCCCGAGCGCGGAAGACGATTACCAAATTTAATTTTCAAAGACGCACTCCGTTTATGGTTCGCGTCTTTTTTCTTTTTTAAACTTGAGGAAGTTTAGGTCGCGTGGTAGTGTTCAAACAGCTTACAGAACAACTCATGCGTTTATGGCAAAACACAGGATTGATATTGAGTTAGCAGGGCTCGCCAGGGAGTTTCAGCAACTTTTTCTCATGAGCGGGTGGAATCAAAGAGAGTGCGCCCAGCATCTTGGGGTATCCTTTACCCACATTAATGGAATTCTTAATGGTGGCGGCCAACCATCCGTAACTCTGGTTAAGTTAATTAAGTTGATGGTTGAAGGACCGACAAAAACAGACTACAGATCACTAATTCTAGTTCTTGAAAAGTTTCCTGTCGCAACTCGTGCAGAAATAATAGGGTCACTTGAGACTTTACTTCGCAGTAGTCTCGCTCGAAAGTTTTGATTTGAAAGACGCCACCTCGCGTCTTTTTTCTTTGTCGGTTACAATGTCGTGTATGACGCAGAAAGGAAAATTTATTGTGATCGATGGTGGGGAAGGGGCAGGGAAAAGTACCCTGATGGGTTTTTTGCCGGAAATTTTTCCCTCGACGCCGAGCTCGGGACAAGCCACATTTCTAGCTACACGCGAGCCTGGAGGTTCTCCGTTTGCTGAAGAAATTCGCAATTTGATGCTTTCTCGTCCCGAATCAAAAAATGCTTCGCCTGAAACTCAGTTTGGTCTTGTGTGGGCCGCGCGACACGACCACCTTCAGAAAAAAATTATTCCAGCACTTAATGAGGGAGTTCATGTTATTTCTGATCGCTTCGATTCTTCAACCTACGCCTATCAAATTTTTGGCCAAGAGGCGCCGCAATTAGAAAAACTTTTTTGGGATATTCGTAATATTTACTTACGTGATGCGCAGCCTGACCTCTATATTTTTCTCGATATCGATCCTGCGATTGGCCTCAAGCGTGTGGCAGAACGTCGCAAGGAGACAGACCATTTTGATCAGCGGAAATTGGATTTTCACCAGAGAATTCGCGAAGGCTATTTAGAATTTCTAAAAAAAGTACCAAGCGTGATTATTGATTCGAGTGGCACAATTCCGGAGGGGAAGGAAAAGTTTTTTGAGGCAATAAAAAGCGCCCTATTAAAATAATTGTATGGAAATTAAAATTAAACGATTACACCCCGACGCCAAATTGCCGAGTTACGCTCATCCGGGAGACGTGGGGCTTGATCTGTTTTCGTTGGAGGAGGTGACGGTAGCTCCCGGAGCGCACCATCGTTTTGCTAACGGTTTCGCTTTAGAATTTCCAGAGGGTTACGCCGCTATCGTCAAAGACAAGGGAGGTATTTCAAAAGCAGGACTTCATTGTATGGGCGGAGTGTTTGATGCAGGATTTCGTGGCGAGTACAATGTGCATCTGGTAAATTTAGGTGACAAAGCGTACACCTTTGAAAAAGGTGATAAAGTGGCACAACTCGTGATTTTTCCGGTGGCAATTGCTAAGCTTGTTGAGGCGAAGGAACTTTCAGATAGCAGTAGGGGGATGGGGCAGTTTGGGAGCACTGGAAGAAAGTAGATTAGTTGGTAGACAGTAGTATGTAGACAAGAGGAGAAAATAATTATGATTGAGGAAAAAATAAAAAAATTAATACAGGAAAGTCTAAAAAAAATCGGCATTGAGTCGGCCGAGGTAGTTCTCGAGCACCCAGCCGAAATTACTAACGGAGATTTTTCGACGAATATCGCTCTGGCTTTGGCAAAAAGTTTAAAAATGAAACCGCGAGAGTTAGCGGGAAAAATTCTAGTTGAATTGGAGAAAAGTAAACCTCGCGATTTCGAGCGGCTCGAAATCGCCGGCCCGGGCTTCATTAATTTTTATCTTGCCAAAACTTTCTTTACGGAAAATGTTGCGACTGTTTTAAAGGAGGGCGGAAATTTTGGAAAAAATTCGACACGGAAGGGCGAAAAAATCATTGTTGAATACACCAACACCAACCTTTTCAAGGAACTCCATATCGGCCACATGATGAGTAACAATATCGGTGAATCGCTTTCTCGTATTTGGGAATTTCAAGCGGCAGAAGTAAAACGAGATACGTATCAGGGTGATGTCGGCCTTCACGTGGCGAAAGCCATTTTCGGTATGCAAAAGTTGGTTTCAGAAATGCCAAAAGAAAGCGCTAGTTTGCATGAAAAAATTGTGTTTCTTGGAAAGGCGTACGCAGCCGGCTCTGTGGCATACGACGAAGATAAAACTTCCGAAGCCCGCATTAAGGAATTAAACAAAATCATTTTTGAAAAAAGTGATTCTGAAATAAACCAATTGTACGCCTGGGGCAGGGAGGTGAGTCTTGCTCATTTTGAAATTCTCTACAAAAAACTTGATACAAAGTTTGATTATTATTTCTTCGAGACCGAAGTGGCTGAGAAAGCCCTTGCTATCGTAACTGATAATCTCAAAACTGGAATTTTTGAAAAAAGTGATGGCGCGGTGGTGTTTAAGGGAGAACAATACGGACTTCACACTCGAGTTTTTATAAATTCCATGGGACTTCCAACCTACGAAGCTAAAGATATCGGTTTGGCCTTTGTGAAGTATGAAAAATATCCGTTTGATCGAGCGGTTATTATTACGGCGAACGAGCAGAACGATTATTTTAAGGTTGTCTTAAAAGCTTTGAGTCTCATTGATGCCAAGCTCGCCGGCAAAATTAAACACCTCTCGCACGGCATGCTTAAACTTTCTACTGGAAAGATGTCGTCACGTACGGGGAATGTCATAACCGGCGAAGCGCTTATCGATTCTGTCGAGGCTATGGTGCACAAAAAAATCGAAGATCGAGAGCTCGAGACCTTTGAAAGAAATAAAATTGCCGAGGCGGTTGCGATTGGAGCCATTAAATATTCCATTCTTCGCCAAGCTATTGGCGGCGACATTATTTTTGATTTCGACAAATCAATTTCTTTTGAGGGAGATTCGGGCCCGTACTTGCAGTATTCTTTCGTGCGAGCCAATTCCATTTTAGCGAAAGCCGCGGCGGAAAAAATTCTGCCTGATTTTAAACATGTGCCCGATGAAATATTTTTGATTGAACGAATGCTCACTCGTTTCCCGGAAGTAGTGGTTCGCGCCGGCGCTGATTTCGCTCCGCATCTTATCGCCACCTACCTCATCGAACTTTCCTCATCCTTTAATAGTTACTACGCTCAAAATCAAATTGTGAATTCCGGTGACCCGACTTCTTCTTACAAGGTGGCTCTTACCTCGGCTTTTGCGCAGGTTATGAAAAATGGGTTGTGGCTTCTAGGGATCCCGGTCCCTTCGAAAATGTAGAGCACAAAGTAAAACTTGCTTTTCTTTTTTTAATTTAATAAGGTATGGTCAGTTTGATTTTTTCAGCACACTGAATTATGAAAGTGTCATCTACGCTTGATTGTCCAAAGGGTATTTTAGAAACCCTTGTTGTATTCATTTTAGGGTTGGGTTTTCTCTTCGTCCTGCTCCTTAACCTCTCTGTCGCCATTTTCGCTGGGTGGGTTGTGTCTCATGTGACACACAACTTATTTCTCGGCGCGTTAGCTTCTGGGGCCGTGGCGCTCTTTATCATCGCGGAAACACTATCCCCAGGCTGTTTCATTGACCAAGATGAAGATGGAGGTCCGTGCGACGAAGGGATGTAGCTTATTACAGCGCTTTTAGAACATCGGTTCCAATGCTAGAATGACAACGTTCTAGCATTTTTTATTTTATATGGACGAAAATCTCAAGAAAAATCCACTAGTGGAAAACGAAGAAAAAACTCTGAAATTTTGGCGTGAAAATAGTATTTTCGAGAAATCTTTGGCCAAAGAGTCGCCAAAAGGTGAGTTTGTTTTCTATGAAGGCCCCCCAACAGCCAACGGTCGCCCCGGTATTCATCATCTCGAGGCGAGAGCTTTTAAAGATGCCATTCCTCGATACAAAACCATGCAAGGGTTCCATGTTCGTCGCAAAGGCGGTTGGGATACGCACGGGCTTCCCGTTGAGTTGGCGGTTGAAAAAGAACTTGGCCTTAAATCAAAAAAAGAAATTGAAGTATACGGCATCGAGGCTTTTAATAAAAAATGCAAAGAAAGTGTTTGGAAATTTGTCAGTGAGTGGGAAGAATTTACCCAGCGCATCGGCTACTGGGTTGATCTGAAAAATCCTTATGTTACTTACAAACCAGAGTACATTGAATCGGTCTGGAATATTGTTAGTAAAATAAACGAACAGGGACTTTTGTATAAAGATTACAAGGTGGTGCCGTGGTGTCCGAGGTGTGGCACCGGGCTTTCGAGCCACGAACTGGCACAGGGGTATGAGGATGTGAAGGATTTGTCGGTTACAACTAAGTTCAAAGTTAAAAGTGAAAAGTTTAAAAGTAAAGACGGGGAGGAAACCTATTTGTTGGCATGGACGACTACGCCGTGGACACTTCCTGGAAATGTCGGACTAGCTGTTGGAGAAAAAATTACCTACCAGCTCGTTGTATCGGAAGGGTTACAGTATATCGTTGCCAAGGAGCGAGCAGCAACAGTTTTCAAAGAAAAAACTTTTGAAGTAGTTCAAGATATTTCAGGCAAAGAACTTATTGGTTTGGAATACGAACCACTGTACCCATTTCTCAAAGATAATCTTTCCGAGACTGAAAAACCAAAATTGGCCAATGCGTTTAAGGTTTATCCTGCGAATTTTGTAACCACAACCGATGGAACTGGAATTGTGCACACTGCAGTGATGTATGGAACGGATGACTTTGAGCTTGGCAATAAAGTTGGCTTACCGAAACATCACCTGGTCAAAGAAGACGGAACCTTTAAAGAAGAAGTTGGTTTTTTGGCGGGGAAATTTGTGAAGCCCGCCCGAACGACTGAAGCCAGTGTTCAGTCGGGCGGGGATGAAGGCGTCGACATTTTGATTATAAAAGATTTAGCCGGACGTGGGTTGTTATTCTCAAAGGAAAAATATTCTCACAGTTATCCGCACTGTTGGCGCTGTCACACCCCACTTATCTATTTCGCCCGAGATTCTTGGTACATCAAGATGTCTGCGCTTCGCGAAAAATTACTTTCAGAAAATGAAAAAATAAATTGGGAACCCGATTATATTAAGCATGGCCGGTTTGGTGAATGGTTGAAGGACGTAAAGGATTGGGCAATTTCCCGAGAGCGATATTGGGGAACGCCGTTACCTGTTTGGAAAACTTCAGCTACTTCGGGAAACGCCGAAAAATATGTCGTAATCGGATCAATTGCTGATCTCAAAAAGTATGCCAAAAAATCTGGCAATACCTATTTCGTAATGCGTCACGGCGAGTCGGTTCACAATCTTGAGTGGAGGATCAGTACTACGCACGACAATCGTGAGGATTGTCTGACTGAAAAAGGTAAAGCTCAGGCTTTAGCTTCAGCGCAAACCCTCAAGGATAAAAAAATCGATATGATCGTAGTTTCGCCGTTCAAAAGAACCAGAGAAACTAGTGAAATTGTGCGAGAGGCTTTGGGTTTGTCACCAGAAAAAGTAACCCTCGATGAACGATTGCATGAGATCGGGGTGTATTCCTTTGAAGGAAAAACATGGGAAGAGTACCATGAGGTTTTTCCTAAAACTGAAGAATATTTTACCGCCAAGCGTGACGGTGACGAATCATATCTTGATGCGAAGATAAGAATGATGAAAGTTCTGTACGAGTACGAATCTAAATACCAAGGAAAAAATATTCTGTTTGTCACTCATGGAGGCCCAGGCTGGCTTCTTAATGCCGGTTCCCATGGACTATCACTATCTGAAACCTACAGTGCGATTAGTTCAATTGATAACGCTCGACAGGATGGAATTAAAAACGCTGAAATTCGAGAGCTTGATTTTGTTCCTCTGCCACATAATGAAAATTATGAACTCGATCTCCATCGACCGTTCATCGACGCAATCGAACTTATCGATGAAAATGGCGCGCCTATGACTCGCGCTAAAGAAGTGATGGATGTTTGGTTTGATTCAGGGGCAATGCCGTTTGCTCAGGACGCGGATCTACGCCGAACAGACGCAGAATCCGCCGCGGCGGACGGAAAAAAATCGTGGGACGATATTTCTTACCCTGCGGATTTTATTTCTGAGGCCATCGACCAGACTCGCGGTTGGTTTTATACGTTGCACGCAATTGGCGTACTGACCGGGAAGGGAAGAGCCTACAAAAATGTTATTTGCCTTGGACATATTTTGGATGCCGAAGGCAAGAAGATGTCGAAATCTGTCGGGAACGTGGTTGACCCGCACAAAATGATTGAAAAGTATGGCGCAGACCCATTACGATTTTGGATGTACAGTGTTAATCAACCCGGAGAGCCAAAAAATTTTGACGAAAAAACGGTAGATGAGATCGTGAAAAAGGTTTTTAATCTCACATCGAACGTTCTCACTTTCTACCAGTTGTATGCAGAAACAGAACACGGATCACAGAACACAGAACACGAAAAGCAAATCAGTAACAACGTTTTAGACCAATGGATACTCACTCGACTCAATCAACTCGTTGCCGAAGTTACAACCTCTCTCAATTCTTATAAATTACTCGAACCAACTCGGGCGATCCGTGATTTTATCGCCGACCTATCGCAGTGGTATTTGCGGCGATCGCGCGACAGATTTAAGGGGGAAGATGAAGCGGATAAAAATTCTGCTCTACAAACTACAAATTACGTACTGCTGACTCTTGCGAAAGTCATGGCTCCATTTACTCCATTTTTTGCTGATTTCTTGTACAAAGGAGTTGAGGGAAAAGAGCAAAGTGTTCATTTGGAGAAATGGCCCGAAGAAAGTTTAAAGTTTAAAGTTGAAGGTTTAAAAGTTCTGGAGCAAATGGAAGAAGTGAGAAAAATTGTTTCGCTTGGATTAGAACAACGAGCAAAGGCTGGGATAAAAGTTCGACAACCGCTCCAAAAATTAAAAATTAAAAGTGAAAAGTTAAAAATTTCTGACAAGGATTTTCTCGGGCTCGTGAAAGATGAAGTGAACGTCAAAGAAGTCGTCATTGATCTCAGTCTGTCGACCGAAGTAGAACTCGATCTCAACATCACTCCCGAACTTAAAGAAGAGGGAAGTGTTCGAGAATTTGTTCGCGCGATACAGGATTTGAGAAAGACCAGTGGATTTAATCCAGGTGAATTAGCTGAGCTTACTGTTGATGCGGACGAAAAAACTTTACAATTTTTACAGAAATACGAGAAAGATCTCATCAAATCGACTCAATTAAAGAAAATTCAATATGCCTCTGTGTCAGGCGGGACAGAAGTTTCTCTCGAGGAAGCAAAGGTAAAAATTTCTATTTCTAAATAAGTGTGGTCTAGTGTGAAATTGGGGATAACTTTTTCATTATTCGTTGTGTTTGATAAAGGAGAAAGGTATAATTACACCAGTAGCGCGAGCTCTTTAAAAGAAGTCGAGATTGTTTGTGATAGTTGTAGTTTTGGAACAGGAAGGATTCATGCTTCAAAACTACAACTATCCGGGTACATTGTAGACTCAGTCTTCCCCTCACAAGGAAAACAAATGTCGCAACGACACCCACAAAAAACAAACAAACAAAACAAAAAAATCCCTCCAACTTCCACACCCACTTTCCACAAATCCCAAACAACCAAACCAACCCTTCCCCAATCACCAATTCCAAAACCCACCAAACCCACCTCCAACCCCACCCGCAAAACTCCACACTCCACACTCCACACTCCACACTCCACACTCCACACTCCACACTCCACACTCCA